>JAYTTN010000604.1:0-16584 GCA_043745295.1 Fimbriiglobus sp. | reverse complement strand
CGACCTCGGCCAGCGTGGACCTGTGCCTGATCCTCGATCCGATGCTCGCGACCGGCGGCAGCGCCACGGCCGCCATCGATGTCCTCAAGCGCTGGGGCGCGGTCCAGCCGGTCCGCATCAAGCTCATCAACCTCATCGCCGCACCCGAGGGCGTACGAGCCGTGCAGCAAGCGCATCCGGACGTCGAGATCCACTGCGCAGCGCTCGACCGCCAGCTCAACGAGAAGGGCTACATCATGCCCGGCCTGGGCGACGCCGGCGACCGCCAGTTCGGCACCACCTGCTGATGACCCACCCGCGCACCGAGAGGCCCTCGCCATGCCGCCGACGATCCCCTGCCCGTCCTGCCGCGCCGCCATCCGCCTGCGCCCGGAGACCGTCGGTGAGTGGGAGCAATGCGACCGCTGCGGCGAGTTGTTCGAGGTGCCCGTGCCGGCGGAAATCGCGGACGACCGGCCGAAACGGGCCAAACGGGTCGCGGAATTGCGCACCGGGTTCCGGCTGGGGGACACCAGCACGGTCGCGCCGCCCCGGTCCGGCCGGGGGGCGATGTACGTGGCCGTCGGCGCGGCCGTACTGCTGGCGGCGGTCGTGCTGGCGTTCCGCTTCTGGCCGGGTACGGAGGTGGACGACGGCACCGCGTTCGTCCCGCCGCCGCCGGTGCTGCCGCCCCGCGAGCCGGCGGACCTGCGGTCGGTCGTCCAGATGCCGACGCGGGTGATGGCGATCACCCCGCCGCCCATTCTGGAAGCCGTCGAGCTGACGCTGCCGGGTTCGGCCGACGCGGCCGGCCTGGGCGGCGGCGGGCGGTTCGTCATCTACCGCATCGCCACCGCCAAGCAGTTGGTGGTGCTGGACGTGAGTGCGGCGAAGCTGGTCAAGACCATCCCGCTGACGACCGCCGCCGCGCCGTTCGCCGCCGGGATGAACAAGCTGTTCGTCTACCAGCCCGACACGAAGTCGCTTCAGCGGTGGGACCTGGCGACGTGGGAGAAGGAGTTCGAGGGGCCGTGCCCGGTCGGCGGCGAACCGACGGCGCTGGCGATGGGCCACCTGACCGATGGCCCGCTATACGTAGGCGGGGTCGGGGTCGGACAGAACACGCCCGGCTACGCCCTCCTCCGCGGAGACACCCTGAAGGAACTGCATCTGGAAGACGCCACGGAGGGGTTGAACACCGGGGCGAACGAGAACCGCACCGACACCCAGGGGCGACCGCAACCCGCCTACATCCCGTCGGCCCGACTGTCCCCGGACGGGCGGCTGATCGCGTGGACCGGCGGGTACCACCGCCGGAAGCCCGGCAGCCAAGCCGTCGCGTCCGTCACCGACCGCCGGCTGACGTGGCTGGACGCAATGCCGCCGCCGCCGAACTTCGAGTACGCCAAGCCGCCGCACTTCGGGGCCGGTGATGTCCTGTTCACCGCGACCGGCCAGTTCCGAACCGACCTGGCCGGGGTGGGCACGAACGCCACGGCGTCCGCGGCCGTGCCCGCCGCCTCCGGCCCGTGGAAGGTGCTGGCCGGGTGGCGGAAGGGGGACCACTGGCCCGCCGGCGGCGCGCGGGGCTACACCGTCGCCCCGCTGCACGGCCCGGAGACGGCGGGCGCGTTCGTCCCGCACCCGCCGCGCGACCAGCCGTTCGCGTGGCAGATGACTCAAGACCAGCTCGCCCTGCGGGTGCAGTACGTCCCCCAGGCCGAGGCGCTCGTGGCGATCCACGACCCCGAGTGCCGCCGCGTGTCCGTTCACCGCGTCCGCACGCCGGATGTCGTCCGCGCGGCGGGCCGACCGGTACTCGCGGCCGGCCCGCCGCCGGCGGTGAGGGGCAAACCGTGGCGGTACGCCCCGACGCCGCTGCCGGCGGACGGGAAGTGCGAACTCGCCGCCGCCGGTCCGCCGGGGTTGACCGTGACAGATGGGTCCGTGACGTGGGACGTGCCGGCCGACGCCAAGCCGGGCTGGGTGCCGTTCGACCTGACCGTCCGGTCGGGGGCCGGCGCGACGACGTTCAAGCTGGGCGTGCGGGTGGTCGAGGAGCCGCCGCCGGACGCGACGGTGTTCAATCCCGTGGCCAAGACGGCAGCCCCGCCGACCGATTGGCCGGCGAAGCCGGCCGACCCGCCGCCGCTCGCGCCGACGACCGCCGCGGACGGGACGGCCGTGGCGTTGCCGTCCGCGGCCGACCGCTGGTGCCTCGCCGGGGCCGGCCGGTTCGTCCTGCTGCGGCTGCCGGCCTCGAAGGAAATGGCGGTGGTGGACCTGGTCCGCGGGGCGCTGGTGAAGCGGCTGCCGCTGCCGACGGCCGACACCCTGATCGCCGGCGGGCGGACGTTCGCCTACGCCGTCCACCCGGACACGCTGGCCGTCACCCGCTGGTCGCTGGGCGCGTTCGAGGCGGGCGTGCTGGCCGTCCGCGAGGCGGGGTCGGCCGAGGTCGTGGCGGGCCGCGCCACCCACCTGGAGACCGGCCACGCCACCGACGGCCCGCTCTTCCTCGGCGTCCGTTCGCCGACGCACAAAGTCGTCGAGTACGCCTCTCTGTATCTCGTTCACCAGGACGGCACCCGCGTTCCGGTGGTGAAGTTGGACGGGGCCAAGCTCCGTCCGACCGCCATCGCGGTCAACCCCCGAGAGAATTACGCCTCCCCGTTCGCCGTCACCGCCGACGGCGGGCGGGCGGTCACCCCTCAGGAGGTGGTGGCGTTCGCCGGCGCGGAGATGCGGGTCGCGTTCCTGGGCGGGACGGACTACTGGCACCTCAAGGTCGGGCAGGACGGGACGGTGTTCGCCAACGTCCCGTACCCGCCCGACCGCCTGGCGGGACACCCGTTCCTCTCCGGCCAACCCGCCGGCCGGAACACCATCCCCGCCGCCGACGGGCCGTGGCACCTCAGCACCCAGGCCGTCGTCCAGACGAAGACCGGCGACCCGCTCGAACTGACTGCCGTCAGTCTGCACGCGACCGGCCGTGACGGCGTGTTGGCGGACCTGCCAAAGCTCCCCGGTCTGGACTGGCCGCGGCCGCTGAAGCCCGCCGTAAAGGGCCAGCCGTACCTGGACCGCCGGCCGCTGCCGATCCAGTCGCGGGCGTGGCTGGTGCCGCAAGTCGGCGCGGTCGCGGCGGTGAACGACGCCGGTACGGCGGTGGCCGTCCACCGGGTGGATGTGAAGGCGGCCTGGGCCGTCAAAGGCGGCAACCGGTGTGCCCTGGTCGGCTACCCGCCCCACGCCGTCCGCGGGCGGCCATTCGCCTTCGCGCCGGAACTGTGGGCGAACGGGAAATGGGCGCTCGAACTGGCGGACGGCCCGCCGGGGATGACCGTCGCCGACGGGACGGTGCGGTGGGCGGTGCCGGACGGGTTGGTCGAGGGAATGCTACGATTCACGGTGAAGGCGACCGGGCCGGCCGGGGAGACGCAGACGCGGGAATACCTGCTCCCGATCCTCGGCCCGTTCGCGGACTGATCGGCCCGCCTTCACACAACCTTCTCGCCGGCGGCGGTGTCCCCGGCCGCACCCATCCCTAGCATTCCCGGTGCTGAAGTCGTCGCCGGTTCCCCGGAGGTCCGCCCCATGCGCCCCGCAATCCTCCCCTCGGTGGTCGTCGCCGCGTTCCTGTCCGGGTGCGGGGGCGACAAACCGACATCCGGCAACCCGGCCTCGCCGCCGGCAGAACTCCGCGCCCGGGGGGCCACGTTCGTCGAGCCGATCATGAAGTTCTGGACCGAGAAGTACGCCGACAAGACCGAGGACCAGGTGCGGATCAGCTACGTCGGGATCGGGTCCGGCGGCGGCGTGAACGCGATGACGAACAGGGAGGCCGACTTCGGCTGCTCGGACGCGCCGATGAACGCCAAGCAGCTCGCCGCCGCTAGGGAGAAGGGCGGCGAGGTGGTGCACGTGCCGCTGGTCATGGGCGCGGTGGTGCCGCTGTACAACGTGCCCGGCGTGGACAAGCCGCTGGCGTTCACCGGGCCGGTGCTGGCCGACATCTTCCTCGGCAAGATCGCCAACTGGAACGACCCGAAGTTGAAGGCGCTGAACCCCGGCGTCGCCCTGCCCGACCTGAAACTCCAGCCGGTGTACCGGGACGACCCCAGCGGCACCACGTTCATCTTCGCCGACTACCTGTGCAAGGCCAGCCCGGAGTTCCGCCGGGAGATCGGCAAGCCGAGCAACGAGCCGACGTGGCCCCGAGGGGTGGGCACCCGCCAGCCGAAGAGTGACGGCGTGGCCGGGCACGTCGGCCGGTCGGTCGGGGCCATCGGGTACGTCGAGCTGACCTACGCGCTGGACACCAAGGCGCAGTTCGGGAGCGTGCGGAACAAGGCCGGCAAGGACATCCTGGCCGACCTGGACGGCATCACCGCCGCCGCCGCCGCCACGCTGGGGGTGAAGCAGACGGAGGAGCCGTTCTCGCTGAACGAGCTGACGTACAGCCTGACCGACGCGGCCGGCGACAAGTCGTACCCGATCGCCGGCATGAGCTACGCCCTGCTGTACCGGAAGCAGGCCGGGGACAAGGGCAAGGCGGTGGTCGCGTTCCTGAAGTGGGCGACCTCCGACGGCGGCCAGAAGATGGCCAAGATGCGGAACTTCGCCCCGCTGCCGGCCGACCTCCAGAAGCAGGTGGCGGACAAGCTGGCCGCGGTCGAGTTCGCGCAGTAGTCGGCAGGCGAGCGGTACCCGCCGCGACTTCAGGGAAAGAAGCTTGCCTTCACGCCTCCGGCGTGAAGAGTCGGCGTGTCACCGCTCGCAGTTGATCCCGTTCGTCCTGACGCACTCAGCCGACCCGCCATCCAGGCCCCCCATGACCCCGTCCGCCGCACCCGTCCGCCCGCCCGCCCGGTGGCCGGAGGCGCTGTTCGCCCTCGCCACTCGGTCGGCCGGGCTGCTCATCCTGGCCGTCGTCCTCGGCCTGGTCGGGGTGCTGGTGGTGCAGTCGTGGCCGGCGCTGCGGGAGGCCGGGTCGAACGGCCTGTTCACGTCCGCCAGTTGGGTGCCCAAGCCGCGCGACGGCGAGCCGCAGCGGTTCGGCGCGCTGGCGTTCGTGTACGGCACCGTGGCCACGTCGGTCATCGCCATGCTGCTGGCCGTGCCGTTCGGCGTGGCGGCGGCGGCGTTCCTGTCCGAGATCGCCCCGCCGTGGCTCCGCAAGGCCGGCGCGTTCCTCATCGAACTGCTGGCGGCCATCCCCAGCGTCGTGTACGGGTTCTGGGGGCTGTTCTTCCTCGCCCCGCAGCTCCAGAAGCTGTTCGACCTGCTCGGCGGGCCGAACACCGGCGGCAACGGCATCCTGGCCGCCGGCGTCATCCTGGCGATCATGATCCTGCCGTACATCACGGCCATCAGCCTGGACGTGTGCCAGTCGGTGCCGCGGTCGTCGCGGGAGGGGGCACTGGCCCTCGGCGCGACCCGCTGGCAGACCGTCTGGAAGGTGGTGCTGCCGACCGCCCGGCCGGGCATCATCGCCGCCGCATTCCTGGCCCTCGGCCGCGCGCTCGGCGAGACGATGGCCGTCACCATGCTGATCGGCAACCTGCCGATCATCGACGTGTCGATCTACGCCTCCGGCAACACCATCGCCAGCAAGCTGGCCAACTCCTTGAACGAGGCCGACGACCCGCAGGTGCGGGCGGCGCTGATCTCCCTGGCCCTGGTGCTGATGGCGGTGACGGCGGCGTTCAACATCTTCGGCCGGATGCTGCTCACCCGCCTGACCCGCCCGCCGAAGGGGGGCGCGGGCGACGGGGCCGACGCCAGCCGGTCCGCCGACAAGCCCGAACTGCCGACTCCGCCGCCGCCCGGCCCGCCGCCGGTGACGCACGCCCGCTTCTGGAACGCGGCCATGACGGGAGTGCTGTCGGCCGGCTTCCTGATCACCGTCGTGCCGCTGTTCCTCATCCTCGGCCTGATCGCCGCGCGGGGGGTGGCCGCCATCGACGGCAACCTGTTCGCCGAGCGGGCGCGGCCGGAGTTGACCGAGGACCAGTTCGCCCAGTACAAGGAGTGGAAGGCGGGCGCGGCCGAGTACCCGACGGACGACTTCGGCGACCCGGTGCGGCGCGGCGGCCTCGGCCACGCCATGCTCGGCAGCGCCGTCATGGTGCTGCTGGCGACCCTGCTGGCGGTGCCCGTCGGGCTGGCGGCGGCGGTCTACCTGGCCGAGTCGCGGAACTCCCGGACGGCGACGGCGGTGCGGTTCGTCACCGAGCTGCTCGGCGGGGTGCCGTCCATCGTCATCGGCCTGTTCGTGTACGTCGTGCTGGTGGCCCCGGCGTACCCGTGGCTGCGCGGCACCGACCTGCCGCTGAAGCCGTCGGCGTGGGCCGGCGCGGTGGCCCTGGCGATCATGATGATCCCGGTGGTGGTGCGGTCGGCGGAGGAGGCGATGAAGCTGGTGCCCGACTCGCTGCGGCAGGCCAGCTACGCGCTCGGCGCGAACCGGATGCAGACGACCCTGCGGGTCATCCTGCCCGCCGCGCTGCCGGCCGTCGTCACCGGCATCTTCCTGGCCGTCGGCCGCATCGCCGGCGAGACGGCCCCGCTGCTGTGGGCGGCCGGCCAGTTCGACCGCTGGCCGACCTCGCTGGCCAACGACACGCCGTTCCTGCCGGGGTACATCTACAACTACTCCCGCTCCGACAAGGCCGACCTCCGCGAGCAGGCCTGGGGCGCGACGGTGGTGCTGCTGTCGGTGGTCATGCTGGTGAACGTCGGCATCCGATTGCTGGCCGGCAAGCGGGTCGTCGCCGCCGCGCGAGCGGATTGACAGGAGGCAGAAGACAGTCAGGAGGCAGTCAGGAGGCAGGAGGCAGAAGACAGTCAGGAGGCAGTCAGGAAGCAGAAGACAGTCAGGAGGCAGGAGGCAGAAGACAGTCAGGAGGCAGGAGGCAGAAGACAGTCAGGAGGCAAGAGGCAGAAGACAGTCAGGAGGCAGGAAGCAGGAGGCGGAGAACAGGAGGCAGGAAGCGGAGAACAGGAGAGAATCCAGCGGTTGGTACGACCCTGTTTGGGAGGCTTTCATGGCCGTGCGATCCGCGAAGGAGTTGATCGTCTACCAAAAGGCGTTCGACTTCGCGATGGCCATCTTCCGCGTCAGCGCGCGGTGGCCGAAGGAAGAGCGGTACGGCTTGGTCGATCAAATCCGCCGCTCCTCCCGCTCCATCGCCATGAACCTCCGCGAGGCGTGGGCGAAGCGGCGGTACGAGGCCCACTTCATCAACAAATTGACCGACTGCGACGGGGAGAACGGCGAATCGGACACCTCGCTGGATTTCGCGTTCGCCTGCGGGTATCTGACCGCGGACGAACACCGGGAACTGACCGGCACCTGCGCGGAAATCGGTCGGATGCTCGGCGCGATGCTCCTCAACCCGACGCCGTTCTTGCTCCCGCGTCCGTGATCCGACACCGGCACCCGTTTCCTGCTTCCTGACTGTCTTCTGCCTCCTGCCTCCTGCCTCCTGCCTCCTGCCTCCTGCCTCCTGCCTCCTGCCTCCTGCCTCCTGCCTCCTGCCTCCTGCCTCCTGCCTCCTGCTTCCTGACTGCTTCCTGACTGCTTCCTGACTGCCTCCTGCCTCCTGGACAAAATGTTCCTCCGCCTGTTCGTCACATACCTGGTGCTGGTGCTGCTGGCGGTGGCCGCCGTCGGGCTGGTCGTCCTCCGTCGGGCCGACGGGCCGGCGCTGTTCTTCGATCTGGCCCGCGACGTGACCGCCGCCGCCGTCGCCGTCACCGGGCTGGCCGTCCTGCCGGCGTACCTGTTGGCCCGCCGCCTGACCCGCCCGCTGAAGGAGCTGACCGACGGCACCCGCCGCATCGCCCACGGCGACTTCGCCCACAAGTTCCCCGTCGCCGGGGCCGGCGAGCTGACCGACCTGGCCCGCACGTTCAACGGCATGACCGACCGGCTGGCCGCCACCTTCGAGCAACTGGCCCGCGACCGCGAGCAACTACGGGCCATCCTGTCCGGCATGGTCGAAGGGGTGGTGGCCATCGACCCCCAGCAGCGGGTGCTGTTCGCCAACGACCGCGCCGGCCAGCTCCTCGACTTCACCCCGGCCCTGGCCGTCGGCCGCAAGCTGTGGGAAGTCACCCGCCAGCGGGCGGTGCGGGAGATCGTCGAGCGGGCGCTGGCCACCGGCGAGCCGCAGCGGCAGGAACTCGACTGGCGGGGCAGCGCCGAGAAGGTCATCGCCGTGTACGTGTCCCGCCTGCCGGGGCCGGACTCGCCCGGCGCGGTGATGGTGCTGCACGACACCACCGACCTGCGGCGGCTGGAGCGGATGCGGCAGGACTTCGTGGCCAACGTGTCGCACGAGTTGAAGACGCCGCTGGCGAACATCAAGTCGAGCGTCGAAGTGCTGATGGACGGGGCCGTCGAGGACGCCGCCATTCGCGGCAACTTCCTGAGCGAGATCGCCGAGCAGGCCGACCGCCAGCAGATGCTCATCGAGGACCTGCTCAGCCTGGCCCGCATCGAGTCGGCGGAGAACGGGCTGGCGTTCGAGGCGGTGGTCGTGGAGGACGCCGTCCACGCCTGCCTGGACCGCCATCGCACCCGCGCCGAGGCCAAGGGGCAAACGCTCGACGGGGTGGCACTGGCCGGCAGCTCGCCGGCGCTGGCCGTGTGGGCGGACGAGGAGGGGCTGGCGCAAATCCTGGACAACTTGGTGGACAACGCCATCAAGTACACGCCCGCCGACGGCCGCATCACGGTGCGGTGGAAGGCGGACGAGTCGGCGGTGCTGCTGGAGGTCGAGGACACCGGCCTGGGCATCCCGGAGCGGGACCAGCCGCGCGTGTTCGAGCGGTTCTACCGGGTGGACAAGGCCCGCAGCCGGGGGATGGGCGGCACCGGCCTGGGGCTGGCCATCGTCAAGCACCTGGCGCAGGCCATGCTCGGCGGGGTGGAGGTGACGAGCCGGGTGGACGTGGGGTCCACCTTCCGGGTGACGCTCCCCCGCGCCGCCGCGCCGGGGTGAGGAGGGCCGGTTCGAGCCGGCCGATCCGCCGGAGAATTCCGCGTTCGACAGTTGAGCGCCCGACACGCCGAACCCGGCGGGGCTTGATCCGGTTCTGGGACTCCATTAATAAGTGTTGTCGCTTTGCCGCCGAGCGAGGCGTTCCGGCGGCGGAACCACAAGAGAGGCCGCTCCGTGAAGAAGAAACAGCTGTGTTGCGTCTTGGCCGGACTGTGTTGCAGCGTCATTTCGGGCTGCTACCGGAAGGTGTCGGACGACGGCGGCCTGTCGTTCTCGTTCGAGCCGTGGGTGCCCCTGCTCGTCGCCGTCGGCGGCCTGGTCGCCCTGCCGGTGGGCGTCTTGCTGTTCGTCCGGAAGCAGCGGTTCTGGGGCATCCTGCTGGCGGCCGGAGGCCCCATCTTAGCCGGGGCGATCGCCCCCGGCCTGTATCTGGACCGGGTCGTCGTGAGTCGGGAGGGCTTCTACTCCCGACACGGGTTCTGGTGGAGTCCGGTCATCCACCAAATCCGCTACGACGAACTGAATCTGGTCCGCCTCGTGGTCGAGGAGAAGACGGGGCGGCGCGGAAAGACGTACAGCTACTACTTCGATTGCGCCTTCAAATCGGGGAAGCAAGAGCGCGTGCCCCTCGGGGACATCATGCGGGAGGCCTTGCCGGAGATCGCCGAGCAATTCCGCCAGCACGGCGTGCCGGTCGAGATCCCGCCGAACCTGCCGCAGTGAGCCGGCCGATCCGCAGGGGAATTCCGAGTTCGGCAGCAGTAGGAGACACCGATGGAGCGCGTCGAGGCGGCTTACCAGGCAGGCGTCGCGGAGGCCGAGCGCGACATCGCCGCCGGCCTGCCCCGGCTCCGGTACGGCACCCGCGGGGCATGGGGCGACGACTTGGCGCGGACGCTCCAGGCGCGATTCGGCGTCGAGTTGATCGTGCCGAGCTGCTTGACCGATGCCTCGTCGTCCTCGTTCGCGGCCGGCTACAACGCCACCGTCGAGGCCCACGTCGATGGCGTGTATGGGGCCGGGTCGGTGGCGGCGATATGTGCGGACATTCAGCGCCGTCGCAAAGAGGCTTACGACGCTTGGGTGGCGTCCGAAAGGCTCGCCGAACCCGGCGCGGCACCTGCCCCGTCGGGCGTGTAGGCGTTTCGGGGAGCGTCGCGCGAAGTGAGGGACGGTCGTCGGGTGCCGGGTTCATTTCTGGCCGCGCGTCGCGCGAGATCAGCGTGGCGGGTTCGTCGCTCGGATTCCGGCGAACCGGCGGCGAGGGTTCGGCCCTCAACCCCTCCCGGAGTCGGCGGGAAAAGGGCGGGGCGGATTTGACATTTGTTCATGCCGTGCGTATGCTGGTGTGGACACCCGCACCCGTGAGGAATTTGCCGTGGTCGCCGCCGTCAACCGCCCGCCGCTGCCGCGCGACCCGCGGGCGCGGCGGGATCACCTGTCGGACGTCGGCCGGGTGTACCGCGAGGGCCGACGGCAGAAAGAAGAAGAGGCGGCGAGGGAGTCGCTCACTTCCCCCGGTTTTTGGTCTCGGCAATGGGAGCCACTACGGGGTGCGTCCGGCATTCTACGCCTCGATCATGGCCTTGATGAGCGTCGGGTCGGGCGGGAGCAGGGGGAATTCGGCCGGCACGTCGGCCAGCGCCAGCCGGTGGGTGATCCACGGCGTCGTGTCCAGCCGCCCGGCTTCGATGTCGGCGATGATCGGCGGGAAGGCGGCGGCGCTGTTGCGGCTGGCCAGCACGGTCATCTCGCGGCGGTGGAACAGCGGGTCGTCGAACGACACCCGGTCCTGGATCAGCCCGACGAACACCAGGGTGCCGCCGAACGCCACCCGCTCGAAGCTCGCCTCCATCGCCGCCTTGCTGCCGGTGGCGTCGAACACGAAGTCGAACAGCTTCCCGCCGGCCGACTCCACGCCCGCCGCCCCGAACCGGTTGGCGAAGGCGGCGCGAAGGGGGTTGCGTTCCAGGACCGTCACGGTCGTGCCGGCCGCCACCGCGAACTGCGTCACGGCCAGGCCGATCGGTCCGGCCCCGATCACCAAGACCGACGCGCCGCCGGCGAGTTTCGCCCGCCCCACGGCGTGCCGGCCGATGCTCAGCGACTCC
Source organism: Fimbriiglobus sp. (assembly GCA_043745295.1). Lineage (GTDB taxonomy): Bacteria > Planctomycetota > Planctomycetia > Gemmatales > Gemmataceae > JALHQU01. Next base: position 5,483 of record JAYTTN010000604.1, on the reverse strand, counting down.
ACCAGGGCCAGTTGGTCGAACGTCAACGTCGCCGACTTGTGCAGCCGGGCGACCGGCACGGCCAGCCGCTCCCGCATCCCGCCGTCGATGTGCACGCCGAGGACTTGCAGCGATTCGCAACAGTTGGTCCGCCCTCGGCGGCACGGCGGGCACCGTCCGCAGTTGTAGTACGGCTCGACGGCGCAGCGGTCGCCGGCCTTCAGCCCGTGATCGCCGGGCGCGACCGATTCGATCTCGACGCCGAGTTCGTGCCCCAGCACACGCGGGTACGTGAAGAACGGCTGTCGGCCGGCGAAGGCGTGAAGGTCGGTCCCGCAGACACCGATCCGCCGCACCCGGACCACCGCCTCGCCTTTGGCCCCGGACCGGCTCGGCCCGTCCACTTGCCGCGCGGCGAACTCCCCCGGCACTGTCAGTGTGATTTGGAGCATGTGTCGAAACCTCCCGGTGCCGTTTCCGTCTCGAGCGCGCACGACAGTGGCTAAGAATAGAGGGTCTCGACCGCCGCGCAGGGTGACATTCGCCATGTTTTCCGATTGGAGTGGCCGCCTCCGCCTCAACCCGCCCGTCCCCTGCTCCGGGGTAGCGGTGGCGGACTTGCTCGGTTCCGGCGCTCCGCAATTCGTGGTGTGTGGGAATGGTGGGCCGAACCGCGTGTTCGCCTGGGTCGGCGGCGAGCTGCTGGATCGCACCCCGCGTGCCTTGGCCGACGACGGCCGACCGAGTGTCGCCGCCGCCGCCGCCGACGTGGACGGCGATGGCGTCGAGGAACTGTACGTCCTCAACGGTGGGCAGACGGATCGCCTGTTCCGCCGCGACGCCGGCGGCCACTGGCAAGACCTGCTTGCCGACCAAGCCGTTCGCCATTCGACCGGCGGTCGGTCGGTGACCGCCGTGGACCGCCGCGGCTCCGGGCGGTACGGGTTCCTCGTCGCCGGTGCTGGCACGCCGATGCGGTTCCTCGAGTGGACGGCCGACGGCCACCTCGCCGACCTCGCCCCGGCACTGGGTCTTGACGCCGTCACCGCCGGGAGGGGTTTGTGGGTCGGTCCGCTCGCCTCCGACCGACCGGACGTATTTTGCGGGAACGAGGGCGGGGCCAACTTCCTGTACCGGAACACCGGTTGCGGCACGTTCCTGGAAATCGCCGCCGCCGTCCGCTTGGCCGACGGCGGCGAACGCGCGAGTGGGGTGACGGGCCTGGACGCCGACGACGACGGACATTTCGATCTCGCGGTCGCCAACTGGGACGGCCCGAACCGGCTGCTGGTCCGCCAGCCGGACGGCACCTTCCACGACCGGGCGACGCCGGCAATGGCCTACCCCGGCGCGGTTCACACGCCGGTCGCCGCCGACTTCGACAACGACGGCTACGAGGAGCTGTTCTTCCACTGCCAGGGCGAACCGAACCGCCTCTTCCGCCGCTCGCCGGACAGCCGGCACCCGTTGGACTGGGTACTCGCGGATGTCGGCGCGGCGGCCGAGCCGGGAGGCTACGGCACCGGCGCGGCCGTGGCGGACATCGACGGCGACGGCCGGCTCGAATTGCTGCTGTCTCACGGCGAGCAGGCCGCACAGCCGCTGAGCCTGTTCAAAGTGGCGACCGGCAATCACCACTGGCTCCGCGTCCGACCGCTCACGCGCTTCGGCGCGCCGGCGCGGGGCGCGGTGGTTCGACTCCGCGCCGGCGGGCGGATCCAGATTCGGGTCATCGACTGCCGGATGGAGCCGGTCGCGCACTTCGGGTTGGGTGCGGTGGAGTTCGTCGACGACGTGCGCGTGACGTGGCCCGACGGGGCGACGGCGACTCGCACCCGACCCCGCATCCGGCGGCAATTCGATGTCCCCTACCCAAGCTGAGCAACTCGGCAGCACGATTCGGGTGCGGCAATTGTTGTCGGCGAGCGGGGGGCGTCAGCCCCCTGTTGCGTTCGACATCCCCACGGACACAGGGGGCTGACGCCCCCGCTCGCCTGAACCTGCCAAAATCAATTGCCGCACCCGCACGATTCGCCTTGCACCGTTCTCCGAAACCGGTAAGTCCATGCGTACTCGCTTCCCCCACGGAATTCCGGCCTGACATCGACCGGGTGGGGGTTCGTGTCGCCCCATCGCGGCGGGATTTTCCGCCGCGCGCTCACGATCCCCGCACGGGGATAAGGACTTCTCCATGATCGGACGGAAACTGATGGCCGAGGCCATCGGCACGTTCTGGCTGGTGTTCGGCGGCTGCGGCAGCGCGGTGCTGGCGGCCACCTACTTCGTGAACAAGGACGCCGAGGCCCCGCTGACGATCGGCATCGGCCTGGTCGGGGTGTCGCTGGCGTTCGGCCTGACGGTGCTGACGATGGCCTACGCCATCGGCCACATCTCCGGCTGCCATCTGAACCCGGCGGTGAGCATCGGGCTGTGCGTGGCCGGCCGATTCGAGGCGAAGAACTTGCTCCCGTACATCGTCGTGCAAGTCGCCGGCGGGCTACTCGGCGCGGTGCTGCTTTACCTGATCGCGGCCGGCGGCTACCCCGGCCCGAACTTCGACACCGCCGCGCCGGCCGTCGCCGGCGAGTTCGCCACCAACGGGTACGCCGGGCTGTCGCCGGGCAAGGTGAAGTTCGACGTCGCCGCCTGCTTCGTCGCCGAGGCGGTGCTGACGTTCATGTTCCTGATCATCATCCTGGGCAGCACCGACAAGCGCGCCCCGGCCGGCATGGCCCCCATCGCCATCGGCCTCGGCCTGACGCTCATCCACCTGATCAGCATTCCGGTCACGAACACGTCGGTGAACCCGGCGCGCAGCACCGGTCCGGCGCTGGTCACCCAACACATGGAGCACATCCGGCAGCTGTGGCTGTTCTGGCTGGCCCCCATCGTCGGTGCCATCGCCGCCGGCCTCGCCTACAAGTTCATGGCGGGCGAACCGGCCGGGGATACGAAGAAGGCGTGAGGCCAACGGAGAAACCCCCGCGACACCGACTGGTGTCGCGGGGGTTTCTTTCGTGCACTTCCGCCGCGAGTGGAGGTGAGGAGAGTTGAACTCCTGACCTCTTGAATGCCATTCAGGAGCTTGATCGGGTCAGAAACCGTAACAGCAGCCATCACAGCGACTTACAAATTCCACACTTCCTGCATTTTACACGGTTTCCTGCCCCGTGCTACCCGGATTACACAGTTCCGACCGAATACCCTGCCCAACCCTGCCCGGTGGGAATCTCCGCCCTATCACCTCGGGCCAAAGTTGGCCGAGTGATCGGAATACCGTCGCTCGACACTCGCCAGACTCGGCAGCGGCACCACGCGGGAATCGAAGACCAGCGAGAGGAATGGCATCATCTTGAGATGTTTGGCGATTCGACGTGTGCAAAAATTGACGACAAGCAAGCGGAGGACTTCGCCACCGCCGCTCGTGGAAGAGAATTGTTCGTAGCGCAGATCCGGCTCGTCGAGAGCCTCGGTTCCGAAGTCGGAGCGTCGGTTTTCGGGGTACTCGACGCAAGCCGTTGGCGAACAGCGGTTTCGGGAATGGCGGCTCGTCCGGTGGGAGGCCGCGATTTGTCACAGTTTACTCTGGATTTGCGCCGCGTGGTATCGATTCCGTACCGAATTCCGTACCCGACTCGTGGCCCACATCTCCCGCTCCGCCGGCGTCCTTGACCTCGGTGCCTGTCGGCGTGTACCCTTCCGTCAACGAAGGATCCCACACGCCCATGACCAAGTCGAACCCCCTCCCCGTGTCACTCGCCGACCTGCTGAAGGGGCAGAAGGTGGAGTCCGACCGAATCGAGTTTAAGGCGGGGTGGAACCCGCCGGCCATCTTCCGCACCATCTGCGCGTTCGCTAACGACTTCCACAACTACGGCGGCGGGTACGTCGTTGTCGGCGTCGCCGATGACGCCGACGGCTTGCCCGTCCTTCCCCCGGCCGGCGTCCCGAACGCCGAACTCGACCGCATGCAGCGGGAACTGCTCCAATACGGCAACCTGATCCAACCGCCGTACTTCCCGATCCTCGGGTTCGAGGAGGTCGAGGGGCGGACGGTGGCGATGCTGTGGTGCCCCGGCGGCCAGTCCCGCCCGTACAAGGTGCCCAAGGACGTGACCGCCAAGGACAAGGAGTACCAGTACTACATCCGCCGGTACGCCAACTCGGTGCAAGCCAAGGACGCCGAACTCCGCGAGCTGATCGAGCTCACCGCCACCGTCCCGTACGACGACCGGGTGAACCACCACGCCACCCTGGACGACCTGCAACTGCCGCTCCTCCGCTCGTACCTGAAGCGGGCCGGCAGCGGGTTGCACGCCCCGGCGAGCAAGATGCCGTTCGCCGACCTGTGCCGGCGGATGGCCATCGCCGACGGGAGCGACGAGTTCCTCAAGCCGCGGAACGTCGGCCTGCTGTTCTTCCACGACGACCCGGAGAAGTTCTTCCCGACCGCCCGCATCGAGGTGGTGCGGTTCCCCGACGGGCCGGCGGGTGACCGCCTCGACGAGCGGGTGTTCCGGGGGCCGCTCGACGCGCAACTCCGTGCCGCGCTGCAACACCTGCGGGGCGAGGTGATCGCCGAGCGGGTGACGAAGGTGGCCGGCCGCGCGGAGGCGGTGCGGGTGTTCAACTACCCGTTCGCGGCGGTCGAAGAGGCGGTGGTGAACGCGGTGTACCACCGCGGGTACGACGTGCGGGAGCCGATCGAGGTGCGGGTGAATCCGGGGTCCATCGAGGTCCACAGCTACCCCGGCCCCGACCCGTCGATCCGGCCGGAGTCGCTCCGCGGCGAGCGGATCCTGTCGCGGCGGTACCGGAACCGGCGAATCGGCGAGTTCCTGAAGGAACTGGATCTGGCCGAGGGGCGGTTCACCGGCATCCCGAAGATGCGGGAGGCGATGCGGGCGAACGGGTCGCCGGAGCCGCAGTTCGTGACGGACAACGGACGCACGTTCTTCTGCGTCGAGCTGCCGATCCACCCGGCGTTCCGAATCACGGAGGTCCATGAAGAGGTACAAGTTGAGGTCCATGATGCGGCATCGTTGACGGACACCGAACTCCGTATCCTCCGCGTCCTCCGCCGAGGCGCGAGGGCCGTGTCGGACATCGCGAGAGAGCTGGGGTACGACAAGTTGACGGGGAATGTGCGCGTGGCCCTCGCCCGCCTGGATGAACTGGGCTACATCGCCCTGACGATCCCCGACAGGCCGCGGAGCAAGCAGCAGAAGAGGCAGCTCACCGCAACGGGCCGTGCCGCGCTCCGCCGGGCGGGACGCAAGCGGTCCAGTTGAGCAGCCACGGCCGGCCGACAGACACGGGGAGGCGTTGCCTCCCGCGAACGGAGTTCGCCTATCGACGGCCGCGAGCGAGTTGACCGAACGCGCTTCGCTTCCGTAGCGGGAAGGTCGGTTTTCCGGGTGCTCGACGCAAACCGTTAGCGGATGATGGTTTCGGGAATGGCGGCTCCTCCGGTGGAAGGCCGCGAGTTGTCACAGTTTACGCTG
>JAYTTN010000603.1:0-16593 GCA_043745295.1 Fimbriiglobus sp. | reverse complement strand
GCTTCCGGCTCGAACGTCACTTCGCCGGCAGGCTCAGCGCCAGCGCGGCGGTCGCCCAGCCGGTGCCGGCGCACGAGATGAACTGGTCCTTTTCGTAGGGGAAGCCGGTCTCGAAGTACTTCTGGATCGGCCGGCTGCGGGTCGTCACGTGCCAGGTGCCGTCGTCCTTCTGCGACTTCACGAGGAACGCCAGCCCCTTGCGGTAGGCCGGGTCGGTCGCCTTCAACTTGCCGCCGACGTGCAGCGCGTACAGCGCCGACCCGGTGGCATAGGCGTCCGGCTCCCGCTTCTCGATCTGGGCGAACCCGCCGTCAGGCAGTTGCGTGTCGAGCAGCTCCTTGCGTGCGACGGCGATCTCGGCGTCGGTGCCGCCGGCCAGCCACAGGCCGAGCAGCTTGAAGGCGCGGTCCTCGGTGTCCTTGGCGGCGGTCCGCAGCAGCCACTCGCGGGCAGCGGTGACGCGGGCCTCGAGCTTCTCGGCGTCGGCCGGCTTGCCGTACTCGCGCAGGGCGTGCATCGACAGGTACGTCGTCGTGAAGCTGCTAGCCTCCGACGGCGCGCGGCCGGCGGGGGTGGCCCAGGCACCGGTCCCGCCCCGCGCGCCGAGCGTGTACTCGGCGATCAGTTCCGTCGTCTTGTTCCGCTTCACGCCCAACCCGGCGAAGGTGAACATGGCGTACCCGGTGTTGTCCACCCCGCCGCCGACGGGCAAATTGATGCCGGGGGCCGGACCGGGGCCAACTCCCCGCGCGATCGGCTGACGCATGGCCTCGTAGTGCTTCAGGGCGAACTCCGTTTGGGCGTCCATCTTCTTGGCGTCCACGTCGAAGCCGCGATCGCGAGCGATGCCGAGCGCGACCAGCGGCACGGCGTGGTTGTGGCAGGTGAAGCAGGCCCGCCGCTCGGTGTGCCCGTCGATGCCGTCCCATAGCCGGGGGAGGGCCTTCGTCACCGCCGCGCGGATCGCGTCCGGAGTCGGCTCCGTGGCGGAAGCCAACAGCGGGACGGATAGCAGGATGGCCAGCGCGGATCGCATCGGGTCGCCCTCGGGGACTGATTTTGTTAGCCCGCCGCGCAAGCAAGGGCCGTGTTGCGACGCGGTGCCACCGTCGCCGTCTGCTCGCCACGGCGGCTTGGCCCTTGCTTGCGCGGCGGGCTAACAAGAGTGCCTTCTTTACCTCTTCTTCATCGGGGTGAACGCCGGGCCGATCAGTTGCTTCCAGATGCCCTTCTGCTCGTCGGTCAGCACGGCCAGGCACTTGGCCATCGCCTCCGGCGAGAAGCCGTCCGGCGGCGGGCCGCCGCGCCCTTTCCCTCCACCCCCACCTCCGGGTCCACCGGGGAAGCCGCCCAACCCGCCGGGGCCACCACCGCCTGGGAACCCGCCGGGTCCGCCGGGGCCTTTCGGCCCGCCGAAGTCGAACGGGAACGGCCGCCCGCCGAACGGGCCGTCGTCGAGCTTGCGCAGTTTCTCGCGCTGGTCGGCGGTCAACTTCAGCGCGGCGATCACTTCCGTCTCGTGGAAGGCGGTCGGCCCGCGCATCTGGAGGCCGATCTGCCCCAGCCGCTTGAGTTGCTCGACCGACAGCAGCTTGGTCACGTCCGCCTCGTGCGCCTTGATCTCCTCGACCATCTTCCGCGACCGCTCGTCGGCGGTCATGCGGAACAAGGCCGCGCCGGGGTCGAACCGGAAGTCGGTGAACCGGGCCAGCAACTCGCGGCACTGCTGCCGCTTCGCCTCGGTCAGCCTCAAGTCGTCGTGGACGTCCGCGCGGCCGAGCAGCAGGTGCCGGTACGACCCCTGCATGACGGCCAAGTCAGCGAGGACGCCCGACACCCGCGCGCGGGTCGCTTCCAGGTCGGCCGTGGCGTTCGGGTCGTCCTTCCGCAGGTCGAGGAACTGCTGGTAGTACGCCAGCGCGGTTTCCAGCAGCCGGCGGCGGGCGGCCTGCTGGGGCGGATTGTACCCCAGTTCCTCGTCGGCGAAGCGGATCATCTCGTCGGCCGCGTTGCGGGCCAGGTCGAACCGCTGCTCGGCCTCGTTCGCCCGCTGCTTCTCGCGGGCCAGGGCGTCGTCGGTGCGGCCCTTCTCGCGGGCAATGAGGGCGGTGGCGATGCCGAACCCGACGGCCGTCAGCACGAGGACGAACAGCCCGACGGCGGTGTATGCCGGGTGCCGGCGGAGCCACTTCACCGCCTTCTCCACCGCCGTCGGCCGGCGGGCCAGGATCGGCCGGCGGTCGAGGAACCGCTGCAAGTCGTCGGCGAAGGCGGCGGCCGTCGGGTAGCGGTCGGTCGGCTCCTTCGCCACCGCCTTCAGGACGATCGTCTCCAGTTCCGCCGGGATCGCGCGGTCCACCGCGCGGGGCGGCACCGGCTCGGTGTCGGCGATCTGCCGCAGCAGCGACAGGCGGTTGGCCGCGTCGAACATCGGCCGCAGGGTCAGCAGTTCGTACAGCGTCGCGCCGAGCGAGTACACGTCCGACCGGTGGTCGATCAGCCCCGGCTTGGCGAGCGCCTGTTCCGGGCTGGCGTACCGCAGGGTGCCGAGGATTTCGCCGGTCAGCGTCAGCCCGGCGTCGGTGCTGACCTGGGCGAGGCCGAAGTCCGCCACCCACAGTTTGCCGGCGGAGTCGAGCAGCAGGTTCGCCGGCTTGATGTCGCGGTGGACGACGCCCATCTGGTGCGCGTGTTCGAGCGCGACTGCCGCCTGCCGGCCGGTCTCCGCCACCCAGCGGGGGTACTGGCGGGCGGTGAGTTCGCGGCCGGCGGTGCCGGACGCCGGCGCGGGTGCGGTGGTGTCCGGCACCGTCTCGACATCCGCGTTCGCCAGGTACGGCATGGTCGCGTCGATCCCGGTCGCCACGCCCGGCCCGCGCCGCGCGGTCACGACCGCCGCCAAGCTCTGCCCGTCGATGAACCGCATGGCGTAGTAGTGGACGCCGCGCTCGGTGCCGACCGCGTACACCGGCACGATGTGCTCGTGTTGCAGGTGGGCGGCGGCCAGCGCCTCGGTGCGGAACCGCTGGAGCTGGCGGGGATCGACGGCGGCGGCGAACGGCAGCACCTTCAGCGCCACCCGCCGGCGGAGGCTGATCTGCTCGGCCTCGTACACCACGCCCATGCCGCCCCGCCCGACCTCGCGGAGGAGCTGGTAGTCGCCGAGCCGGCCGAGTGGCTCGCCGGCGGGCAGTTCGGCGGCGGCGCGGGCGACATCCCGCAGCGGCCCGGCGATCCGCTCCACCGAGTCGCGGTTGCGGAAGAACTCGGACAAGTCGGCGCGGAGGTCCGGGTACGCGGTCAGCACCTGCTCGGCCGGCGGTGCCCACCCCGCCTCAGCCGCTTCCAGGTACGCGACGATCACGTCGTTCAGTTTAGCGTCGGCGGGCGAACTGCGGTCGGTCATGATTCGCCCCTCCGGTGTGATGGGTGTGAGGTCGGACGTAGGTCGGAGAGGCCCGACAACCGACCAGCGTTGGGCTTCCAGGTGGTCGGCTGTCGGGCCTTGTTCCCCTCCGGGGAACTGCGACCGCGACCTACGCGATCATCTCGCCGTCCGCCGTCATCAGCTCTCGCAGCCGCTTCAGGCCGCGGAACAGCAGGCCGGCGACGGCCGGTTTCGTCTTCCCCAGCGCCTCGGCCACGTCGCCGACCGACTGCCCTTTCAGGTGGTGCAACTCGACGGCGAGTTGCTCGTCCGGCCGCAGTTGGGCCATCGCCCACGCCAGCGTCAGCAACTCCTCGCCCCGCATGGCCCGCTCACTCGGCGACGACTCGCCGGCCGCCAGCATCCCTTCCAGCCGGGCCGACGACTGGTCCAGCGCGGCCTCGATGGACTGCTCCCGCGTCACGTCGCGGGCCTCGGCGGCGAACTTGCGGAGTTCGGCCGTCAGCGCGTTGGCCAGGATCGTCCGCAGCCAGGCCAGCCACTCGCCTTCGGTGCGGCCGCGGAACTGGTCGCGGTGGGCGTGCGCTTGAAGCAAGGCCGTTTGCACTACGTCGGAGGCGTCCAGCTTCGCCCGCACCGGCCCGGACACCTGCAACCGGGTGAGCAGCCGCAGGTAGTCGGCGTACCGTTCGAGCGGTCGGTCGGTGTCGGTCACGGCTGCCCTCGGAGGTGGCCCTATTCAATCAGATGTGGCGGGCCGCGAAACGGAGCGCGGGAAAAGCGAGCGGCGTCGGATTTCACACCACCGAGCGTACCCGACCGATGCCCGTCGGATCAATCACCGCTAGTTGTTGGCCGGCATTCGTCGGGATTTCAAGCTTCGGCGGTCGGGCGTGGCTCACCCCAACTCCGGCCGCGACAGCTTCTCCTTTCGCCCCACGCTCGCCAGAACGGCCTCAGCCGCGAGGTAGCCGCTGCGGACGGCCCCTTCCATCGTCGCCGGCCAACCGGTGGCCGTCCAGTCGCCGGCGAGGAACAGCCCGTCCACCGGCGTGCGCTGCGGCGGGCGGAAGTCGTCCACACCCGGCACCGCGCTGAATGTCGCCGAATGTTCCGTCACCACTTTCCCGCGCAGCAACGTCGCGGCGGCGATCCGCGGGTTCAACCGGGCCAGTTCCGCCGCGACCCGCCGCTGGATTTCCTCGCGGCCGAGGCCCTTCAGCGGTCGCGCGGCGCTCACCACCACCTGCACATAGAACTCGCCGGGCGCGACCTCGCCGCGATGGAACACCCACTGGCCGAGGCCGTCGATCAGCACCGCGTGCGGGCGGTCCTGCACGAGCCGGTCGTACCACAGGTGGACACTGGTGATGGGCGACGGCGCGAGCCGCGCGGCCCGCGCGAAGAACGGGTTGGCGGCGAGGTGCGGCGGCAGCAGGTCGAGGACGCGGTCGAACGGCACCGCCAGGATGACGATGTCGGAGCGGACGGCGGAGCCATCGCGGAGGATCACCCGCACGCTCCCTTCGGTCGCGGCGACGACAACGGACTCGTCGCCGCGACCGAAGGGAGTGGGGCTAGCCAATCCAATTCCCTTCACCCCACACCCCGTTCGCACCGTCACCTCGTGCGTATCCAGCCACCCGCGCAGCTCCTCGCCGTACAGCTTCGCCAGCGGCACCGTCGGCACCCGCACGGTGAACCCGTCGCGGTGGCGAATGAACCCGTCGCGGAACACCTTGCGGGCGTACTTCAGCCCGACGCGGTCCACGGTCTCGTTCAGCGCCGACACCAGCACCACGCCCCAGAAGCGGTCGATGGTGCGACGGGTCTGCTTGTGCCGCCGCAGCCACGGTTCCAGCGGCGGGTCGGCATCCGGCGACTCCAATAGCATTCGCAGCAGCCCGTAGCCGATGCGGAGCTTCTCGCTCGCCGTCAGGTAGTGCGCCCCCAGCAGCGCGCGGCCGAGGTGGAACGGGGCCGGCCACGGGTCGGACTTGAAGACGCTCACCCGCGCGTCGGGCGTCTGGAAGTACAGCGTCGGCTGCGGTTCGAGCAGGTGGCCGACGCCGACCGTGTCGCAGAAGTGGTGGAAGTTGGTGCAACAGCCCATGCTAACGTGCTGGCAGGCGTCGATGAGCTGGCCCGTCGTCGGGTCGGCGAACGACGACGCGCGACCGCCCAGACGGGGGCGCGACTCCAGCACCGTGACGGCGAACCCGCGCGGGGCCAGCGCGACCGCCGCCGCCAACCCCGCCAGACCGCCGCCGACGATGGTCACGCGAGGCGCGGCAGCCAAGCCCGCGCCGCCAGTTTCAGTTTGGCCCATCGGCTCAGTCGCATCCGGTTGGTGAACACGTCGAAGTCCGCCGCCACGATCCGCGCGAGCAGCTGGCGGTATGCCGAACACATCAGTCGATAGATGCGGCGGCCGTCGCGGGACAACAGCGGGGCCAATTTCTCCGCCTCGCGGAAGTACCCGTCGGCCCGGTCGCACTGGAACCGCATCAGCGCGCGGAAGTTGCCATTTCGTTCGCCCCACGTTTCCGGCGGCGAATCGAACCGAGCCAGTTCGTCGGCGGGCAGGTAGATCCGTCCGCGCTGCCAATCCTCGCCGAGGTCGCGGAGGACGTTCGTCAGTTGGAAGGCGTACCCGGCGGCGGTGGCGGGCGGGTCGGCCTCGGCGAAGGTCGCCCCCGGCTGCAACCCCCAGATACGAACGCACGCCAAGCCGACCACCGACGCCACCCGGTAGCAGTACGTTTTCAGCTCGTCGAAGCCCGCGAGACGAACCGGTGCCAGGTCGGTTTCGCAACCGGCGATGACTTCGGACAGGTATTCGGCAGGGATGTCGTAGGTACGAACCGCGTGGTGCAGCGCGGCGTGGATGCGGTGGGAGTAGACACCGTTCAGCGCCGCCGTCAGTCGATCCCGCCAAGCGGACAGCGCCGCCCGCTTGCACGCCGGCGGGCCGTCGCCGTCGGCGAGGTCGTCGGTCGCCCGCATGTAGGCGTACAAGGCGTCCATCGCGTCCCGCTTCGCCCGCGGCAGCGTGCGGAAGGCGAACCGGAACGAACTCCGCGCGCGGCGGGTGAGGCGCTGGCAGAAGAACTGAGAGCTGTGAGCCGTGGGAGCAGGGTCGGTCATGATGCTCGGCGGCGAAACCGCTCCCTGCCTGCACCGCGGAGCGGTGAGTGCCTGTAGCCAGGGGTGACTGAGCGGAGCGACGGAACCCCTGGTTCGCTGCCAGAACGTACCAAGCCGCGGAGCGGCGGCGGATTCCGTCGTCCCCTCCGGGACTCCATTCGTTTCCCGACGGGTTCCAGGGGTTCCGCTCACTTCGTTCGCTTGTCACCCCTGGCTACCGGCATCCGCACCTCCGGTGCGAAGAGCGGATTCCATTCCACGGCACCCGGTTCCACGCGGGTGCCCCTCGAAGCGTTCGGCTCAAAGCTCCGGTCACTGCCCGAACACCACCCGAACGGGTTGGCCCACCACGAGCGGCGGTTTGCCGGGCGGGGCCGGGTCGGTGATCTTGATGCGGCACTCCAGCACCTTCGCCGGCGGGCCGGCGAGCAGGTCGCCGCCACCCCGCTTGGGCAACAGGCTGGTGCCGACGCGGACGACGACGCCCTCGTAGGTGTGGCCGAAGTGGTGGCTGTCGGTGATCGTCACCTTCTTGCCGGCCTTGTCGGTCACGCGGGAGACGAACTCGGCGTCCACTTCCGCCCGGACGATCCGCTCGCCGGCCGGGACGATCTGCATCGCCGCGACGCGGGTGCCGGGGCCGAACAGCATGCCCGGCGTGGCCAGCACCTGCTCGACCGTGCCCGCCACCGTCGCCGTCACCCGGCAGGCGGCCACCATCGCCGTCGTCTCGGCCACCTTGGCGGTGAGTCGGGCCACCTCGGCGGCGGCCGCGTTCGGGTCGGCGTCGATCGGGGCCGCCATCAATCGGGCCTGATCGATCGCCTCCTTCTCCACGTCCTTCTTCGCCAGTTCGACGAAGAGGTCGGCCTTGATCAAGTCCTGGTTCTCCTTCCGCCGGCGGTCCTTCTCGGCCTCGGTCAGTTGGGCACCGGTGGCCAGGTTGCGGTCGGACGCGAGCGCCCGGTCGAACGTCTCAGCGCCGCGGTCGCGGGCCTCCTTCGCCTTCTCCCACTTGTAGCGGGCGACCTCGACGGCGAGTTGCTGCTTCTTCAGTAGCAGCGCCTGGTCCGCGCGGACGGCGTCCGCCTTCGCGAGCTGCGCCTTGGCGGCGATCACCCCGGCCTCGGCCTGGGCCATCCCGTGCCGGAACAGCTCGTCGTCGAACTGGAGGAGCGGCTCGCCGACGGCCACCGCCTTGCCCTCCTCGACGAGGATTTGCTTCACCGTCAGCACTGCGGCGATGGCCGGCGGGTCTACCCGCACCACGCCCGGCACGGCGTCCACGGTGCCGAGGATCGTCAGCCCGCCGGGGCCGCCGTCGGCCTTCGGTTTCCCCTTGCCGTCGCCGGGCGACTGCGCCTCGGCCGTGCCGACCATGCGGTTGGTGGCGACCAGGGTGAGCGCCAAAATGCCGACGCCCAGCGCCCACGGGAGGGCCGTCCGACGGGTCACGATGGCAGCCATATCAAACGCCCTCCGGGGTGTCGGCCGGCACCAGCCCGACCGGTCGGTCCACGATTTCCAACCGGCCGTCGTCCAGGTGGTAGATGACATCGGCGAACGGCTTCATGCGGTCGTCGTGCGAGACGACGAAGATCGACGCGCCGCGGCTGCGGGCGGCGGCGCGGAGCAACTCGAGTACCCGCTGGCCGTTCTCCCAGTCCAGCGCCGAGGTCGGTTCGTCGGCGAAGATGAACGTCGGGTTCTTGACCAGCGCCCGGCCGATGGCCACCCGCTGCTTCTCCCCGCCGGACAGCTGCGCCGGCTTCTTGGCCCGCTGCGGCTCCAGGCCGAGCGAGCGGAGCATGTCGGCGGCGTGCCGGGCGGCCGTCGGCGAGTCCTCCCCCACGCCCCACTTCAGCACGATCTCCAACTGCTGCGCGGCGGTCAGGGCCGGGAACAGGTTGTACCCCTGGAAGATGAACCCGGTGTGCCGCAGGCGGAACTTCTCCCGCTCGGATTCGGCCAGCGCCCACACGTCCACCGTCCGGCCCAAGTCGCGGGCCAGCACCTGCCCGTCGTCCGGCCGGAGCAGCCCGGACAGCACCGCCAGCAGCGTCGATTTGCCGCTCCCGCTCGGCCCCATCAACAGCGCCAGCTGGCCGGGATAGAGGTCCACCGACACGTCCCGCAGCGCGAACCGCCGCTGCGCGCCGTCGCCGAACGACTTGGACAAGCCGACGGCGCGGAGGACGGGGGCGGCGGTGTCCGAGGGCATCGGGTCTCCACATCCGAGGGCACCCACAAGGGGTGCCCCTACAAGAACCGTTCGTAGGGGCACCCCTTGTGGGTGCCCTCGCCGGTTCACCGCAGCAGGCTCATCACCTCGATCTTCCGCACCGACCGCAGGGCGAACAGGCCCGACAGCAGCGCGGTGACCACGGTCAGGGCGGCGGCCCCGCTCAGGATCTCCCACCGCAGCACCACCCGCGTGCCGGCGTGCGAGACGGCGTAAGTGAGCAGGCGGATGATCGGGTACGCGACGGCGACGCCGACCAGCCCGACCCACAGCGACTGCTCCATCACCATCCAGTATATCTTGCGGCGGGGGATGCCGAGGGCCAGCAGGGTGGCGAACTCCTTGGCCGACGACACGGTCGCCGAGTACAGCGTCTGGGCGGTGATGACCGCGCCGACGAGCAGCCCCAGCAGCGCCGCGTACCCGATGGCCAGGCCGGCCTTCGTCCGCGTCAGCCAGTACCACCGGCAACTGAAGCTGAAGTCCTCGGCGGTGAACGCGGACATGTCCGGGTACTCGGCCGTCAGCTCGGCCACGATCTGCCGCGCCCGCACCGGCGACTCGGCCCGCGCCAGCAGGTACGTCGTGTGGTCCGGCGTGATGAACAGGGCGAGCAACTTGCGGGCGGTGGTGTGCGAGCAGAACACCCACGGCGCGGCCAGGCTCTTGATGCCCGCCACCGTGCCGACCAGCTTCACCTCGACGCCGCTGATCCTGATGGCGTCGCCGACGGCGGCCAGGTTCATCCGCTTCATTTCGGACTCGTCGATGACGATGCTGTTCGGCTCGGTCAGGGCGGCGCGGTGGGCGGGGGTGAGGACGTTGGCCGCCCCGCACGCCGCGTCGTCCAGGCTGCTGCCCAGCACGAAGCACCGCTCCATGCCGCCGTCCGGCCGGGTGACGTTGGCGTAGTTGGCCAGGAAGTACTCCGGCTGGCCGACCAGCCCCTTCTTCTCGGTCAGCCGGGCCATGTGCGTGTTGGCCGTGATCTGCGTGCCCAGGTCGATGCTCTTCACGTCCTGCGACCCGACCCAGATGTCGGCCGTGGTGTGGTCCACCGGCACGCTGGTGATCTCGAACAGCCCCAGCAGCAGCCCCACCTGGAGCACGATGAGCAGCGCGCTGAACGCGACCGCGCCCACGCCGGCGGCGTAGCGGGCCTTCTCGTGCCACAGGGTTTGCAGGGCGTAGGACATTGGCGGTGGTCGGTGTCCGGTGGTCGGGGAAGCAGTCAGCCGGCGGCCGGCACCCCGACTTGGTCCGCCACGGCGAGTGGGATGGTCGTGGCGATGTGGTCGTTGTCCACCCACACGAGGAGGTCGGGGAGCAGGACATCGAACTCCGGGTCGCGGTCCTCTTTCGGTGCCGCGTACTTGTCGAACACGCCGACGGAACTGCTCGTCCGGCCGACCACGATCAGTTCGGGGTGGCGCACGTCGTAATGCCGGCCGTCGCTCATGACGAGGCGGAACGGGGCGAACGGCCGCCGCCCGATGATCGACTTCAGTTGCAACGGGTCCATCGACACACCTCATTGGAATGGGCTACGCCGCCATTTTACCCGATGCCGGGATGGCCGTGGGCAATTCGCACAACCCGCCGCCGAGGTACTGGTGGTGCCACAGCTGCGTGGCCGTCACCGCCGTCAGGCCCATCTCCAACCCCTGGCGGGCCGGGGATCGCGTCCGCATCCTCGGCACACGCTCGCGGGCCGTCGCCACCGCGGCCGCGTCGAAGTACCCGGCCTTGCGGATCGATTCCGGCGACAGCACCTGATCCACCCACGTGCCGGCGTCGGCCCCCACCCACGAGTCCATCGGCGCGCGGAACATCACCTTCCGCCGCCACGCGATCTCCTTCGGCAGCCACCGCTCCGCCACCTTCCGCTCGACGTACTTGTCCTTCATCAGCCCGCGCAGCTTCCACCGCGGGTGCAGCTTCGCCATGAAGTCGATCACGTCCTCGTCGAGGAACGGGTAGCGCGTCTCGACCGACGAGTGCATGGCCACCCGGTCGCCCTTCGACGCCAGCAGGTGCCCCGGCAGCATGATCCGCGCGCCCAGGTACATCTGCCGGTGGAACGGGTGCCAGCGGCGCAGCTCGGCCGGCAGCTCCAGCGCGTCGAACGCCGACTCGGCCAGCACCGCCTTCCGCATGTCGCCGGTGAAGAACCGCAGCTTGTTCAGGCTCATCAGGCCGTACACGTCGAGCCAGCCGTTCCGCCCGCCGAACAGCTTCTCCGGGTAGCTGTACTCGCCGAGCGAGTACGTCGGTGCGCCGGCGAGCTTCATGGCGGCGGTGCGGAGGGCGTAGCCAAGCGGCAGCCCCGGAACCATCTCCAGGAACTTCGTCAGCCGGTCGATTTTGAACCACGGGTAGCCGGCCAGCCACTCGTCGGCCCCTTCGCCGGTGAGGGCCACCTTGTACCCGTGGCCGTGGACCTCACGGGCGAGATGCATCAGGCCAAGGCAGGCGGTGTCGATGACCGGGAACTCGGCGGCGGCAATCAGTTCCGGGTAATCGGCCCGCAGCTCCGCGTGCCCGCACTCCACCACCACCGGCGTGCAGCCGAGGTAGTTGGCCGTCTGCATCGCCTCCGACATCTCGTTCATCCGCTTGTCGGTCACGCTGACGGTGAACGTCGGGATGGCCCGGCCGAGCGCCTTGCACGCCATCGCCACCACCAGGGACGAATCGACGCCGCCGCTCAGGTACGACACCACCGGCACGTCGGCCCGCAACCGCCGCTGCACCGCGCCCCACAGCACCGCCTCGAACTCGTCCACCACCTTCTTCTCGTCCGAACCATACACCTCGTCGCCCTGGTCCGGGTAGCTCACCTTCCAGTACGTCCGCTGCTTCGTCTGCGATTCCACCGAGCCGACGCCGGGCGTGAAGTGCAGGTACCGCCCCGGCGCGACACTCGATATGCCCTGGAACACCGTGTTCGGGCCGGGCATGGCGAAGAACGTGAAGACGTGGTTCAGCCCGGTCGGGTCGGCCGCCGCCGGCACGAACCCGGACGCGAACAGCGCCTTCATCTCCGACCCGAACAGCAGCCACGGCGACCCGTCGATCTGCCGCACGGTGTAGAACAGCGGGCAGATGCCGGCGCGGTCGCGGCCGAGTACGAACGCGCCGGTGCGGGAGTCGTACAGGCAGAGCGCGAACTGGCCTTTCAAATGATCCCAGAAACCGGGGCCGTACTCCTCCCACAGGTGCGGAATCAGTTCCGTATCCGTGGACGTGCGGAAGACATGGCCCTTCGCCTCCAGTTCCTTCCGTTTCTCCGGGTAGTCGAAGAACTCGCCGTTGAACATCACCCAAACGGTGCGGTCCTCGTTTGTGATCGGCTGCTGCCCGTCCGCGAGGCCGACGATGGACAGCCGCCTCATGCCGAGGTGGAAGCCGGGGCGTTCGAGGTCGCCGTCCTCGTCCGGCCCGCGGTGGTAGATGGCCTGGGCCATCCGCGCGACCGCCCCGCGCGGCGCGGGCCGCTTCGCCGAAGACAGGTCGATCATCCCCGCGATGCCGCACATGAAAAACGTTCCTCAGTCAGAGCCGGAAGCGTGAGCGACGGTCCCACTCACGCGAACATCAATCGGCCTTTCGGTTCCGGGATCGCTCGGCCCAGTTCGGTGGCGGTCTCGATCCACTCGGCGATCACCACCTCCGCCGCCGCAAGCGCTTCGCGGTAGGTCGGGCCGTCGGCCATGCACCCCGGCAACTCCGGCACCTCGGCAATGAAGGCCCCGTCCGCCTTGCTCCAATAGATGATGATCTCGTAGCGAGCGTCATGGTGCATCGGTGCTGCCCTCACTCTTGTAGGTCGTGGTCGAACCGGCCGAAGGCCGGGAGGCCCGACACAGACACAACCCATCGGCGGTTGGTGTCGGGCCTCGAAGACTCGACCCGACCTACACAATGCCCAACACCTCCCGCCACAGGGCCGGAGACACGTCGCCGTGACCGATCCGCATGAGCGCTTCCTCGGGTCGGATGCCCGCATGTTTCGCAATTGCCATCGCCGCGATCATCGGCGACCGGCTCGCCCCCGCGCTGCACGCCACCAAAAGTCGGCACGCCGGCCGTCAACAACCCGGCCACGGCGTCCACCGCCGACCGCAGAATCCACGCCGGGTTGCCATGGCCGTCCACGAGCGGGAATCGAAGATACACCAATTCCCGCGTCGGGTGAACCGGAGGTTCGTCCATCGCCAAATCGACCACCGCCTCGATGCCGAGGTCGAGAACGCCCCGGATGTCCCGCGCGTCGCGGGCAGTGCCGATCCACAACGCTAGCTCGGCGACCTTGCGCATGGGTTCACACCACCACCAATTGCAACACCGGTTTGCCGAGCGCCTTCGCCTGCCTCGCAAACCTCACCGCATCGCGGAGCGTCTCCGTCGCCCCGTCCGCCGTCCACCCTTCCAGGCTCTCGTCGGCACGCCACTGCTTCGCCAGGTCGGGCACCTGACCGTCCGGCACGGCCGCCAGCGTCAAGAGGAAGTCGGCATCTACGCGGGACACCGACACCAGTCCGTCCTCACCGACGCCGTCCTCGTCCGCCTCGCCGATCTGGTGGATCAGGGTGCTGTTCAGCCTCACCCACTTGCCGGGGGTTCCCTTCAGCACACCCCACAGCGCCATCAGATGCGACTCGATCACGCCGGACAGTTCCAGGTGTGGCCAGTCGTCGTGGTCGCGCTCCTCGGCGACGATGGACGCGATGGCCTCGGCGTCGGTGGCGTCGGCGATGAACCAGTCGGTCCACATGCTCATGGGTCGCTCCTCCCGCTCGCCGTTGGCTCGCGGCTAACCGCCGGGCTTTCCGTCGCTCACGCTTCCGGCTCTTTCCCGCGCCAAAAACTTCTCCACCTTCCGCTTCATGATCCACCGGACGCCGCGCGGCCACATGCGTCGGCACCACCACAGCAGCCAGCTCACTCGCCCGACGGCCGTCTCGCGGCGGTTGCCGACCAGCGCCCGCACCACCCCGTCGGCCGCGCTGTCCGGCGTCTGGGCACCGTCGAAGTTCAAGTAGACCCGACCGTCGTTGCGGATCAAATGTCGGTTGAGGTCGTCCGACCGCACCACCCCCGGCAGCACCAGCAGCACGTCGATGTCGAACCGGCTGAACTCGGCCCGCAGCGATTCGGTCAGGCCGACCAGCGCGTGCTTGCTGGCACAGTGTTCGGACAAACTCGGAATCCCCGCCCGCCCGCAGATGCTGGCCACGTTCACCACCGCCGGCCGGAAGGTTCCCGGCTGGCTCGCGCTCGCCAGCAAGTGCGGTTGCGCGAGGCGGATCAACTCCGACGGCACGAAGAAGTTGATCTCCATCACCCGCCGCAGGATGTCCGGCGTGCCGGTGGCGAACTCGCCGAAGCTCGACACCCCGGCGCAGTTCACCAGCACGTCCAGCCCGCCGAACCGCTCCACCGCCGTTTTCAGCAGCAACTCGCGTTCCCGCGGATCGGTCAGGTCCGCCGGCACCGCCTCGGCCACACCGCCGGCCGCGCGGATGCCCGCCACCAGCGACGCCAGCTCGCTCTCCGAACGCGCGGTGGCGACGACCTTCGCACCGAGGCGGGCCAGCTTCTCCGCGACCCGGCGGCCGATGCCACGCGACGCACCCGTGACCAACACCACGCGGCCTGTCAACTGCCGTCCCATGCTGTTCTCGTAGTTTCGACCGAATCGCCGCCGTCCGACCGGCAGCAACGGTCAGTTTACCTCCCCTGCCCCGCGATACCAGCCGAGCAACCGGTACAGATTGAGCCGGGGTGCGGCAAAGGACGGTGCGCCTGACCGCCGAAGACAATCGCCGCCCACGGTCCCCAGTCCTCCGCCCGCAGAACATTTTCCCCGAACTTTCACCCCGTCGGCGAACTCGCCGCTACAATACATATTCTCTCAGATGGGACTACGCCCGCACATCTCGCGGTCCCAAGTCCCCTTCGCCGACCTCCGTTCCTCGTTCGACCCCGACCCCGCGTCGGGGCAAAGGGTACGTTTCTTGTCCGATACGCCTCCCGTTAGCCCGTCCGCCTTCGCCGCCCTCGGCTTGAATGACACGCTCGTCGCCCACGTGACCGCCGCCGGTTACACGGAGCCGACGCCGATCCAGGCCGCCGCCATCCCGCCGATCCTGGCCGGCCGCGACGTAGTCGGCCTGGCCGCCACCGGCACCGGCAAGACGGCCGCCTTCGGCCTGCCCCTGCTGCACCGGCTGGCCGCCGCGCCGGACCGCGCCCGCCCGTCGGCTCTCATCCTGGTGCCGACCCGCGAACTCGCCATCCAGGTGGCCAAGGCCATCGGCAATTACGGCGCGCCGCTGAAGGTCAAGACCACGGCCGTGTACGGCGGGGCCGGGTACGCCGACCAGATCCGCGCCCTGCGGAACAACTGCGACATCGTCGTCGCCACGCCCGGCCGCGCCCTCGACCACCTGAAACGCGGCACGCTCGACCTGACCGGCGTCATCACGGTGATTCTGGACGAAGCCGACGAGATGCTGGACATGGGCTTCGCCGAAGACCTGGACGCCATCCTGACGGCGACGCCCAAGACCCGCCAGACGCTGCTGTTCTCGGCGACCATGCCGCCCCGCATCGCGCAGATCGCGCAGAAGCACCTGAAGAACCCGGAGCGGATCGAGATCGCCCGGCCGAAGCAGGTGGCCGGCGAAGCGCCGAAGGTCCGCGAGCGGGTGGTGATGGTCCGCCGCGAGCTGAAGCCGCTGGCCCTGGCCCGCGTGCTGGCCCACGAGGGGGCGACCTCGGCCCTGGTGTTCGTCCGCACCCGCGCCGACGCCGACGGGCTGGCCGACGACATGCTGAACGCCGGCTTCCGCACCGAGTCCATCCACGGCGGACTGACCCAGGAGCAGCGGGACCGGGTGATGCAGAAGTTCCGCAGCGGGGCGGTGCCGGTGCTGGTCGCCACGGACGTCGCGGCGCGGGGCCTGGACATCGAACACCTGTCGCACGTCGTCAACTTCAAC
The DNA here is from genome assembly GCA_043745295.1 of Fimbriiglobus sp. Classification (GTDB taxonomy): domain Bacteria; phylum Planctomycetota; class Planctomycetia; order Gemmatales; family Gemmataceae; genus JALHQU01. The sequence continues at coordinate 809 of JAYTTN010000603.1, read as the reverse complement.
GTGCCGGAGTCGCCGGACACCTACACGCACCGCATCGGGCGGGTCGGGCGGGCCGGCCGCGAAGGGGTGGCCATCACCCTCTCGGACCCGCGCGAACGGCACCTGCTCCAGTCGGTCGAGCGGACGATCGGCCGCCGGCTGCAAACGGCCAACGTGCCGACGAAGGCCGAGATTCGCGGCAAGCGGCTGGACCGCACCCGCGACACCATCGCCGAGACGCTGGCCGCCGGCGGGCTGGACGACCTGAAGGCGATCCTCGCCCCGCTGATGGCCGAACACGACCCGGCGGACGTGGCGGCGGCGGTGCTGGCGGTGTTCGCCAAGGCCACCCACCCGGTGGACAACGCGCCGGACGTGACCTCGACGCAGGCCGGCCCGCCGGCCCGCAGTGCCCCCGCGCACAGCCCGCACCCGCCGCGGCAGCGGGTGGTCGGCAGTGCGCCGGAGCGCCGCCGGCCGGACGCCGTGACGGCCCCGCGCAACGGCGCGATGGTCCGCCTGTGGATCGGCGTCGGCAAGCAGGCCGGCGTCGGCCGCCGCGAACTGCTGACCGCCTTCGAGGACGAGCTGGGGCTGACCGGCAAGGACCTGGGCAGCATCGACGTGCTGGACCGGCACAGCACGGTGGACGTGCCCGGCGAGCTGGCCGAGTACGCGGTGACGACGCTGAACAACATGCGGTGGAACGGCAAGACGGTGCCGGCCCGCGTGGACGCCGACATCCCGCCGCCGTTCGCCCGCGCCCGCCGGTAGTCCATCGGGAAATCGGGTGGTGTCCCGGTTTGTCGGCGTCCGTTCCGCGAACGCCG
>JAYTTN010000602.1:0-16627 GCA_043745295.1 Fimbriiglobus sp. | reverse complement strand
TTTCCCGAAATGCACCGAGGGCCACGCCCGGCGCTTGCACGACATGGCGTGGCTGCCGCTGTTCGACGGGTTCTACCTGGACAGCCATCACTCGGTCGCTTGGAAGCATCCCGCCGTGGCCGGGACGCCTTGGAAGAATGCGTTCTTCCTGCCGCCGCTCATCAAACCGCACCGGGCGTTCGCCTTCGAGGTCGAAGCGGACAAAGCGTCGTTGTTGTGGCACGTCCCGCTCTCCGACGAGGAGCGGGCTTACAAGCAGGAACACGGGGCCGACGCTCTCATCGACCGAATGGAGGCGGTAGACCTTCCTTGGGTGTTTGATGAGAATAATCGACCGTCGCTGGTGGAGTAAAAAAGGGCGGATTTCTAAATGGGCGTGGGAATCCATGCGCAGCCGGAGAAAGTGGAAGAGGTTGTGGAGGTCCACTTTCCAATACGCCTCGGTGTAAGTGGACAGGGGTAGGTCTTTACGAGCCTGCTCCCGCGCGACGCCGGCGGCGAGCCGCATCTCGTAAACCGAGCGACTGTCTTTGAGAAGTCTGGCCTCGTCCGCGCTTAGCTGTTCGCCGATTGCAGCGTCGAGGGCGCCCGAGCTCCCCTGGCGGTTGGCGGCGGACTGACTGCGCCACCCGTCGGATGGGGTTGCTTGGGCGGCATCAATCGCCTCTGAGTAACGAGTGGAGTACTCGTTCACATTCGCGGTCCGATGCCGGATCCACTGCCTCCAGCAATCCATCGGAACGCGGACGTGCAGTTTCAACTCACACATCTCGAACGGTGTGGTGTGCCAGTTGCGCAGGAGATATCGGATTAGCCCGCGATCCTCGGACACTCTCTTCGTACCCTTGCCGTAGGAGACACGAGCGGCCTGAACGATTGAGTCATCGGACCCCATGTAATCCACAACCCTGACAAAGCCATCGTCTAAGACTTTGAACTGGTTGCCGAGGATTGCATCGAGGGCTGGAACAACGGGACGTTCAATCGTTTCCATGGTGCCTCCAGTCTACAGGCGATCGTCACTTCTCACGACGTGCGTTGTTAGCGTACGAGGTAGCGATGGGCGGCTTGCCTAGGCCACATCTCGGCTCCGACGGAGACGAGTTTGTGCAAACTCACTGCGGTCAAGTTGATCAGCCATCGATGTGAGATCGCCTCGGCCACAGCTTTGGCAAGAAGGGGAGGCACCGCGTCAGCGACCTGCTGCTGCTGAAACCCGATGCTTCCAGTGAATCGGTACGCGTGGGGGATCACGTCGTATTCCATCATGAAATCCTGACCGGCCCGTTCCGCCTGCCGGAACCGAAGGAATCGCTCGCACTGCTCCAGGCGGACGAACTGCGATACGTCAGTCGGCGTCTCCCCGAAGGGCGAAGCCGTTCACCCCGTCTACAAGTTGGTGGCGCTCGGGGGGTGGAAGCCGAGCGGTTGACGAGGCTGGCGAACAAGAGGCGTCTGCGACGACCGGAGGTGTGGTCGCCCGGCTGAACTTCGCCAAGCACGGCGAGCCGAACGGGGTGGTCCTCGACAGCGGCGACTTCATCCACCTCAAGCCCGACGGGATGCGTCAAGTCGGACTCAAGATCGGCGACCGGGTAGAGGCCACCGGCGAGGCCCGCCCGATGGAACTCGGCCACCGCGTCGTCGAGGCGGTCGAGGTCAACGGCGTCCGCTTGAAGGGCAAGCCAAAGCACCACTGACGGCTACTCGCGTCCGCAGCGCCCCCATCCCGCCAGGAGGAGAGATCGTGAACGACACCGAAGTGAAAGCCGGCTGGCAGTTGTTCGCCCTCGGGTCGGCGGCGTTCGCGGCATTGACGGCGATACTCGGCAAGGTCGGGGTGTCGGAGGTGAACTCGAACCTCGCCACGCTGATCCGCACCGTGGTCATCATCCTCGTAACGGCCGGGATCGTCACCGCCCGGTCGGAGTGGGAGCCGCTGGGCAAGCTGTCGCGGTTCGGGGTGGCGATGTTGGTGCTGTCCGGCGTGGCGACAGGCTTGTCGTGGCTGTGCTACTACCGGGCGTTGCAGATGGCCCCGGCCTCGCGGGTCGCCCCCATCGACAAGTTGAGCGTGGCGCTGGTGATCGTCCTCGCCGCCGTGTTCCTGGGCGAGCCGCTGACGACGAAGGTGGTCATCGGCGGCGTGCTGGTCGTCGCCGGGGTGGTCGTCCTGGCGACGTGACGTGCGGGCTAAGGGACGAATTTACCCGGCGTTCACGGGAGGTTCAGGCAGTGATGTTACCCTCCAGTCGTGTTCGATGCGAGAGGCCGGCCGTTCGGTCAGCCGCGTCTACACGGCAAGGAGAACGGGCATGGTGTGCGAACACATGCTGCGAGAGTCCCGGCCTGAAGTACCGCTTTGCTTCCTGGCACTCTTAGCAGACATCGTCCTCCAAGGGGGCTTCTACTACGTCCTCGGTCGAATTCTGCCTGCCCACACCCCGGACATGGCGGGTCAGGGATCGATGTCAAGGGACGGCAGGATCGCTAACGAAGTCATCGCCCCAGGTGGGGGCGATGCGAGCGAAAGGGCCGTCACCACCGACGGGCGGGTTGTCGGCACCGGACGGCAGATCACCACGGTCCGAGTGCCGCCGCCGTTCGAGTCGCCATCGTCGGTAAGAAGCTGTCCGCCGTGGTCCGACGGGGAGTAGCTCACAAACATTAAGGCACGAATTTACCACGTCCTCACCGGCAGTTCAGGCCGGTCGGTTATTCTCCCGTCGTGTTGGGATTGGGAGCGCCCAGGCCGGCTTCTCGGCGGACGACGCTCGGTACCGATGAGGAGGGTTGAACATGCTGTGGGAGTTCCGGTCCGGGTTCGTGTTCTACCAGATTGCGGCGCTATTCGCCGTGGTCGTGTTTCAGATCGTCGCCCGTCAGGTCGAGTTCGCTTCTGTCCCGTCGCCGGCATCGGCCGCTGTGGAGGAACGGTTCCCCGGTGCCTCCTGGCGGCGGGCCAAGATCGAGGACAGGGGCGACCGGATTATCCACGAAGTGACGGTCCGTAGCGGGGGAGAAATGATCGAGGTCGCCGTCACTCCCGAAGGGCAGATCGTTGAAGTCGAGCGGCAGATCAACCCGGCCCGCGCCCCCACCGCCGTTCGGGACGCCCTCGCCAGCAACTACCCGACGGCCGTGGTCAGGCGGTTCGAGGAGGTGAGCCGGGGCGATGCCGTGGTCGCCTACGAGGTGGTGTTCGATGCGACCCGACGGCACCCGACGAAAGTGACCTTCGACACGACAGGACGGGGCGTCTCGGAACGCCGGACTTGAGATAAACCCCGACCTTATCATCCGCTCACCGGCTGCTTAGGTCGGGATGTTACCTTCGCTGTAGAGTGGATGCACTCTACGCCAGTTTGCTTCTGTGGGGTCGGGGAGATGTCATTCCGCATCCTGTTGATCGAGGACGACGAGGAGATCGGCGAGTTTGTCGCCCAGGGTCTTCGTGAAGAGGGGTACGTCGTCGAGCAGGCCGTGGACGGGCATTCGGGCGGCCACGCCCTGAGTACGTCGGCTTGGGATTTGGTCATCCTCGACTGGTGGCTTCCGGGGCCGGACGGGTTCACCCTGCTGCGGGAGTTTCGGGAGGCCGGGCGAACGACCCCGGTGTTGTTCCTGACCGCCCGTGACGCCGTGACCCAGCGGGTCGAGGGGTTACAGGCCGGGGCCGACGACTACCTGTGCAAGCCGTTCGCGTACGAAGAACTCCTCGCCCGCGTGCAAGCCCTTCTTCGCCGGGTGCAGACCAGTGCCGGGGCGGAATGGCGACATCATGACGTGGTTCTCAACCCGACCGCCAACCGCTGCGAACGGGACGGTCGGCCCTTGAACCTGACGGCCCGCGAGCAAGCGCTGTTGGCGTTTTTCATGCGTCACCCCGGCGAGGTGCTGTCCCGCACCCGGCTGTACGAACAGGTGTGGCAGGAGCAGTACGACGGCCTCTCGAACACGCTGGAAGTTCACGTCATGGAACTGCGGAAGAAGTTGGAGGCGCACGGCCCCCGACTCCTTCACACCGTCCGGGGTCGCGGGTACATGCTCGGCGACCCCGCTCCATCGGAGGGCGCATGAGCCTCACTAACCGTGTCTCCCTGTTCTTCCTGACCGCCCTGGGGTTGGTGCTGGCCGGTTTCTCCGCGGCGCTCTATTTCCTCGCCGGCCACCACCTTCACGCCCAGGCCGACCACCGGCTCGACACGGCCATGCAAACACTGGCCGCGTCCATTGAGGTTCACCCCGGCGACGTGGAATGGGAGCCGCTGGAACGACACATCTCGATGGGCGACGACCCCGGCCCGGAACAACTCCGCTGGTCAGTTCACGACCTGAATGGGAAACTCCTCGACTGCTCCCCGAACCTGGAAAAGCCCGGCGAGGGTGCCGAGCCAACGGCGGGTTCGGGCTGGCGTATCCTGACCCGTCGCATCCGGGCCGGCAGCTTTGCGGCCGAACCGCTCGGCGATGGGACCACGCCCCGACCGGGGCCGCTGCTGCGTGACTTCCCCAGCGGTCAAATGCCGGGGACGGTTCGCTTGCCGCACGACCGGACCTACCACGGCGACGGCGTGGTGCTGACCGTCGCCGTGGCCGACGCCCCGGTCGCCGCCGAACTTTGCCACCTCACGCTGGCGATGGCCGGAATCTCGTCGATCATCTGGCTGACCGCCGCCTTCTGGGGCCGGCTTCTGTGCCGCCGGGCGCTGACCCCGATCACCCGAATGGCGTCGTCAGCCCGCTCCGTGCGCCGCACCGCCACCAACGGCCCTCTTCTCGACGTGTCCCCCAGCCGGGACGAACTCGAAGACCTCGGCCGGGCCTTCAACGACCTTCTCGCCGACCTCCGTCAGTCGTTGGAGCGCCAGCATCGGTTCACGGGAGACGCTTCTCACCAGTTGCGGACGCCGCTGACCGCAATGCTGGCATCCGTCGAAGTGGCTCTCCGGCAAGTGCGGTCGCCGGCCGAATACCAACGGGTACTAAGCGTCGTTCGGCGGCGAGGGGTGCAGCTCCGGCAGATCATCGAGTCCCTGTTGTTCCTCGCCCGCGCCGAGTCAGCCTGCCATCTCCCCGACGACGAGATGATTGACCTTGCCGTGTGGTGCCGGTCGTGGCTCGACTCGTGGGCCGACCACCCCCGAGCCTCCGATCTCGCCATCCAGACCGGAGAGGGGACCGTCCTCGTTCGGGCGAACCCGGCGCTGCTCGGTCAGGTACTCGACAACCTGCTCGACAACGCCTGCAAGTACAGTTCAGCGGGCAGGCCTGTCGTCGTGTCCGTCGAGTCGAACGGGGCAGAAGCGGTTTTGGTCGTGTCGGACGAAGGGTGTGGGATCGCGCCGGACGAACTACCGCTGGTCTGCGAGCCGTTCTTCCGGTCCGCTCAGGCTAAGTGGACCGGGGCGCAGGGGGTGGGACTCGGCCTTACCGTCGCCCGGCGACTCGTCACCCTCCTCGGCGGACGACTGGACGTGGAGAGCGAACCCGGACGGGGCAGCCAATTCCGGGTCACGTTCCCGTTCGCCGCCTCTCGTTCATCGGAAGATGGGCCGGAGGCGGAGACTGGGAGGGATTTGCAGGGCAAAAAGAGCGGTTTCTGGCACGGAGGTGAGGCTGGAATTTATACGCCGGCTCCAGAGTTTGCCGAATATGACGGAGTCGCCGCAAAAGCCGTCGCTGCGGACAAGATCGTCAGGAGAGTACCATGAAATCGTTGCTGAAAGGAGTCGTCGGCCCTGGGGTGTTGTGCTTGAGTCCGGCCCTGAGTGGCTGCGCCACCCCGGACGCGACCGCCCGGCTGCCGCTCCCGAACAACGCCGCGCTCTACGCCACGGCTCCGATCCCGGTTGGCCGGATGAAGCCTTACTCCGCCCCGTCGGGCGTCGTCCATGCGTCGGCGACCGCGGCACAAGCCCCGCCGCCCCTTGCCTCCGGGACGGTGCCGGTAAAGCCGCCGGCGGCGAGCGGGCCGCGGACGTTCACCCCGGCAGATGCGGTGCGGTTCGCGCTGGAAAACAACCCCTCGCTCCAAGCCGTTCGTGAGCAGCGCGGGTTCGCCCAGGGCGGGCTGGTGATCGCCAAGACGTACCCCTACAACCCGGTGTCGCAGTTCCAGTTCTTCGCCGCGACGGGCGAGGGCGTGACCAACCTGCTGTCACAGGCGCACAAGATTACCCTCGATGTCGAGGTTCGCGGCCAACGCAACTTCCGCCAGCAGGCCGCCTACGCCGCCCTCACCCGGACCGAGTGGGACATCGCCACCCAGGAACTCTTGGTCGCTGTCGCCGCCAACCGGGCGTACAACACGGTCCTCTACCGCCAGCGGAAGTTGGAGGTCCTGGAAGACACGATCAAGCTCAACGAGCAGGTCGTCGAGCAGGTGAAGAAGCTGGCGGACCTCGGCCGGCTCCGGCCCGCCGACCTCATCGTCGCCCAGACGGAACTCGAGGCCGCCGGTGCCCAAATTGGGCAGGGCCGAACCGCCATCGCCTTCGCGCGGGCAGACCTTCGACGACAATTCGGCACGCTCGACGACTCGTTCACGGTGAAGGGCGACCTCGACCTCCCGCTGCCGACCACCGCCTTTGAGCCGCTGGCCGAGGCCGCACTTGAGAAGCGGCCAGACCTCCAATCCCGAAAGATCGCCGTCGTCGAAGCCCAGGCGCGGCTCAACCTCCAAGTCGCCGACCGATACGGCAATCCCAACCTCGGCCCGGCCTTCGATTACAACGAGACGAAGAACGCCTTCTACGGCATCCAGATTGGCGGGCCGATCCCGGTGTTCAACCAGAAGCGGGGCGAAATCCTCCAGGCCCGCGCAACCTTCTCCCAGGCCATCGTCAGCGTCCGACAGTTCGAGGTGCAGTCCGCCCAGGACGTGCAAGCCGCCCTGCTGCGGCTGGTCGCGGCCCAGAAGTGGGCGGATCGGTACTCGGGCGAAGTGCTTCCCAACCTGCTCCGGGCGGTCAAGGACATGAACAAGTTGCTCGAACAGAACGAGCCGGGGGTGGATGTGCTCAAAGTCATCGGGGTCCAGCGGAATTACCTGACCGCGTTCAGCGCCTACCTAGACGCGCTCTTCGAGGTGAGCCAAGCGAGAGCCGACCTCGCGGCGGCGGTCGGCGACCCGGCCCTTGCCGTCGGGCTGTACGCCCCGTGCGAACCGGCCAACCCGCTCCCCGCGCCGAAGCCACTTGACCACGCTCCAGACCGACCGCCCGCGAAGGACAAACCATGACGCACAGCATGACCGCTGGCCTCGCCTCGTTCGGGCTTCTGGCAATGGCTCTCGTCGGCTGTCACAAGCCGGACGCGGCGAAGGCGGAAATGGAGCGCCCGCCGGTCCCCGTCCGCACAGCGAAGGCCGAGAAGCGGACCCTGACGCCGACGTTCGAGGTGATCGGGACCGTCCTGGCCGACCCCGACCGATCCGCCACCCTCACGGCGGCGGTTCCAGGGTTGGTCGATCAACTGGCGATTGGCGAGGGGTCGAGGGTGAAGAAGGGCCATCTGATCGTCAAACTGGACGAGCGGAAGGCCAAGACCGATCTCGACCGGGCCGAGGCCGCATACGCCCGGCTGATCGCCAAGCCCCGGCCCGACGAACTGGTCGTCGCCCAAGGCGCGGTCGAGAAGGCAAAGGCCGCCCACGCCGTCGCCAAGTCGCAGTTGGAAAAAGCGAAGGCGACGAAGGCGACCAACCCCACGCTCGTCACCGACATCCAGTTGCTCGAATACCAGCGGGCCGAGCGGATCGCCGCCACCGACGTGGACGACGCCGAAGCGCACTTCCGGCTCCTTGAACTCGGCCCGAGGGACGAGTTGCGGAAAGAGGCCCAAGTCGAGGTCGATGCGACGAAGCTGCAACTCGCTTACTGCCGGGTCGCGGCCCCGTTCGACGGGGAGGTGGTGGAACTCCTCGCCCGCGTCGGCATGAAGGCCGACGTGGGGACGCCGGTGGCCCGCATTCTCGACTCGTCGGAGGTACTGGTGCAAGCCCGCGTACCGGGCAACCGCCTGCTCGGCGTCACCAAGGTGGTTCAGGCCGGCGGGCCGGGGCCGGTGGCCGCGATCCGCTCGGGGTCGTTCCCCGGCGAAGAGTTCTCGGCGGCGAGCGGCTGGCTGAACCAGCAGACCGAGGCGCTCACCGCCGACGTGCCGGTGAAGCTGCGGGTGCCGAACCCGAAGGGGTTGCTGCGGGTCGGCATGTCGGTCCGGGTCGAACTGCATGAGCCGGGGGTCGTCTGCGTCGCCGTCCCTGAAGCGGCCGTGACGGTGAACGAGGAAGGGCATCGGGTTGTGACGGCCGTCCGAGACGGTAAGGCCGTCCCGGTCGAGATCGAGCTTGCCTCTGACACCGAACTCGAAGTTCGGGCCGACGGCTGGGTTCGGGTGCTGAAGGGGTTGGAAGCCGGCGACGAGGTGGCGGTCGAGAACGGGTACGCGCTGCCGAAAGACACCCCCGTGAAAGTCCTCCCGCCGAAAACGCCCGAGGTGGGCGAGAAGCACTAACCAACCCTGCTGCGGCTCGAACCCGGCGTTGTGAACCATCGTGAGTACCACCATGAGCAGTTTGACCGAGCCGACCTCCGGGTTCAGCGGGTTCATTGTCCGCCATTCCAAAACCATCCTGTTCGTGACCGTCTGCCTGTGCTTGGCCGGCGTGCTGTCGGCGGTCCGCACGCCGTCGTCGGTGTTCCCGCAGACCGACTTCCCACGGGTCGTCATCCTGATCGACAACGGGGTGATGCCGGGCGACCAGATGATGGCGTCCATCACCCGCCCCGTCGAGGAGGCGATGAAGGACATCCCCGGCGTGGTCAGCGTGCGGTCGGCCACCGGCCGTGGGTCGGCAGAGGTGAACGTGTTCTTCAACTGGTCGGTGGACATGCAGAAGTCGGAGCTTTATGTGAACAGCCGGCTGGCCCAAATCCGGTCCACCCTGCCGGCGACGGCGACGACGAACGTGCAGCGGCTCACCTTCTCGGCGTTCCCGGTGGTCGGGTTGAGCCTGACCAGCACCGGCGGGCGGTCGCAAGCCGACCTGTGGCAGACGGCCCGGTACAACATCAAGCCCCGGCTGCTCCGCGTCCCCGGCGTGGCCCGCGTGGACCTCGTCGGCGGCCGAGCGCCCGAGTACCACGTCCGCGTCGATCCGTTCAAGCTGGAGGGCTACCACCTCGCCCTCGGTCAGATCAGCGACGCCCTCCTGAAGAACAACCTGATCGGCCAAGCCGGGCTGCGGGACGAGGACCGCCAGCTTTACCTGACGGTGGTGGACGCCCGGACGAAGTCGGCCGCCGACATCGGCGAAATCGTGATCGCCCAGACCGAGAGCGGCCCCGTCCGCGTCAACGACGTGGCCGAGGTGCTGCCGGGCCAGGAGCCGCAGTTCAACATCGTCACCGCCGACGGCAAGCGGGCAGTCCTCCTGAATGTCCGCAGCCAGCACGACGGCAGCACGGTCGGCATCGCGAACGGCGTCGAGGAGGCCGTCGCCCAGTTGCAGAAGGAGTTGCCGCCCGACGTGCGGGTGGCCGTGTTCTACGACCAGTCGCTCCTGGTCCGCGAGTCGGTCGGCAGCGTGTGGGAGAGCATCCTGTTCGGGCTGCTCTTGTCGGTCGCCATCATGGTCGGGTTCCTCAAGAGCGGCCAGCGGTGGCTGACCACGTTCAGCACGGCCGCCATCGCCGTCGTGGTCATCCCGGTCACGGTTCTGGCCGCGCTGGTGGCGATGAAGCTGCTCGGCATGAGCTTCAACCTGATGACGCTCGGCGGGATCGCCGCCGCCATCGGCCTCGTCATCGACGACGCTATCGTGGTTGTCGAGAGCATCGCCGCCCACGTCGCCGCCGGCCTCTCACCGGTCGAGGCGGTCGGCCGGTCGGCCTCGGAGATCACCGGGCCGCTGGTCGGCTCGACCCTGACCCCGGTGGTCGTGTTCCTCCCGCTGGCCTTCATCGACGGCATCCAGGGGGTGTTCTTCCGGGCGCTGGCGGTGACGATGGTGGTCGCCCTCCTCACGTCCCTGGTTTTGGCCCTCACCCTCACCCCGGCCCTGGCGGTGCGGCTGATCCGGGTGCCGAAGGCGACCGCGCACGCGGCCGACCACGAAATCGGCGGCCCGATCCTGCGGCGGCTGATCCGCGTCTACGAGTGGGCGGCGCGGCGGGCGATCCGCATGGCGTGGCTGACTACCCTGGTGACGGTGGCCGTCCTCGCCGGGGTCGTCGTGATGTACGACCAGTTGAAGCAGGATTTCTTGCCGGAGATGGACGAAGGGGCGTTCATCATCGACTACCACATGCCGCCGGGGACCGCCTTGGGGGAAACCGACCGGGTGCTGAACCACGTCGAGAAATTGCTTCAGGAAACCCCCGAGGTCGAGAGCTACTCCCGGCGGACGGGGGCGCGGTTGGCCCTGGCCGTCGCCGAGCCGCACCGGGGCGATTTCCTCATCAAGCTGACGCCGGGGCGGAAGCGGAGCGTGGACGAGGTCAAGGACGACCTGCGGGAGCGCATCCTCGCCGCCGAGCCGGCCTTGGAAGTGGACATGCCGGGCATCCTCGGCGACCTGATTGGCGACCTCACCTGGTCGCCCAAGCCCATCGAGATCAAGGTGTTCTCGACCGACGTGGCGGTCCTGAAACAGCGGGCCGGGGAGATCGCCGACGCCATCGACAGCAAGGACGGGAAGGGCGTGCCGGGCGTCGTGGACGTGAACAACGGCTTGGAGTACACCGGCTCGGCCCAGGTCTACCGCCCCCGCCCGCAAGACCTCCTCCGGTACGGCGTCAAGGGCGACGACGTGGCCCGCACCCTCAACATCTCCCTCCTCGGGGAGACGCCCTCGGCCGTCCTGGAAGGGGACCGGCAGGTGAACATCCGGTTGTTGGTCGATCCGAAGTTCGTCCGCAACTCGGCCGCCATCGACGCCCTGCTACTCCGATCCGAGTTGGGCGGGTCGGGGACGCGGTTGAGCGCCGTGGCCGACCGCCGGATCGAGTCCGGCCAACTCGAACTCCGGCGGGAAGACCTGCGGCAGAACGTCGCGGTCACCGCCCGGACCTCGAACCGCGACCTGGGGAGCGCGATCAAGGAGATCAAGGCGAAGCTCGACAAGGAAATGCCTGACCGCGCCGGCTACTCGCTGGAGTTCGGCGGGCTGTACCAGCAGCAGCAGGAGTCGTTCCGCAATCTGATAATGGTGCTGGGGGCGGCACTGCTGCTCGTGTTCCTCGTCCTGCTCGTCGAGTTCCGCTCGTTCCTGGCACCGCTGGCGATTGTGTGGGGATCACTGTTGTCCCTGGCCGGCGTTGTTCTAGCCCTCTGGCTGACCGGCACCTCACTGAACATCGTCTCGTTCCTCGGGGCCATCATCGGGATCGGGATTGTGGCGAAGAACGGCATCTTGATGCTCGACCGGGTGGAACACCTGCGGGCCGACGGGCTGCCGCTGGAAGAAGCCCTGATCCAATCTGGCCGGCGGCGGCTCCGGCCGGTACTGATGACCTCGCTCGCCGCCGCCCTGGGGATGCTGCCGTTGGCCTACGGGATCGGCTCGGGTGCCGACATGCTCAAGCCGCTCGCCATCGCCGTTATGGGTGCGCTCGCCATCTCGGTACTGTTGTCGCTGGTCGCCACGCCCGCTGTCTACTATCTACTGCTGCGGCTATTCGGAGGGGTGCCGGCATCGGGTCCGCCGGCCCCCACGCCCGTCCCGAGTTCGGTCAGCCAGCCAGCGGCGGCCGAAATCCGGCCAGAGGTGCTGCTCCCCCGCTGACGGTCAACCAATTTTTGACGCTGATGGTGTTCGGGGTGGACATAAAGGCCGAGGATGGGGGCGAGAGCGCACCCTTCTCCCGCCTTCACGCCGCGCCTGGCTTGTCGCTTCCTTCTATGCGGAGCAACCTCAGTCCGTTGAAGATGACGAGCAACGACGCCCCGGTGTCGGCGGCAATCGCTGCCCAGAGCGACGACTACCCGGCGAACGTGAGGACCACGAACACCAACTTCACGGCCAGCGAGAAGGCGACGTTCTGCCGGATCACCCGCATCGTCCGGCGGCTGTGGCGGATGAGCCACGGGAGCTTACCCAGGTCGTCCGACATGTGGGCCACGTCCGCCGTCTCGATGGCCGCGTCCGTCCCGGCGGCACCCATTGCGATGCCCAAGCTCGCCCGTGCCAGGGCCGGGGCGTCGTTCACCCCGTTGCCGACCATCGCCACGCTGCCGAACTCGGCGACCAGTGCCTCGACCGCCGCGACCTTCTCCTCGGGAAGCAGCCCGGCCGCCCGTCGTCCACCCCCACGCCCGATGCAGCCCCGCTCATCACGGTGAGGATGGTCCGCCCCCGCCTCGCCCAGAAGCCGAGTCCCTTGCCGCCGACCTCGTCCTCGCGCCACGGCTCGGCCCGCATCCCGGTGCGGGCGACCGCCGCGACGACTTTCTCCGGGGACACATCGTCGGGGCCGGCGTTCACGATCATGCGGGCGTTCAGGATGTCGAACGCGAGGCGGTCCTCGCCGCCGACGACGGGGCCGACTTCCCGCTTGAGGACGGCCACCTCCTCGGCGCAATCCAGCCCCTGAATCTTGAATTCTGTTCGGCCACGAGCGACGGCGAGCGGAACAAGCAGACGCTGCGGGAGTTCGTCCGGGTGGTGTGGGAGGGCCGGGACGTGTTGGCACTGCCGACCTACCGGACCGCCGACTTCGTGAACCACGCCGGCCACTGGCGAGCAACGTCGGGATGGACGCCTGCGTTTCTACCATGACGGGTTCTTCACCGGCTACATGCCCTCCTTCTCCAACACTAAGATCGAGTTCCTCCAGCAGATTGCCGAGGGGGACCGGGTGGTCAGCCAGGTGGTTTTCCGGGCCGACCACACCGGGCCGGTGTTCGGCAAGCCGCCGACCGGCAAGTCGGTGTCGCTGGCGTCCATTCGCATCGACCGCTTCGCGGGCGGCAAGATCGCCGAGCATTGGTCGGTCGCGGACATGACGGGCTTCATGCAGCAGCTTCAAGCGACTCCTCAGTGATGACGAATTCCTATCGTCGCCGGCGTAGAAGCTGTTTGCAGCGGCGAGCTTCTGTTCGCGCCGGGCGGTCCTTCACCTTTCATCGGCGAAATCCTGCTCCCGAGCAACGCTTGCGGCCGATACAAGCCTGATCTCCGGCGGATTCGATTTCACCCCTCCGTCGCTGCAAACCGAATAAAGATGTGTTGCGGACGGTCATCGCCCGGTTCGGGCCGACGCCGTGGGTCGTCCCGCCACCGGAGATCATCGTGTCGTCATTCACACTCAAGTACGCCGCGTTCGCCATACTCGCCGTGTGCATGTTCGCGGTCGGGACGTTGGCTCAACCACCGGCCGAAGTGCCTGCCAAGCAGAAGGACAAGGGGCCGCCCCTAGCGGTCGAGGTGCCGCCCCCGCCCGGCACGATCCTGCAAGCCGGGGAACTGCCGATTGACTTGGCCTCGGCCCTCCGACTGGCGGGGGTGCTGAACCCGGAGTTGATGTTTGCCAGGGAGCGGGTGACCGAGGCCGCAGCGGTGCGGCAACTGGCCGCCGCCCAACTGCTGCCGAACATCAACGTCGGTGCCAACTACAACCTACACCGCGGCCCGCTCCAACAGGCCAACGGCAACATCCTAACGGTGAACCGGGACGCCCTGAACGTCGGCCTGGGAGTGAACGCCGTCGGAGCCGGGACGGTGAACCTCCCCGGCCTCAACTACAACCTGAACGTCGGCACCGCTTGGTTCGACATCCTCCAAGTCCGCCAGTTGGTGGCAGCACGGGCGGCGTCGGCGAAGGCCGTCGAGAATGATACCCTGCTCCGCGTCTGTCTCGCCTACACCGACTTGCTCCGGGCCGAGGGGCGGCGGGCGATTGCGACTCAGAACCGGGACGAGGCCGCCGACATCGCCCGGCTGACCGCCGCCTACGCGAAGGCCGGACAGGGGCGGCAGGCGGACGCCGACCGAGCCGCGGTCGAACTGCTCCGCCGGGACGTGGAGTTCACCCAGGCCGAGGCCGACATCCTGACCGCGTCCGCGCGGCTGTGCCGGCTGCTCAACCTCGACCCGTCCACCCGGCTCAAGCCGATTGACGGCTGGGTCGTGCCGGCCCCCATCGTCCCCGACCCGGTGCCGCTCGCGGACTTGTTGGCGACCGCCCTCATGCAGCGGCCCGAACTGGCCGAACGCCGGGCCGACATCCAGGGGGCGATCTACGCCCTGTCCGGGGCGAAAGTCCTGCCCTTCTCGCCGAACGTGATCCTCGGCTTCAGCAGTGACGGCTTCGGCGGCGGGAGCAACCTCGTCAGCCGCCCGCAGGGGTTCGTCGGTGGCGACGGCCGGGTCCAACAAGGGCCGCGGTTCGGAAACTTCGACGGCCGCACTGACCTCGACGTGGTCGTGTTCTGGCAGTTCCGCAACCTGGGGGTGGGGAACATCGCGCTGGTCAACGTGGCCGAGAGCCGGGTCCGGCAGACGCGGTTTCGGGAGTTGGAAACCCTGAACCGGGTGCGGGCGGAGGTAGCCGAGGCCCACGCCCGCGTCAACGCCCGGTTCATACAGATCGACAGCACCGAGAAGGCCGTCCGCAACAGCAGCGACGCCTACCGCGAAGACCTGACCCGCATCAAGGGCGGTCAAGGGCTGCCGCTGGAGGTCGTGGACAGCCTGCGGTTGCTCTCCCGCTCGCGGTACGAGTACCTCGACACCATCGTGGACTACAACCGCGCCCAGTTCCAACTGTTCGTGGCCCTCGGCCAACCGCCCGCCGCTGCCCTCGCCCGCCCCATCCCTTCGGACCTTGTCCCCCCACCGGCCGTGGCCTTTCCGGTCGGCCCCCGCGTGCGGACCCCCGACCGCCTCCCGCTGCCTCGTCCCGTGACCGACCCCGGCAAGTGAATTTGGAACACCACCGGAGGTCATCATGATGGAAGCAGCGAAACCTGCCGGCCCCGGCAGGGTGATTGGTCGTTCGGCGTGGCGGCTCGGAGTCGTTGGCGTGTTCGGCGTCGTCGGCTGTCGGACGATGGACGAATCTCGGCAACCGTCCCCTGGCCCGCCCGCGGCCGTCAGCGTCTACCCTCAGAGCGGGCCGGCACCCGCAAAACAGGGCCGTGCGGATTCGGACGTGCGGCCGGCTTCTGCCGTCCTGCCCGCCTTGCCGCCCGCCCAACAGCCGGCCCCGGAAGCGCTCATTGACCTGGGGATAGCCCTGCGTCTGGCTGGGGTGGAGAACCCCACGATCAACCTCGCCCGCGAGTCGATTCGGGAGGCCCAGGCCGAGCAGAAGGCGGCCCAGGCGTTGTTGCTGCCCACCGTCAACGTCGGCGGCAACTTCAACCTGCACCGCGGCGTCCTCCAACAGTCGAGTGGGAACATCTTGGACGTGAACCGCCAGAGCTTGTACCTCGGCGGAGGGGCGCAGGCGGTCGGCACGGGTACGGTGGCGTTCCCCGGCGTGCGGCTGTTCGCCCACCTCGGCGACGCGGCCTACGAGCCGCTGGCGGCCCGGCAGCGGGTGACCGCGCGGCGGGCGGACGCCCACGCTATCCAGAACGACATCCTGCTCGACGTGGCCGCCGCGTACCTCGAACTGGTCGGGGCCGAGGAGCGGGTGCGGCTGCTCAGGCATGGAGAGGCCGACCTGGGCGAAGTGGTCCGGCTCACGGCGGCTTACGCGAAAGCCGGTCAGGGCCGCTCGGCCGACGCGAACCGCGCCGCGGCAAACGCTCAACTTCTCGCTCGGGAAACACAGGTCGCGGAGGAAGAGCGGGCCGTCGCCGTGGCTCGTCTGGCACGGCTGCTGAACCTCGACCCGGCCGTCCGGCTCCAGACGCCCGCCGGCATCGTGGCCTTGGCGGGCGTTGGAAAGGATGCCGCATTCGTGCTGCTGGCTCGGAGCGGTGGTCCGGCGGGATCTGTAAAGGTCGCGATTCGACTGGCACCGTGGGAGGCACCGGCCCGATACGAGAATTACGGGTTGGACCAGAATCGCGACTTCGTAAAGCTCGCCCAAGGCAGAGCGGCCGATTGGGAGGTGACGATCAAACTCCCGTCCCCGGGGATCTGCCTGGTGAAGCTCATTCCCGACGTCAAGTAACCACGAACCGAGATTGACCCGTTCGGCGACGTGCGTCGCGAGCCGAAGGCGTGTGAGATAAATCACTGGCGAGAACTCGATTATATTCAAGGGGATGACCGGTTAGATCTCGCCTAACACGTTCGAGGCACTCAAGCCGCGTTAACCAGCCTGCCGATACCTCCAAGACTTCCACCTTTCCGCTTCTTCGACGTATCGGGGGAAAATCAGACGCCTTCGGTTCGACCCCGTTGAGGCCGGTGGGGTGGGTGAGTTTGTTGACGTGGAATTCATCTCGGTCAAGAAAGAATAGCGTGCGGTCAAACCGGAGCCGCTGGCAGTGAGTCTGACCTGTGGGCGTCATCATATCGGAGGACGATATGCCGCCCTCTTTCGAGAGAACATGAACGAACCCGAACACGTCGATCCCAAGCAACTCCGACCTGGACCGATTCGCAACGAGTCGCTGTCGCCCGTATTACTGGAGCAGATCAAGGCCGTATTCGACGTGATCGGGCCGT
>JAYTTN010000601.1:0-1188 GCA_043745295.1 Fimbriiglobus sp. | reverse complement strand
GAGGTGGCGTACACCCCGCCGGTGAAGCTCGGGTCGTAGGCGTAGAAACTGCCCAGCGGACCCGCGAGTTGGTTCCCCGTCTTGCCGTCGTAGACCTTCACCGCCGGTCCGCCACCGGGACCGGCCGCGGCGATCAGGTCCGGGGTGCCGTCGTGGTTGATGTCGCCGGTCGAGACCCGCACCCCGCCCGCGAACCCGGCCGCGAACGGCTGCCGCTCGAACGCCAACTCGCCGGTGTCGGCCTTGTACGCGCGAACGAGTGGCGGCGCGCCCGACCCGGCCCCGACGAAAATGAAGGGAATCGGGAGTGGCCTTCCGGTCGGAGCGATACGGTCTTCGAGCGGCAGGACCGACAAACGCGGCGACCGTGGGCGGGCGACGGCCGCCGCACCTTGCGGGCGACGAGGGAATCTCAGGTGCGGGCGAGCAGGGGAAAGCGCATCGGAGGAGCCCGTAGGGAGACGGAGACTCGAACCTTCGCCACTCGGATCGATTTCGGTTGCGGGTGTCGTCACCCGGCTCGTCGGGACTCGGCTGTCATACGGTCGCGAACGGCAGCGGAACTCGGCTCGGAACCCCGTTCGCCTTTGGACTCGCACGCCGTCGAAAAAGAGATCGCCATCCGCCATCCGGAATTCCGACGGCGTTCGTCCGGATGAGGGTTTCATCAGCGCATTCGCCTCCTGTCAACCGGGAAAATCCGACGGACGCTATTTTCGGCCAACTTTCTCGACACTCACCCCCGGCGACCTCCGGCCAGGAGCGTCCCGGCGCTCCTCCTGCTTGAACCGACCCTCGGTGCGGGCGTGCATAGCTCGCGCGGTGAATATGGCGAGCGAATCGCTGCAAATCCCAGGGAATTGCAACTCGGTGGCGGTGACGGGATTGGAGCGCGGTTCGCACGGGGTGCTTCCGTTCGGCACCGCGTCGCGCGGATTGTGTCCCACGATTCCGTACCACCCCGCTCCGCCACACAAACCTCTTGCGCGTCGTCGCGCCCTCGGCTACCCTCCGCGCATGACCCGCCGCCATCCTCCCAAGGGCGACTTCCAGCCCGACCTGTTCGCCGCTCGCTTTGCGGACATCCCCATCCGCGACCAGCGGGACACGATGGAGCGGCCGTTCTTCAGCCTGTCCAAGAAGCCCCGCCTGTCGAACATCGAGTACCGCGTCGGCGACGTGTGGGTG
>JAYTTN010000600.1:0-4406 GCA_043745295.1 Fimbriiglobus sp. | reverse complement strand
AACTGGCCCGAAGCCTTCACGCTGCTCGGCTACGCCGCGCTGATGACCATCTTCCTGGCGGTGGCCGCGATGCCGCTGGCCACGCTGATCGGAATGGCCGTGGCCGCCGGCCGGCTGTACGGCCCTCGCTGGCTCGGCGGGTTGCTCTCCGTGTACGTCGAAATCCTCCGCGGCACGCCGCTGCTCTTGCAACTGTGGGTGCTGTTCTACCTGCTGCCGGAGTACGTCCCGGCGTTCGCCCGCTTGCCGAAGGAACTCATCGGCATCCTCGGCCTGGCGCTGAACTACTCGGCGAGTGAGGCGGAACACTTCCGCGGCGCGTTCCTGAACCTGCCGCGCGGCCAGATGGAGGCGGCCGAGTCCCTGGGCATGACGCGGTGGACGGTCATCCGCCGCATCCTCACGCCGCAGGCGTTCCGCGCCGCCCTGCCGTCGGTGACGAACGACTTCGTGGCCCTGTTCAAGGACACCGCCGTCTGCTCGGTCATCGCCGTGATGGAACTGACGAAGCAGTACAACACGCTGTACAACAACCACCGCGATCAGATTTTGAGCTTGGCCGTCATCACCGCCGCCATGTACTTGCTCATGAGCTACCCGCTGGCCGTCGTCGCGCGCCGGTTGGAAGGCCGCCTCAAGGCGGGAGAGCGGTGACGTTTTGTCACCGGCAATTGGGAAGGAGGGTTACACGATGGAGCGTTTCGCACTCACCGATTTCCGACGCGCGATGCGCGATGGCGAGGGGTTCGGGGAAGACACGATTCGTGTCGTTGAAGTCGGTACGCTCGTACTGCCGACCGGCAGGATCGTCGCCTGCGACCCGTCTTATCTCGTCGGCAATTTTGAACCGGCGTACATGCGTGGTGTCCCACCCGGTCGCTACCCGGTTCGGCTGTCGTTGCTGGTGAACTCCGGTACGCCCAAGGAGTACGAGACAGTGGCCTGTGCCGCTATCCACTTTGCGGACGTGCCTGTAGACCGTTGGGAAACGGCCCTTCGTCCCGGCTGGGACGAGCGGACGCTACGGCCGGGTCAACTGTTTGGCTACGGAGTCGATGCGGGACAGGGTTGCTTCGCGGATGAACAGGCGGTCTCATTCCTGGCTCCCGACCAAGAACGATACAGGACGATTATCCTGACCCAAACTCTATATGGAGGTTGGGCAGAGCACATGGCAACTATGCCGCCCGCTTTGCGTGGGTTGCTGACTATTGATCGCGATTGGGAGAATGAGCCGTCACATTGGGGGAGAATCACTCTCGTCGATCCCGACACCAGGGCGAATATTATCGCCTTCCGTTCAGGCATCGGGGACGGCCGCTACGCTTCGTACTTCGGGCTTGGAGCGGACGGTTCGGTCACCTGTCTCGTCACCGATTTCGGCCTGCTGATCCGCCACGTTGATGCGAAGATTGAACTGCCCGTGCCGGTGTCAAGGTCGAGTGAATTGAGTCACCCGGAGTTCGCGGCCGTCGGGATCGACGGCATCCGTGTCGAGTGGGTGTCGGCGACCAACCAGCTCACCCTGCACTTACGGGGACACGCGGATCACTTGGCCGAATGGCACTTCGAGAATCGGCCCGGCCAGCGGCTGGCATACTCCTCGCAAGGCGGCACCCGGTGGTATAGCCTGACTGAACCATTGCAACCGACCGCGCGGGTCGTCATCGAATACGTGGTCCGAACGGAGGCGTTGTGACCGGCGAGTTGGTGACGGCGACGTTCCTGCTGGCCGGCATGCACTAGGACAACGCATTCCTTCGGACCATCTTCCACAGGGGGTTGACCATGTTCGAGTCCTCCGCGTTCTCGGTGATCGAAGACCTGGCGATGGAGCGGAAACTCCGAGAGGTGCTTCACCGCATGGGCACGACGAAGTTCGGCGCACCGACCCCGGACCAGGCGGCGAAGTTGGCCGCCATCGAAAACCTGCCGCGTCTAGAACGGCTGGCGGTGCGGCTGCTCAAGGTCGATTCGTGGGACGCCCTCCTGAAAGGACGATGACGCCATGATCCGCATCGACAACGTCGTCAAGTACCACGGCAGCAACCGCGTCCTCGACGGGGCGACGCTGACCGCCGAGGCGGGCAAGCTGACCGCTCTCGTCGGGCCGTCCGGCGGCGGGAAGAGTACGCTGCTCCGGTGCGTCAACGGGCTGGAGCCGTTCCACACCGGCACCGTCGAGGTGTCCGGCCACACACTGCCCGGCACCGACGGCCGGCCGCACGCGCAAGTGCTGCTGAATCAGGTCCGCCGCGCCGTGGGCATGGTGTTCCAGCAGTTCAACCTGTTCCCGCACATGACCGTGTTGCGGAACGTGATGAGTGGCCCGCTGTACGCCCTCGGCCGGGCGGAGGACGAGTGCCACGCCGAGGCGAAGAAGCAGCTCGCCCGCGTCGGCCTGTCCGAGAAGGCCGACGCCAAGCCGGCCAGCCTGAGCGGCGGCCAGCAGCAGCGTGTTGCCATCGCCCGCACTCTTGCGGTTGGCCCGAAGGCGGTGCTGTTCGACGAGCCGACCAGCGCCCTCGATCCGGAGCTGGTCGGCGAGGTGCTAGCCGTCATGCGGGACTTGGCCGCCGACGGGCAGACCATCCTCATCGTCACCCACGACATGGACTTGGCCAAGCACGCCGACACCGTCCACCAGATGCGCGCCGGCAGGGTCGTCAAGAGCGGCCCGCCGGCCGAAGTCCTCTAACGAGCCGCGACCGCAAGGGAGCGTCATTTCAAATGTCCACCCAACTGATCCGCGTCGGCCACTCGCCGGACCCCGACGACGCCTTCATGTTCCACGCCCTGGCGAACGGCAAGATTCCCACCGGGAACCTGAAGTTCACCCACGAGTTGCAGGACATCGAGACGCTCAACCGCCGCGCGATGAACGGCGAGTTGGAGGTGTCGGCGGTCAGCATCCACGCCTACGCCCACCTTCTGGATAAATATGCGCTATTGCCCAGCGGGTGCAGCATGGGCGACCAGTACGGCCCGATGGTGGTGGCCAAGACGCCGCTGAAACTGAGCGACCTGCCGAACGTGTCCATCGCCGTGCCGGGCACGCTGACGACGGCGTTCCTGACGCTGAAGCTGCTCTTCGCCGATGTGGCCCCCGGCAAGGACATCCGCTTCACGGTGATGCCGTTCGACCACATCCTCGGCGCGGTCGAGCGGGGCGAGTGCGACGCCGGGCTGATCATCCACGAGGGGCAGCTCACCTTCCAGAACCAGGGGCTGTCGCTGGTCGTCGATCTGGGCGTGTGGTGGCAGGCGAAGACCGGGCTGCCGCTGCCGCTGGGCGGGAACGTGGTGCGGAAGGACCTCGGCGACGCCACCATGCGGGAGATTTCCCGGCTGCTCAAGCTGAGTATCGAGTACGGCTTGGAGCACCGCCAGGAGGCGCTCGACTACGCCCTCAAGTACGCCCGCGACATGGACGTGACGCTGGCGGACAAGTTCGTCGGCATGTACGTCAACGACTGGACGCTGGACTACGGCGAGCGGGGCCGCGCGGCGGTGAAGCTGCTGTTAGAGTCGGCCCACGCCGCCGGCATCATCCCCCGCCCGGTGGCCGTCGAGTTCGTGTCCTGAAATCAGTACCGGCGGACTCACGTCGCGCCGTTCGCCGAGTGGTGTCATGCAAACGCTGTTCACCTTCGCCACCCCGCCCGGCAAGTGCGGCTACCTGCCGGACCGCACGTGGTCGCTCCGGTACGACATCGTCGGCAAGATGACGCCGGCCGAGTACGGCGAACGGCTGCGGGCCGGCTGGCGGCGGTTCGGGCACTCGCTGTTCCGCCCGCAGTGCCCCACCTGCACCGCCTGCCAGTCGTTGCGGGTGGACGTGCCGCGCTTCGAGCCGAGCCGGACCCAGGCGCGGGTGCGGAAGAAGAACACGGGGGTCATCACCCTCGCCGTCACGTCGCCGTCGGTCACGCCCGAAAAGCTGGCCCTGTACGACCGCTTTCACGCCTTCCAGTCCGACTTCAAAGGGTGGCCCGGCCGCGAGCCGGAGACGGTCGCCGACTACGCCGAGTCGTTCCTCGACAACCCGTTCGACACCGAGGAATGGCAGTACCACATCGGCGACCGGCTGGTCGGCGTCGGCTATGTGGACGTGGTGCCGGACGGCCTGTCGGCCATCTACTTCTACCACGAGCCGGACTTCCGCGACCGGTCGCTCGGCGTGTGGAACGTGCTGGAGGTGATTCGCTCGGCGACCGAACGCGGCCTGCCGTTCGTCTACATGGGCTTCCACGTCGAGGGGTGCCGGTCCTTGGAATACAAGGCGACATACCAGCCGAACGAGGCGCTGGATGCGGCCACCGGCACTTGGCGGCCGTTCGCCGAGCGGACGGCGGGGTCCGAGCCGGAAGCGTGAGCGACGGTCTTGGACGAAGACCGTCGCTCAC
>JAYTTN010000599.1:0-16684 GCA_043745295.1 Fimbriiglobus sp. | reverse complement strand
GGACAAAGCCCCTTCCGCCTGCCCATCGACCGCGCGTTCACCGTCGCCGGGCACGGCACCGTCGTCACCGGGTCCATCGTGTCCGGGGCGGTGAGCGTGGCCGACGAACTGGAATGGCACAAGGGCGACGGCACGAAGGAGATCGTCCGCGTGCGCGGGCTGAACAACGCCGGCGCGTCGGTCGAGCAGTTGCAGCGCGGGCAGCGGGGCGCGATCAACTTGGCCGGCGTCCCGCACGACGCCGTGTGGCGCGGGCAGGAGCTGGCCACGCCCGGCTACCTGCTGCCGTGCAAGGTGCTGACCGTCCGCCTGTACGCGCTGCCGGTCAACCGCAAGCCGCTGAAGCACCGCCTGCCGTGCCGCCTGCACATCGGCACGGCCGAGGTCATGGCCACCGTGTCCATCCTCGACGCCGACACCGCGGAACCCGGCCAGTGGGTGCTGGCGCAACTGTTCCTCGACGGCCCCGTCACCGCCGTCTGGGGGCAGCCGTTCATCGTCCGCGACTCGTCCGCCGAACACACCCTCGGCGGCGGGCAGGTGCTGCAACCGACGGCCCGCAAAATCCGCCGGCGGCACCTGGAGGAGGTCGTGCGGACGGAGCAACTGTGGAGCGACGACCCGGCGATCCGGGCCGTCTCCGCCGCCTGGTTCCACGGCTTCCACGGGTTCGCGGCCGGCGATCTGGTCCGCGAGATCGGCGTGGCTCCGGCCGCCGCCGCGCCGCTGGTGGCGGGGCTGGTGGCGGCCGGCACGCTCGTCGAACTGACGCTGCCGCCGAACCGCGTGCTGCTCGTCCACGCCGACCGCGTGGCCGAACTCGGCGACCGCATCCTCACCGCGCTGGCCATGCTGCACGAGCAGAACCCGCTGATGACCACGCACGACCGGCCGAAGGTGCTGGCCCGGCTGGACTACGTCGGCGACGAGGACTTGCTGCAAGCGGTGGCGGATCGGCTGCTGAAGGCGAAGCAGCTCGTCGGCGACGCGCGGCGGATCGCGCGGGCCGACTTCAAGCCGAAGCTGAGTGCCAACCAGCGGAAGTTGAAGGACAAGATCGTCGAGGCGCACAAGGCCGGCGGGTTCCAGCCGCCGGAGCCGGGCAGCTTCGCCAACCAGGCGACCGGCAACGCGACGGCGCTGACGGACATCTACGAAGTGGCGTGTGCCGAGGGGTACTTGGTGCGGGTGAACGACGACGTTTTCCTGCACGCCGACGCCGACGCCGACATGCACCGCAAGGTCCGCGAGCGGCTCTCGGCCGGCCCCGGCGCGACGGTGGCCGAGATCCGCGACCTGCTCGGCACGACGCGGAAGTACGCCGTACCGCTGTGCGAACACCTCGACCGCATCGGCCTGACCAAACGCGCCGGCGACCTGCGCGTCCTGGCGGCGGGGTGAACCGGGGCGTCACTTGTCGATCTTCCGCGAACGGCAGGCTCGCGAAGATCGGCCGGCTTTGGTGGACGCGCGGGGCGGTGGGGCGGGAGAATCGGTAGGCAGCCTCTCACTCCGTCAGCAAAGTCGTCGTCACTTGTCACGAGTGAGTGGGACGGCTTTGAGTTCTTTGATGCGCATGAACTCGGGCAACGGGACGCCGAACTTCTGATTGGCGATGGTCGCGTTGCGCATGTCGTGATACCTCTCCCCTTCTTTTCGAAGCTTGAATCGGCTCGGCGGCACCAGGCCGCCCGGCCGTTCGAAGATTTGCACAGTGTAGGCGCGATAGAATTCACCGACCTTCACGATCTTGAGATCGACGATGTCGCCGACCTTCACGTCGCGGATGAGGTAGCCGTTGGCTTCCGTCCAGTTCGCATCCGGGAAGAACCCTCCTCTCGCGAGCGGCCCGTGGGCGCAGAGTTTAACTCGTCGTTCCCCATCGAGGTCGAAGATCGTGATGGATTTGTCACCCTCACGAGAGATCACGCGACCGCAGACCGAATCCGCTTGAGCGACCGTCAGTCGAGGTGCGGTGAAGCCGTTCGGGTAGAGGTCGCCGAGGATCGTGAACAGCGCTAGCAGGGGCGGCACAACGAGAGAGGTCACGGGCTAGCTCCTTGCCTGGAGGATATGACGTGTTGCAAGAATGACCCGGCAGTAGCCCGTTCAGGGGCTTCTGCCGGGTCGGGTTTGGATGCCAGTTAGTTTTTCCAGACGAAGATCCTTTTCTTCGGCTGGTCGATCGTTGTGGTCCAACCGTCGTCGGTGGTGAAGTCGTTTGTGACGATCCCACCGGTGGCCTCGAACACCTGCCACGCTCGTCCGGACACTCCGCCCTGAGGCGGGTTGAAAACTTGGACCGAGACCTTCGCACCGGCTCTCAGAGTCATCTGCTTGTCAGTCAAGATGCGGTCGGACTTGATCGAGTTGGCGGTGCCGTCCACGCCGGCGAAGAAGGTTCCGCCCGCCATCACGAAGTCATTCGTAACCCGAAGATCCGAGAAGACGTGTTGCTGCCCGATTTCGAAGCCGAGGATGATGCCGCCACCCGTGACGGCGAATAGGCCGTCAATGATCGCAACCGTCGATCCCGTCGCGCCGGGTGTCGTCACGAAGAGGCCCCCTCCCATTAGGATGCCTGGAGTCGTCAATCTCGTGCCGTTTTTGAGCCGGATCGTACCGGAGTCCATCTGGATGGACGGGGAGTCGTTTCTGCTTGGGTCGAGTAGTCCAGTGATGGTCGCGTCGTGGGTCACGTTCAGGGACCCACCTTGAACCCAGATGGCCCGATCATCTATCACGGATTGATCGACGTTCTCGTAGCCGAGTAGGTAGATTCGAAGGATGCCCTTCGCCGTGTTCTTCCCGACCCTCTGCTGCACCACCACCGGTCCGGCACCGGGTTGCTCGGGCAACTCGTAGCCGCAGTTCGCGTAGATGTCCATCCCCGCGCCGTTGGTGGTCCACTCGGTTCCGGGGAGTTGCGTCAGCGTGGTCCCGATCCCGTTCCGCGACTCAAGACTCAACGTCGAGCCGACCTCTACATCGGGCCCGCCATAAGTGGGTTGGATGACGCCCGTCGCGCCTCGCAGGTGGACGGTGCCGAGGGTGGACGTGTTGTTCAGCGTGCCGCCGGTGAGCGTGAAGGCGTTCGTCACGAACAGGTCCAGACCGCCGCCGGATTGGGCGATGCTGCCGTAGCGCTGCTCGAACGTATCGACCGTGGTCGCCACTTGGAGGGAGACCGTCCCGGCGTAGTAGTTGACGAGATGGATGCCGTGGAAGGTGCCGCCGGACGACGAGTCGATGATCGCGTTCGAGTTCGAGTACCCCGGCCCAGGACTGCCGTAGCCCAGGAAGAACAGGTCGTCGGCCGCGGTGGGCGGGTTCGTCCGCCGGACGTTATTCGAGTCGGTCCAGTTGTTGGCAACGCTGACGTGGGGATCGGCCGTGTAGCTTTGAGGGTTCCAGTAGAGGGCGGTCGGCACGTCGCGGGCTTCCAGCATCTCACAACCCAGGCGCGACTTCAGCCGCGCAAGCCGGGGGGCAATCTGGGAGGTCTTGGAGGGCCGGCCGAGGAGTCGGGAGAACATCGGGGTGATCCTCACGGTCGATGGGGAGCGTTTCCAACCACGCCACTGTACGGCCGTGCCAATCGTAAAGTCAATGGGCTGGTCACGCGAATTCGGCACTTTCGCAAAATACTCGGAATCGGCTCCGGCTGGGTCATGCAGTGGAGGCCGACGACCGCGCGGTCAGAGAACAGCTCCGTCAGGGTGCCGAGGGCGGTGCGATGGCGTCGTCGTTGAACGTCGGCCCGACGGCCGGAAACATGCCGGACGACGATGTCGGGCCTCCCCGACCTTCGGTCGGCTCGACCGCGACCTGCACGAACGCCGTCCACGCCAAGACCCGCTCGACCGGACGCGCCAGTCGCCCACCGGGACGCCCCACTCGCGGCTCGCTCGCGGATGTGGCGTGCCGCGTTCGAGGACTTCGGGGTATTGTGGGGGCGTGAATCGACCCGCACCCGCGAGCCCCGGACCATCGCATGACCGCCGTGACGCCACGCCCCGACCTGCTCGTCCGAAAAGTTCGCGGGATGGGCCGCGGGGTGTTCGCGGGACGGTCGTTCAACAAGCGGGAAGTGATCGAGGTGTGCCCCGTCATCCGATTACCCACCGACACGCCCGGCACCGGCTTGGAAGACTACGTGTTCAAGTGGGGCCGGCTCGGCGGCGAACTGGCCGTCGCGCTCGGGTACGGGTCGCTGTACAACTTCTCGCCGACTCCGAACGCCGAGTTCACCGCGCGGTTCGGGCGGTCGGACATCGTGTTCCGCGCCCTGCGGGACATCGCCGCCGGCGAGCAGATCCTCGTCGATTACCAGTGGGACGACGCCGAGTACGCCGGGTTCGCAAGGGCGGCGACGCGGCCGGCCCCGCCCGCCGACGAGAACTGACGGCGACGCCTCGGTGCCCGTTCACGAGCGGGTCGTTCCCGTTGCCCCGGTCATGCTCGTGCCGACGGCGGCGATGACGATTCGGGCACACGCGTGGGCGTCGGACGCCGGGTCGTGGTGCGACAGCCCGATCCCCAGCCGCCGGCACACGCTCGGCAAGTCGTTCGGCTTCTGGTGCCAGGTCCGGCGGGCGAGCTGAACGGTGCAAAGGAACGGCAGTGCCGGCGCGGCCAACCCGGCCGCGGCGCAGCAGGCGGCGAGGACCCGTCGGTCGAACGGGGCGTTGTGGGCGGCCAGGACCGACGCCCCCGCCAGGAGCGGGGCGAGGAGCGGCCAGGCGTCGGCGAACGGCGGGGCGTCCCGGACCATCTCCCAGGTGATCCCGTGGACGTGGGTGAACAGCACGCGCGGCCGCGGCGGTCGGATTCGGAGGACCGCGCGGGCGACCACCTCCAGCCCCTCGACCCGGACCAGCCCGACCGCGCAGGCGCTGTCCGGGCCGTGGTCGGCGGTCTCGAAGTCGATGGCCACGAACGTCCCGCCGGCGGGAGGGAGCGCGAGGGGTCGGGGCCGGTGGCGGGGACGCATGGGCGGGTTCGTCTCGCGGGGTGCGGCGGTCAGTCCGGCGGGGTCATCGCGTCGGCCAGGTCGCGGAGCGAGAAGGCGGCCACCGCCGCGACCGCATCGGCCGCCCCGTAGTAGACCAGCAGCTCGCCCCCGTCCCGAACCACCCCCGTCGGGAACACCACGTTCGGCACGAACCCCTCGACCTCGAACGCGGCCTCGGGGCGGAAGAACGGTTCCGGCGTGCGGCGCAGGATGCGGGCGGGGTTCTCCGCGTCGAGGAGGAGCGCGCCGCCGTAGTACGTCCCGACCTCGCCGGGGCGCGTCGGATGGCTGTTGCCGTGGTAGATCGCCAGGAAGCCGTCGGGGACGCGGATGGGCGGCGGACCGGCCCCCACCCGGCCGGACTGCCACTCGCCGCCGGCGAGTAGTAGGGGGGTGTGCGACCCCCAGTGAATCAGATCGGGCGACTTCGCCACCCACATCTCCGGGCGGGTGAACGGCGTCCCGCACACCGGCCGATGGAATGCCGCATACGCCCCGCCGATCCGCTCCGGGAACAGCACCACGTCTTTGTTTTCCGGGCAGAAGATGACGCCGTGCCGCTCGAAGGTGACGAAGTCGGCGGTCGAGGCCAGGGCCGTCGCCGGGCCGTGCCGCGACACCGCGACGTAGGTGAAGTAGAACCGGCCGTTCAGTTCGGTGATGCGCGGGTCTTCGACCCCGAACTCCTCGACTTCACCCTGCGGGCGGAACGCCACGTCGGTGACTTCGCGGACCGTTCGCCCGTCCCCGCAGCGGACGACGCGCAAATGCGAGACGTACGTGAGCCGGGTCCGGTCGTCGGCTTTGCAGCGGACCACGCGCGGATCGATCGATGCGAGTTCCGCGTCGGGCACCCAATCGACCGTCAACTCGCCGGCGGCATCCCAGCGCGGCAGTGCCGTGTACCCTGCCCGCCGCTCGCGGGGCCGTTCGGCGACGCGGACCAGCAGGACGACCTCGTCGCCCGCCCGAACCGCGCCGGGGTTGAACGCGCCGACGACTTCGAAGTCCGGGCGGGACGCGGGCACGTCCGCCGGCCGGAGCAAAATCCGCGTGGAAAGTCGGCGGACGGTCATCGGTCGGTCCCCGCACGGCGAGCGAGTTCATCGGCCGCGCACGCCGTCGCCAGGGAGTCGCGGCCGTTGGCCTCCGTGACCACCCGCGGGTGGCTGCGGTCGCGGACCCAATCGACCTGATCCCGCATCACGGCCCGGAGGAGTTGGCCGTAGAGCGGCGACTTCGCCGTCCCGTCGCCGAACGCGAGATCGACGACTTGATAGGCGTCGATCCCTTTGCCCCGACCCCGACAGGCCCGGTCGTTCCCCCCGAAGGACGCGGCCGCGTCGAGTCGGGCACCGGGGAACAGGGCGCACAACTCCCTCGTCTGCCGCTCGTCCACCAGGGCGCGAATCCGCGCGCGGGTCGGCACCCAGTCGAAGAGCGTCACGTCGCCGCGCTCGAACACCAGCCGCAGCTCCTGACGGTCCATCCGCCCGGCCTGGTGGAAGCCGTGGTAGAAGTTCACCAGCGCGTCGCCGTACCGCACCGTGGCGTGGACGTGCTCCTCGATCGCGGTACCCGGTCGCACGCCGACCTGCGCGGCCTCGACCCGCCCCGCCCCGAGCCACCCGGCGAACAGGTCGAAGAAGTGGACGCCGTGTTCGACGAAAATGCCGCCGCTCTTGCCCCGGTCCCAGAACCAGTGGTCGGCCGGCAGGTTCTCGTCCGACGCGTAGTTCTCGAACGTCGCGTGCAGCACGTCACCGAGCACTTTCGTTTCGATCAGCCGGCGGACCGCGTCGAACAGCGGGTTGTACCGCTGCATCAGGTTGGCCACGAGCAGGCGGTCGTGTTTCCGCGCGAGCGTGACCAGCTCGTCGGCCTGGGCGACGGTCAGCGCCAGCGGCTTCTCGACGACGACGTGCTTGCCGGCGGTCAGGGCGGCCAGTGCCTGCGGGTAGTGCAGGAACGGCGGCGTGGCGATGTACACCAGGTCCACGTCGTCGCGGCGGAACAGCTCGCCGGCGTCGTCGACGTTCTCGACCCCGAACCGGGCGGCGGCGGCCACCGACGCCGGGCGGTGGGTGCCGGCCAGGCCGACGAGCGCGACGCCGGGCACCTGCGTGAACTGCTGGAGCGCGAACAGCCCGAACCCGCCGCAGCCGACGACTCCCAACCGGACGGGGCTGGCGTGCATGGGGTTCCGCTGGGAAGAGGGAGGGATCGAGTCTTCGGACATTGTAGCGGCGCGGGCAACTCCCGCGCCGCGCCGTTCCGAGTCGCCGGGTTCCCGTCTCGGTTCGTCGGCGGTCGCTCCGCGAACGCACGGTTCGGAGTCGCCCGGCCCATCTCCGCTCGCCCCTGTCTCGTCTGAGTGTGTAGGCTATGCTCGCCACGAACTCTCCGCCACACGGTGCCGCCATGTCTCGCCTCTCGCTCTGGCTGTCGGCCGGGTCGCTCGTCGTCGTGCTGCTACTCATCCCCGGCAACGGGGTGCGGGCCGGCGACATCGGCTACGTCGAGGACTTCGCGCTGGCGAAGGACCGCGCGACGAGCCTGAAGCAGCTCATCCCCGGCACCGAGGACTTCTACTACTACCACGGCCTGCACCTCCTCCAGACCGAGCAATTCGACAAGATCGAGCCGCTAGCGGCCCTTTGGTACGAACGGCACAAGCAGACGCCCCGGCTGACCGAAATCCAGACCCGCCACGCCCTGCTCGCCTTCGACAAGCAGCCGGAGAAGAGCCTGAAGTACCTCCGCGACCACCTCGGCGCGCGGTTCGACCACCAGAAGGAAGTCGCCGGCGCGACCGCCAACCTGCCGACCAGCCTGGACCCGAAGGGCATCTCCCGCGCGACCCTGAAAGTCGCGGCCTTCGGGCACGGCAACCTGAGTCAGTTCGAGGAGTCCGCCCTCGATTGGGTGGCCGCCGAGTCCCTGAGTTGGGAGAACCGGCGGGAACTCCTCACCCGACTGGCGCGGCCGGACCTGCCGAACTTGCCCAAACTGGTCGCCGACGACCTGGACGCCCCGCACTCCGGCGAGTTCGGCGGGATCGCCATCCACAAGCAGATGACGCTCGCGCAGCTCGAGGAGCTGGTGAAGCCGAAGCCCGGCGTGCTGAATCACGCGGCCTTCGTCACGACCTACGCCTCCAAACTCAACCCCGGTGCCGACGACGACTGGAAGCGGGACCGCAAGCTCGCCCTCGCCTACCTCGAACGCCTCCAGACGTTCGCCGAGCGGCTGTCGGCCGTCCACAACCCGTTCAAGGCGCACGTCCTCTACCACCGGCTCGCCTTCGACCGCGCCGCCGGCGTGTACGACCGCGCCCGCTTCCTGGCGTACCTGAAGCTGCCGCGAATGCAGCACTACATGCCGCAGGCGCGCCTGGAAAGCGCCGAGGCCGTGAAGCACCCGGCCGACCTGAACGCCGACTACTTCCCGGCCACGCTGCTGACCAAAGTGGTCACCGACGAACCGCTCGTCCGCAGCTACCTCGCGCACTTCTTCGCCGAGGACGCCGGCACCGCCGACTTCGACCCGTACATCCTCGACACCTACCTGACCGCCCTGTTCGCCGAGACGAAGCTGGTCCACGGCCTAGGCGACGGCGAGAAGTGGGCGTCCCAGCTTTCCCCGGAAGCGCTGCGGCAACTGAAGGACCGGGTGGACATCGACTTCGCCTTCACCAACAAGACCGAGTTCGCGGTCGACGAGCCGATCAAGATCGAACTGTTCGCCAAGAACGCGCCGAACCTGCTCGTGAAGATTTACGAGATCAACACGGGGAACTACTACTGGGCGCACGGCAAGGAGATCGACACCGACATCAGCCTGGACGGCCTCGTGGCGAACGCCGAGCGGACCCTGCCGGGGAACGTCGATCCGTTCCGCCGCACGGCGGTGACGCTCGAATTCCCCGACCCGAAGGGCGCGCCGAACTTCCCGGAGAAGGACCGGCCGGGCGTGTACGTCATCGACCTCATCGGCGGCGGCAAGAGCAGCCGGGCGCTGATCCGCAAGGGCCGCCTCCGCCCCATCGTGACGACGGGCACGGCCGGCCAGGTGGTCCGCGTGGTGGACGAGACCAACAAGCCGGTGACGACCGCGACCGTCTGGCTCGGCGGGCAGGAGTACGCGGCGGACAAGGCCGGCGTCATTCTGGTGCCGTTCAGCACCGCGCCGGGCCGCAAGCCCGTCGTCGTCCGCAGCGGCGACTTCTCATGCCTCGACTACCTCCAGCACCAGCCGGAAAGTTTCCACCTGACGGCGGGCATTCACGTGGACCGCGAGAGCCTGTTGAGTCAGCGGATCGCCACCCTCCTCGTCCGGCCGGGGCTGTCGCTCAACGGCCGGCCGGTGTCGGTGGGGCTGCTCGAAGACATCCGCCTGCGGATCACCAGCGTGGACAACGACGGCGTGCCGACCTCGACGGAGCTGCCGAACTTCAAGCTGTTCGAGGACCGCGAATCGACGCACGACTTCCGCGTGCCGCCGCGCCTCAGTTCGCTGACGGTCACGCTCTCGGCGAAGGTGAAGGTTCTCAGCACCGGCAAGACGGCGGACCTGACGGCGACGCAGACGTTCGCCGTGAACGCCATCGACATGACGGAGCGAGTGGAAGAGTTGCACTTCGCCAAGTTCGGGGCCGACTACGTCCTCGAACTGCTCGGCCGCAGCGGGGAACCGAAGGCCGAACGGCCGGTGTACGTCTCGATCAAGCACCGCGACTTCAAGCAGCCGGTGACGGCGACGATGAAGACCGACGCGAAGGGCCGCGTGCTGCTCGGGCCGCTGCCGGACATCGCCGGCGTGAACGCCCGCGGGCCGGACGGCACGGATCGCCACTGGGCCGTCGCCCAGGACCGCCACACCTACCGCCAGCTCCTGCACGCGAAGCTCGGCGACACGGTGACGGTGCCGTACATGGGCACGGCCGCCAAGCCGACGACGGAGGAACTCGCGCTGTTCGAAGTGCAGGGCGCGAACATCCGCGCCGACAAGTTCGACGCGATCTCCTTCAGCCAAGGCCGCATCGAACTGAAGGGCCTCGCCGCCGGCGACTACGACCTGTGGCTGAAGCGGAGCGGCGAGAAGGTCCGCGTCCGCGTGACCGACGCCGCCGCGCAAGACGGCTACCTCTTGGGCAAGCTCCGGCAGTTGCAGACCGCCGGGCTGAAGGCGGTGCAGATCGAATCGATCACCGCCGACGCGAAAGACCTCGTGGTGCAACTCCGCGACGCCTCGACGTTCGCCCGCGTCCACGTCTTCGCCACGCGGTACCAGCCGGCGTTCGGCGCGTTCAACCACTTCGCGGCCGTCCGCGACGCCGAGCCGGACGGGCTGTACCCGCTGCACGCCGATTCGCTGTACCTGACCGGCCGCAACATCGGCGACGAGTACCGCTACGTCCTGGACCGCCGCACGAAGAAGAAGTACCCCGGCAACATGCTCGAACGGCCGATGCTACTCCTGAACCCGTGGGCCGTCCGCACCACCGAGACCGGCGAACAACTCGCCCAGGGCGGGGACCACTTCGGCGGCAAGGGCGGTTTCGCCCCGCCGGTGAACCTTCCGACGCCGCCCTCACCGAAGTCCGAAGCGCCGTTGAACCTCGCGGACTCGGACCCGTCCGACCTCGACTTCCTGTACGACGCCAGCGCCGTGGCGGTGAACCTGACCGCCGATAAGGACGGCGTCGTCCGCGTGCCGCTGAAGGACTTCGGCCCGCACGCCATGATCCGCGTCGTCGCCTGCGACCCGCTGAACACCACCGTCCGCAGCACCAGCTTGCCGGAGAAGGCCGCGCTGTTCGCCGACCTGCGGCTGAAGAAGGGCCTCGACCCGGCCAAGCACTTCACCCAGCAGAAGCAAGTCACGGTCGTCGAAGCCGGCAAGGAGTTCGCGCTGGAAGACGCCGCCGGCAGCCGGTTCGAGGCCTACGACAGCTTGGCGAAAGTGTACGCTCTGTACGCCACGCTCTCGAAGGACCCGAAGCTGACCGAGTTCGCGTTCGTCCTGAAGTGGCCGAAGCTGAAGCCGGAAGAGAAGCGGACGCTCTACTCGAAGCACGCCTGCCACGAGCTGAACTTCTTCCTCAGCAAGAAGGACCCGGAGTTCTTCACCGCCGTGGTGAAGCCGTACCTCGCCAACAAGAAGGACAAGACGTTCCTGGACGCCCGCCTGCTGGACGCCGACCTCACGAACTTCACGAAGCCGTGGGAGTTCGGCCGGCTGAACGTGCCGGAGCGGGTGTTCCTCGCGCAGAAGATCGCCGGCGAACCGGCCAAGACCGCCCGGCACCTCGGAGACCTGCTCAAACTGATCCCGCCGAACACCGACAAGGAAATTCTCCTGTTCGACACCGCCGTGGCCAACGGCGCGCTGGACACCCCCGACGGCAACACCATCGCGGTGCCGCGGGAAATGCCCGTCGTACTGCAACCGAAATCGCCCGCCGTGGAAGAGGCGATCCCGGCCCCGCTCCCGCCTCCCGGCATGCCCGGCCCGACCGGCGGTTTCGGCATGCCCGGCGAACCCAAGCCCGGCGACAAGGCCCCCGGCAAGGACGGCGACGGCAAGCAGCGGGACCGCGAGGAGAAGGGGGAAGGGAAGTACGACGAGAGCAAGAAGTCGAAGGATTCGGTAGGCTACTTCGCCGACGACCGGAAGACCGGCGGCGTGGTGCGGCAGCTCTACCGCAAGTTCGACCCGACGATGGAGTGGGCCGAGAACAACTACTACAAGCTGCTCATCAGTCAGCAGACCGCCGACCTCGTGCCGGTGAACACCTTCTGGGCCGACTACGCGAAGCACGCCGACGGCGGGTTCCTCACGCCGAACATCCCGGCCGCGTCGCGGAACTTCACCGAGATGATGCTCGCGCTGGCGGTGCTGGACCTGCCCTTCGAGGCGGGCAAGCACAAGGTCGCCTTCGACGGCGGCAAGATGACGCTCACCCCCGCCGGCAAGCTGATCGCCTTCCACGAGGAGGTCCGCCCGGCGGTCGGGGCCGGCGGCCAACTGCCGATCCTCGTCAGCCAGAACTTCTACCGGAGCGGCGACCGCTTCCGCGAGGAGAACGGCGAGAAGCTGGACAAGTTCGTGACCGAGGAGTTCGTCGTCCACACCGTCTACGGCTGCCAGGTCGTCGTCACCAACCCGACGAGCAGCCGGCAGAAGCTGTCGGTGCTGCTGCAACTGCCCGTGGGCGCGGTGCCGGTGGCCAACGGCCGGTACACGAAGGCAGTACCCCTCGACCTGGAGCCGTACCACACGCGGACCATCGACTACGCCTTTTACTTCCCGCAGCCGGGGCAGTTTGCACAGTTCCCGGTGCATGTGGCGAAGAACGAGCAGTTCGTCATCGCCGCCAAGCCCGTCACCTTCAACGTGGTGGCGAAGGCGACGCGGCTCGACACCACGTCGTGGGATTACGTCTCGCAGCACGGCACCGGCGACGACGTGCTGGCATTCCTCAACCGCGAGAACGTGCGGGCGCTGAACCTCGACAAGATCGCCTTCCGCCTGAAGGACCGCGCGTTCTTCGAGAGCGTGCTGAAGCTGCTGGCCGAGCGGCACCTGTACCAGCCGACGCTGTGGAGCTACGGCCTGTTCCACGCCGACGTGCCCGCCGCCCGTCAGTACCTGCTGCACCTCGACACGTTCGTCGCCACCTGCGGTGGGCCGATCGAGTCGCCGCTGCTGGGCATCGACCCGGTGGCCCGACACACCTACGAGCACCTGGAGTACAAACCCCTGGTGAACGCCCGCGCCCACGCGCTGGGGAGCCGCCGGCAGATCGTCAACGACCGCTTCCACGGGCAGTACCACGCCTTCCTGAAGACGCTGACGTACTCGAAGGGGTTGAACGACGCCGACCTGCTCGCCGTCACCTACTACCTGCTGTTGCAGGACCGCATCGACGAGGCCCAGGACACCTTCGCCCGCGTTCACCGCGACCTCGTGCCCACCAAGATGCAGTACGACTACTGCGCCGCCTACTTGGAGATGTTCACCGACGACCCGAAGAAGGCCCGTAGCGTCGCCGCCCAGTACGCGAACCACCCGGTGGACCGCTGGCGGAACACCTTCGCCGCGATCATTTCCCAACTGGACGAGATCGAGGGCAAGGCAGTGAAGGTGGCGGACAAGGACGACCGCAACCAGCAGCAGGGGCAGCTCGCCGCCACCGAGCCGGGCTTCGAGATGGCACTCGACGGCAAGACCATCAAGCTGGCGTACCAGAACGTGGAGGCCGTCCGCGTCAACTACTACCCGATGGACGTGGAACTGCTGTTCAGCACCAACCCGTTCGTGACGCAGTCGGGCGGGCAGTTCGCCAACATCCGGCCGAACGCGAGCAAGGACGTGACGCTGCCGAAGGACGGCGGCAAGGCGGACATCCCGCTGCCGGCCGAGTTCGCCAACCGCAACGTCCTCGTCGAGGTGACGGCCGCCGGGAAGACCCGCTCCCTGCCGTACTACGCCACGGCGATGACGGTGAACGTGACCGAGAACTACGGCCAGATCAAGGCCAGCGACGCGGCCGGCGGCAAGGGGATCGCGAAAGTGTACGTGAAGGTGTACGCGAAGCTGGCCAACGGCCAGGTGAAGTTCCACAAGGACGGGTACACCGACCCGCGCGGGCGGTTCGACTACGTGTCGGTGAACACCCCGGAGCGGCAGGCCGTCGAGCGGTTCTCGATCCTGGTGCTGAGCGAGGACCGCGGGGCGTTGATCCGCGAGGCGGCCCCGCCGCAGAAGTGAGCCGGAGTTGAAACCGTCGGTGAAAGGAATGGCACTTTCACCGACGTTCTCGCCGCGCGAGGCCGGAACGCGGCGCGAGTCGAACACGGGGGTGGACGATCACCGACAGTCAACCGTCACTGGTGGGAAATTCCTGGGGCACTCCGTGGCGGGCTGATCCCACCTGCAATGCGTCCAAGTCGTTCCGCGCAGACCAACCGCCGCAGTTGTCGAACCAGTCACGCCGGGGATCGGCCTTCCGCTTCGCCACCCGGAAGCCCTCGACCGCCGAACGACCCAGCTCAGCGGCGGCTGAGCCGCCGAGCGACCATGACCCGCGAGAAGCGAACGTGCGGCCCAGGTCTGCTGCAGCGCCTGGTGCGGCCTCTTGACACCACCGAGCGGGTGGCTTGGAAGATAGTTACCGGCCAGCCTAATGGCAGTACTCGCAGCCGGTCTCAGCGAGCCACTCGGGTGTGCATACAGCACACAGGGGAGTCGAACAGCACTTCGTCTTGTTCGTCGTCGTTCCAGTGCAGCGACGACAAGAACCTGAGATGCTGGAGAACTCGTGGTTACAGGATCCGCACTGCCAGTCGTGGGTCGTCGAGTTCATCCCCTTGGCAGCCAGCCACATCGCACCAGCTGCCAGCAAGCCGGCGACTCCACCCACAGCATGCACCAAATGGTGGGCAGAATGCGCGTGGATCTTGTCCTTAGCGGCCACGTTCGATCTGCGACACTTCGGGCAGACGGACGGCTTCGGTCCACTCGGCGCGCTCATTTTTTTCTCCGATTTTGTGGCTTTCGACGGCCGAACAGATACTTATCCCAATCCCCGGTGATTGGGATAAACGCCTCACTCGTTAGCAGAGTACGGGCGGGCCAAATCCGCCGTCAAGTTTTTTCTTGCGGCCGGGCCGGGATTTGTGGAAACGGGTGGAATGGGCCGTCCGGTTTATGTGATCTGGAAGTCCATCCGGAAAGACAAGCAGGTCGAGAGAGTCAACCGTGTCGCGGAAGACCTGGGAAGGCGATTGGGGCGAAACCCTCGATACCGCACGCGGGGTGACCCGATCCGTTCCGGGTATCCGTCCGCGTTCGCAGTGGCGCAGTTCTTCCACCTCCCCTCAGCGAGGGGAGGTGGGTTGGCCCGTCCGCCCGACCGAATCCGCCGCTCAAGTCCAACGGATCAACCCGCCCCGCTCGCGGTGGAACGGCTCGACGGCACGTGCGATAGTGGATCGTCTCGAAAGGGGATTGCGGCACGGGAAACGAACGAGCCGCGGGGAGGGGGTTCCCGCGGCTCGCGGCGGATCGGCCCCGCTTTCTGGGCCGACTCGCCTTGACGGATTGTGTCCACATCGCTTTATACGCTGGTCGCCCGCGCACGTTTCAGGGACTTTAGTCGAAAGCGACGAAATTCTCGGAATATTCTCACTTCTTCGGCGGCTCTTTCTTCTCGACCCCCGGCGACTCGACCGCTTTCACCAACTGTCCGGTCGTGCCGTTGTAGATGCGGACGACGCCGTCCTCGCCGCCGGTGGCGACCACCAGCCCGTCCGGACTGCACCCGACCGCGTACAGGAAGTCCTTGCCGCCGGGGAAGTTGCGCTGCGAGCCGCCGTTGTCGGCGTTCCACAGGTTCGTCACCCCGTCGCCCCCGCAGGTCAGGAACGTGACCGTCTTCGGCACGAACACCAGCCGCGTCACCTGGTTCTTCTGGGCGTTGATGTCCCGCAGCTTTTCCCCCTTCTCGTAGTCCCACACCTTGACGATGCTGTCGGCCCCGGCGCTGGCCAGCTTCTTGCCGTCGGGCGTCCAGCCCACATCCATGACGTGCTGGGTGTGACCCTCGAACGATTTGACGAACTTACCGCTGGGCACCTCGAACACCTTGACGAACTTGTCCGAGGCGGCGGTGGCCAGCAACTTCCCGTCCGGGCTGAAGGCGACGCCGAACACCTGGTCCGAGTGGCCGTTCTTGATGTCCGCGACGGGCTTGCCGGCCGCGTCGAAGATCCTGATCTCGCCGTCCTCGGTCGGGGCACCGCCGCCGGTGGCGAACTGCTTGCCGTCGGCACTGTAGGCGATGGCGACGATGCGATCCGCGAACCCGCCGATGCGGGCCTTCACCGCGCCCGTCTCGGCGTCCCACAGTGTCACCTCGCGGAAGCTGCCGGTGGCCAGCGTCTTCCCGTCCGGGCTGTAGGCCATCGCTTCCACCAGCGAGATGTGCGCGGCGTTTGCGGCCTTGCCGTCGGGCAGCTTCAGCGACGGATCGACGAACGTCTTCTTCAGGTCGCCGGTCTTGGCGTCGAGCAGGTAAAGCTGGTTCGACCGCCCGGCCGCCACGACCGCTTTGTCCGGCGACACGGCCACGGCCCGTACCGGTTTGACGAGGGCCGGCGGCAGGTTGAGCGTCACCACGCGGGTGATCTTGGTGTCCACCGCCGGCGGCTTCGCGCCCTGGTCGATCCACAGTTTCAGCAGCGACACGTCCTTGCTGGAGAGCGGATTCTCCTCCGTCTTCGGCGGCATGATCGGCTTCTTGTTGTGCGACGACACCAGCCACAGGAAGCTCTCGTCCGCCTTGCCCGCCACCAGCGCCGCGCCCCGCTTGCCGCCCTTCATGAGGGCCGCGTAGGTGCTCAGGTCGAGCTTGCCTTCGGTCAGGTTGCCGGCGTGGCACACCTGGCACTTGGCGGCGAAGACGGGCAGGATGTCCTTCTCGAAGCTGACCGGGGCGGTCAGCTTCAGGTCGAGGACCGGGATCGGCTTGAGGGCGGCCTTGGGGTCCACCTTCGGCTCCTGCGCCGCCAGCGGAGCCGCGAGCAGGAGCAGGGGAAGCAGGTATCGCATGGGTGGTCTCGTGGTGGTTTATTCCGGGCGAGCGGGGGGCGTAAGCCCCCTGTT
>JAYTTN010000598.1:0-51535 GCA_043745295.1 Fimbriiglobus sp. | reverse complement strand
GGTGCGGAGCTTGATGAGCGGCAGGTCGTCGTCCGGATCGAACCCGCTGAACGTGTTCGCCTTCCGTTCCCGTTCGACCGCCGTTGGTACGCACGCCCGCTGTTCGAGGTGCGTTTTCGTCGGCCGCTGGGACGCGCCGAGGTAGCAGCGGATGAGACGGTTGGCGCACATGGAGTGCAGCGAGAACCGGTTCACCGGCACGACGAGGACGAAGACGAAGAACACGACGCCGGCGATCCCGGTCGCGACGAGGACCGCTCGCCATGTGGAGACTTCGAGCCAGTCGGCGTAGCTCAATTCGAGGTCGGGCGCGGACGCGACCCACTTGGCGGAATGCACATCGATCCCCGGCAGGGCCGGATTCGGATTCGGGACGGTGGTCGTCTGCTCTTCGAGTGTGATCTTGCCTTCGACCACGGCGCGCCACTTCGCGTACTGCCGCTGGCACGAGTCTTCGGAGGGGAACTCGCGGACGATGCGGTCCACTCCGGACGCGACGAGCGCCAGCAGTGCCACGAGGAACACGACCGGGACCACCTTCACCGCCACCCACGTGAGCATTCCCGGTGCGGCGGTCAGCTTCGGGGCGAGGAACCGGATCGCGGCCGTCAGCACCACCACCGCCGACGTGGTGGCCGTGCCGCCCCGGTTGTCCAGAAGTTGCGGGAGGTAGATGACGGTGGCGAACACGGCCACCCAACCGACCGCGAGGAGGAACATCCACGAGGCGAGGCGGGATCGCCACTCGCGCTCGTATTCGGTATACCAGCCTCCTGCCAGCGCCACTTCGATGTATCCGGCCAACAGCACGATCCCGAGGAAGGACGGTGGACCGAAGGTGGCGAAGATTCGCGGGTTCCCCGTACCGAAGGCGTAGAGGAAACTGTCGTCCCACACTTCCACCAGAACGCCGAAGGCGAACGCGAGGAAGAGGCGGAAGAATGCGTACCGGAAGCCACTGCGAATTGACTCGCCGGGTTTGAGATGCCACCAGCTCACACAGAGCAGCACGACGCTGACAGCCACACTCAAAAGAGCGAACACGCTACCCCAGAGGACGTGGTACGTTGGGCGCGCGCTTTCACCGAAATTGTTGGCCATCCAGTTCCTGATGCAGTCTATCAGTCTGTCGAGCCAAGACGGGATTCGGTTGTACCACGTGTCGTTCATCGGGTTCCCGGCGTCCGGCGCGGCCACCCAAACGGCCAGGAACCCGGTAATCAGCAGGGCGAAGACCGCCATTCGCGGGTGCCACCACCAACTCGCGCTCTCCGGTTTTGGTACCCTTGAGCGAACCTCACTGAGCCGAATCGCCATCAGCGCAGCCGCAACAACGAGGAAGCCCACGGCGGTCCCGAAGAGGCTCCAGCTGAGGCCTTCACTCGGCGACTCCGGCCATGCGTAGAACCGCACGGTGGACCGCGCCGCCAGAACCACGAACGCCAACAGCGGCAGCACGACGAGCGCATTCACGAACAAGTTGCGGAGGTAGATCGCGAGGATCGCCCAAGTGTCAAGGCTGAGAAGGCCGGTTCGCGGCGACAGATACCGCGAGTGCGCGCGGAGGTGGTGGATCGGTGCCGGCTCGCGGTCCTCGGCGACGTTCGGCGGCCGGACGGCGGGGGACGGGTCGCTGGTCAGCCGGTGGCTCCTCGCCTGATT
Organism: Fimbriiglobus sp.; assembly: GCA_043745295.1. GTDB lineage: Bacteria > Planctomycetota > Planctomycetia > Gemmatales > Gemmataceae > JALHQU01. The sequence goes on along the minus strand of JAYTTN010000598.1, from coordinate 49,873 downwards.
GGTGCGATCCGGGTCGAGCTGCCGCTCGACGTTCTCCACGGCCGTCGCACCGGCGTTCGCATCGGCGAAGGGCGGTTGAGCCAGCCCGTCGGTTTCGCGGCGGATCCACGCCGCCAGCCAGCCGCCGATGTACCCGCCGCCGGACACGGTCGAGAGGTAATCGACGTGCCGCAGCAACTTCAGCTTGCCGAGCGCCTGTAGGATGCCCAGCGAGAACGTGGCGCTGCGGATGCCGCCGCCGGAGAAGCTGACGCCGAACAGGTCCATCTTCTTCGCCCGGTCGCGGACTTGCCGAATCTCGTCGTTTCGCTTCTCCTCCGGACTACTTGCACCGGACTCGGCAAAAGCAGTCCCTTCGCCGGTGGATGGCCCGATGGCCGCCACCTCCTTCAGGCATGCTACCGTCGTCGTGATCGCCGCCTTCCCCTCGGCAATCGCACTCTTGGCATCTCCGCCTGTCACCACGACGGCAGTCTCACACGGCGGTATCGATCCGATATCCTTGGGCAGTTCAGGAATCAGTCCGGCGTCGTGCAGCGCCTTCCGCCGCAACTGCACTTGGTCCAGTTCGTGGTTCAGGACGACGTGGAAGTCCGGCGTGTAGTCGTCGGGCTTGCTCATGGATCGGCACCGGACGGCGTGGGGGGCGAATCGCCTTCGCGGTGATTCAACCCCCTGCCGCCCGGTCGGTCAAGCAGAATCTCGCGTGCCCGGAAAGCCGACACTCGCCCCGCCTTGCCCGACGCCGACAATCCGAACAACCGCTACTGGTGCGGCACGTCCTTGGGCGGGGTCGAGTTCCACCAGTTCGTGATCGCCGTCGTCGCCTTGCCCGTGACCCGCTTCGCCGCCTCCACCGCCTTCAGCCCCTGCGAGTATGTGATCGTCGGCTTCCCCAGCGGGCCGAACGACAGCGTCACCGACTGCGGACCGTAGTCGTAGATGATCGACTTGCCGGCGTAGGTCACCCGCGGCGCGCCCGGCGGCAGCGTGGCCATCACATAGGTCCGCTCCATCGTCCGCGGGTGGTTGACGGAAATGATGACCGGGCCGCCGGGCAGGAACTGCGCCTGGAAGTTGCGGTCGCCGCTGGGGAAGTAGCGGTGGACCAGCACGGCCGGCGGCACGTCCACTTGCTGGGTGCCGCCGTCGCCCCCGGTGAGGACGACCGGCGGGACGTGGGTCGCCCCCTGCGCCGGGTCGAGGACTTCGATCTCCTGGCTGGGCGGCACCGGCACCTGGGCTGGGCGGAGAATCGCCGGCTTGCCGCCCATACACCCGCCGAGGACCAGAGCGGCGACCGCCGCGACCGCCGGGAACACCTGTCGCATGTCGCCCCTCCGTGAGCAAGAGTCGCTTTGTGTTAGCCCGCCGCGCGAGTGGGAAGCAGCCCACTTAGCGGTAGGTGAAGTCCACGTCCACCCGGTCGATCCACTTGTAGTTCCGCCGCACCGCCTCGCTCGTCCCCTCGACGAAGCCGGAGTACGGCTCGCCCCTGTTCACCCACACCGGGTCCACCGCGATCTGCATCACGGCGGCCTTGGTCGCGGCCGTGAGCGTCTCGCCCAGCGGGTCGGTCGCGTAGCCGCGGACGGTCAGCAGGAACAACTGCCGGCGGGAGCCGACGCCCGCCGTGCGATCCGGCAGCAGTTCGGCCCGGTAGCGGACGGCGTAGTGGCCGTCCGGCGACAGCGCCACCGACACGCCCGACACCCGGCAGTGGTCCGCCGTCAGCGCCTGGTTCTTCAGGGTGAAGGTGGCCAACTCGGCGGGCACGGCGGCGGGGAAACCCGTCGCCCCGGTCGTCGTCACCCGCTCGCGGGTCTCCGTCCGTTCCGTCCGCCGGAGCATCGACACCGTCCGGCAGGTCTGCGTCTCGCGGGTCGTCGTCACCGGCCCGCCGAGAACCGTTGCCGGCGAAAGTAACTCGCCGTCGCCTCCCAGGGTGAGGCGGGACTGTCCGGTCCCGGTGACGGTCGGCTTGGCCGGCGGGTTGACCGGCTCGTAGGGGTAATTCGGGATGCCCGCCAGCGGCTTCGGCCGCGCCTTCAGCGTCGGGTACTCGGCCCGGCCGTCCATCCCGACCGCGGCGACGACGGCCCCGGCCGCGAGAATCCAGCGTGTCATCGGACGACTCCTGTCGGCGGCCGGCGACGGTCCGTGTCGCCGCGACTGCCACCGCCTTCAGTCGGCCGCCAAGTGGCGTCCGCATCCGACCTTCGTCCGCGCCGTCGTCGGACCACATCCCGACGACCGGCGCGTCCCCCCCCGCCGCTACGACCGGCACGGCTGTCAGCGGGGGAAGAAACTGCCCCGCGGCAGCGGCACGGGGTCCGAAGGATACAGCCGATGACCGGTCGGCGCGGGGTCGAGCGGGGCCTGCGACCGCGAGATCACCCCCGACGGCTGGGCCGGCGTCGCCGGCGGCGGGGCGATGACGGGGACCGATTGCGGAATCTTGGGGAGGGAGCCGTTCATCGGGATCGGCGGCAGGGCGACCAGCGGGCGCGGGGCCGTCGGCGGCACGCGGGTGACGGTGGTGCCGAGCGGGGTGCGGGGCAGCTCGCGGGACGACGACATCCCGCCGGGCAGGCCGGGGCCGGGGTGGCCGGGGACGAACGTGCCGGGCGGAATCGCCGGGCCGCCGGCCGGCGGTTCGGACGAATCGAACGGGTCGCGGTCGAACCGCTGGGGCAGCCGCAAGCCGGGGGTGAACTTCGTCGGCGGGTACGACAGTCGGGGGTCGTATTCCTCTTCCAGGTGCGCGTCCCGCTGGCGGAGGCCGCCCCCCTGATACCCGTTCGGGTGCCTGGCCGGGATCGACCGCTGGCTGCGGTACAGGTCCGGCCGCCGCTCGCCGTACAGGATGCGGAGGGCGTCGTCCACCCGGCTCGCCCCGTAGTCGAAGATGTACTGCCGCAGGTATTCCTGCCGCCCGCGGACGACGAACTCGTCGTCGGTCAGTCCGTCCGGCGAAAGGTCGGCGACGGCCGGGGCGTACCGCAGGCCCATCAGGTCGAACAGCGTCGGGAAGATGGTCGCCTGCGAGTAGATCAGGTTCTGTTGCAGCGAGCTGCTGGCGCTGGGGGCCGGGCGGAACAGCGCGCCGGCGACGGGAATGTCCTGGAGCAGCGACACCCCCTTGCCGGTGCGGGCCGCCTTGATGGACACCCAGTACTTGCTCACCTCGCGCAGTTCGTAGTTGCTCAGTTGCACGTCGGTGTGCAGCAGGTGCCGCTTCACGCGGCCGAGGTGCTTCTCGTCGGCCCGCACCGGCTCCCGCACGTCGGTCGTGTACATGTAGTCGAACCCGAACACCACCGCCTGCCCGTCCGGGCTGATGACCGGGCGGATTTCGTAGCCGGTGCCGGTCTCGAACTTGTAGACGGACGGGTCGGCGATCAGCCCCTCCAGGTAGGTGCCGAACTCCGGCCGCTTCGCCCCCGACTGGGCCATGATCAGCTCGTCGGCGGTGCCGGGCAGCCCCGGCAGGGCGTTCTTCACCGCCGGCAGCCCGCCGAACCCGCCGTACGTCGCCCCGACCGGACTGCCGGAGAACATCTTCACCATCGACAGGAAGACCGGGTCGTTGAGCAGCGCGCCGTAGTCCTGGACGGCCGCCTTCGCCCCCTTGAACGCCTCCTTCAGCAGGATGTCCCGCTTCGGCAGGTCGAACTCCATGCTGGCCGTCGGCGACACCTTGCCGAGCACGCGGTTGTTGGTCAGCACGGTGGTGGATTCGATCTGTCCGAACTGCACGTCCCACGACCCGCCCAGGGAGCGAATCTTCTTGAACGCCGGCTGGTAGAACTGCGTCGTGAAGTCGTCGTCGAGGGCGGACGACAGCATCTTGATGTAGTTGTCCACGTTGGCCGTGTGCGCCCGCGTGCCGTCGAGCAGTTCGATCAGCTTCTCCTCCATGTCATCGACGAGCATGTCGATCAGCTTCTTCTCGTCGAGGGGCCGGCGGGAGAGCGCGGCGATCTGCTGGCCGGCGGCAAGCTCCGCCCCCGCGTTGCTGAGAGCGAGGAATGCGGGATTCGCTTGGCTGACAAACACGTCGCGGATGCGATCCGAGAGTTCCGTGCCGTGTTTGAGCTTTTGGAGGATGTCGTCCCGAAGCGCGTTGTACCTCCCGACGAGTTGAAACACGCTGACCGATTTCTCCCGCAGCGCCCGCGTCATGTCGGCCAGCGCGCCCCGCGCCAGGGCGGCTTGCTCGCGGACGATTCCCTGGAGCGCGGCCAGATCCCCCCGGAGTTGCTTGTACTCGGCGCTCGAGAGAGTTTGTTTCTCGCCCGGCTGGTCTTTTCCAGTTGCCTTCTTGACGAGTTGCGTCAGGCTCTTCAATCGGCCGTCGTTGCCCGGCCCGAGGAAGACGAACTGGTTGAGGAACGCGGAGGCGTTTTCCAGCGCCTGTCTGGCGTCGGGGGCGGACGCGAACGTCACCGTCTCATTCCGTTGAGTTCGCTGGGGCAGATACACCTGTTTCTCGCCCGGCGATTGCTTGTTGCTCGGCGCTCCGGATTTCTGCTTCGGCACGCGGTTATCTTTTTCGATCTCGGGTAGGAGGTCGATCTCCAGAATGCTCTCCTCGATGTTGGAGATCGACTCATCTACCGATGCGAGCATCCCTTCCATGAAGGCGACGGCTTTCTGCGCCTCGCTTCCCGCCGTCACCGCGGTTCGGCGGAATCGGGAGAGGTCATCGAGTGCTTTGGCTTCGTCCGCCTTCGCCTTCCGCTGTTCCTCCTGCACGTTGCCGATGCGCTGCTCCAGCAGGGTGCGCTCCATCACCCGCTGCTTCAGCTCGATCTCCGTCACCATGCGGGCCTTGAAGATCTGCGCCAGGCGGATGAACTCCCGCTGCACCGGCGTCAGCGTGTCCGGCCCCAGCACCTCGCTGTTGAAGAAGCCGAGGAACGACGGGAACTTGGCGTTCTGGGAGAGCATGCAGAACTTCCGGTCGAAGCACGCCTCGCACTTGCTCGGGCAGCTCAGCCCGGACACGAACTTCTCCCACTCGGCCTGCGGCAGCTTCGTCTGCAACTGGCCCTGGAACTCGCGGAGGATTTCCTCCCGCACGTCGTTCCGCGCCAGCGACATCAGGAACAGGGCCGACGCCAGACTGGTGCTGTCCATGCTGTGCAGCGACAGCACCTTGTTGCCGGTGCGGAGGAACTCGCTGTCCAGGGTCCTCAGCTCGTCGATGAAGTCCTTGCCGAAGAAGCCGTACAGGTACTTCTGGTCGCGGTCGGCCTGGCCGCAGCCGGGGGCCAGCGACTGCGCCGCCTCGACGGCCTTGCGGCTGGCGACGCTGGTGACGGCGTTCCGCAGCATCTGGGCGGACGTGCCGGTGAGGAACCGCGAGTGGTCGATGTACCGCTGGATGCTCTCCACCACCTTGTTCATCTTGTCGATCCGCTCGCCGTTCACCTGCACGGTGTGGACGCCGACCCGCACCTGCCCGGTCGGGGCGTCCATCTGGTTGATCATGAGGCGGATGATGTTCAGCCCCTTCACCGGCCCGCGAATCTGGATCAGCCCCTCGCCGATGACGGTCAGCTCGCACTGCGCCACCGGGTCCACCGAGTTCGGGTCCGGCACCACCACGGTGGCCGGGTTGGCGGTCGAGGCGGCGACCTCCCGGCGGAACTGGTCCTGCCGCTTGAGCCCCTCGTCCCGCTCGCCGGACACGGCCTTCTCGTTCGCCTGCGCTTCGGCCGCCCGCAGTCCCTGGATGCTCGTGCGGAGGTCCGCCGCCCGGCTGGTCAGTTGGGTGACGGACGCGGCGCTCGTGGACTGGACCTGCCGGAGGGTGACGACTTCGTCGTCCAGCCGGCGGGCCGATTGCCCTTCCTGCACGAGCGCGTCCAGCCGGCGGAACTCCTGTTCCTGGCGGGACTGGAGGGTGTCCCGCTGGTCGCGGAGCGGGGCGTTCGTCGGGTCGGCGAGCAGCTGCCGGTTGGCACCGGTGAGGTCCGTGCCGATCTTGGAAAGGATGTCGCGCTGGGCCTGGACACGGGCGTCGCCGCCGCTCGACTGATCGAACGCGCGGCGGGCGTCGGCCTGCTGCTGCCGCTGGGTGATCTGCGTGCGGGCGGTGGCCTCCTGCGTGCGGGCAGTTTGGAGGCGGGCCTCGACATCCTTCAACTCGGTCTCCGCCGCGCGGGACTGCTGGGCGGAGAGGACCGCCGCCCGCTCGTACTGCTGCCGCTCCGTCTTGCTCTGCTCGGCGTCGGTGCGGGCCAGGTCGGCGGCCCGCCGGCGGATGTCCACCGACGCGCCGTTGTAGGACTTGGCGTTGCGGTTGATGGTCTGCACCACGAGGTGCGCGTCGCGGGTGTAATACAGCCGCGCCACCCGCGACTCCACCCGGTCGGACGGGTTGAACCCCTCCACGCTCGGCCGCGGGTTCAGGTACTCGGCCAGCGGCACGTGCGGCGGCAAGTTCGGCGTGACGCCGACGGAGACGGACGGCTGCGCCCCGCCGACCGGCTGAGTGATGGCGAAGACCGACGGCTGCCCGTTGTTCAGCGCGTTGCCGAACACGTCCTTGGCCCCGAGACGTTGGGGCGATTGGGCCGACCCGGTCCCCACCACGTCCTCGCCGTACACCGTCAGGCGATACAGGCCGGCGGGGACGGGGTTGGTCAACTGGAGGGTGACGGAGTTGGCCGCGGCGTCCAGCGGCGTCGCGCTGGCGATGAGGTCCGTCGCGCTACTTCCGTCTTCGAGGGTCAGCGAGAAGGCCGACTTCGTGACGGTGCGCGGGTCGGCCTTGTTCTCCGGGTTGAACGTGACGCGGATGCGGTTGTCGGCGGTGTTCGACAGGTCCGTCGGCGACACGCGGGAGACGGCGAACCCGCCCCGGCGGACGTTCACCGTCACCGTCAGCACGGGGCCGACCACGCCGCCGGCCTCGAACGCCACGGACACCGCATGAGTGCCGTCGTTCGGGAAGGTGACATCGCTGAAGGTCTTCGTCGTGTCCGCCGCGAGCACGGTCGCCGTCTGGGTGGCAGCCGGGATCGTGCCCGCGTCCTTGTTCACGAACAGCAGCAGCCGCGCGTGCGGTGCGACGGTCCCATCCAACTGCGCGAACGACACAGCCACATTCACTTTGTCCGCGTTCAGCATGAAGGCATTTCCGGCTTTCGGTTTCGCCCCGAGGTCCGAGTTCGCCAGCGTGACGGCCGGCAGGGCGGGCAGGGTGGCGACGGTGACCGCCCGGCCGACGTACTGGTGCCGGCTCGCGCCGACGGATTCCCGGACCAACAGTAGCCCCGGCGCGGCGGTCGGCGCGTCCCACTTCAGGGTGTACTCGGTCACGTCGGCGGCCGTCACCCGCGTCTCGACCGCGACCGGCGTCGCTACGAGCCGACGGCCGTTCGTCGGCTCGCCGTCGTACAGGAAGAACTCGTGCCGCGCGCCGGGTTGCCGGGATCGCACCTGAACGCGCGCGTACCCGTCGAAGAGCTGTGCCGCGCTGGCCGTCACTGCCGAGGAATACCGCCCGTTGAACACGGCCACAATGGTCGGCGCGTCGCCGGTGGGCAGGAACAGCGGCCACTCCCGAACGTCACGCTGAGCGGGCAGGCGGATGGCGGTGTCCAGGGCCGGGGCCTTGCCGTCGCTCCGCTCCCACCGCGCCGAGATCTTCACTTCCCGGCGGCCGTCGAACTCCACGCCGTTCATGTTGATGGCCACGGCGCTGGACGTGGCCGTCAACGCCTCGGTGGACTGGAACGGTTGGTTCGACCCGGTGGCCTGCGCGTAGAACTTGAGCGTCAACCCAGCACCATCCACGGCCGCCTTGAAGTCGGGGCTACTGTTGACGAAGCGGAACTTGACGGTCAGGCTCGTGTTCCGAAGGGGGATCGTGCTCGTCAGGTCCGAACCCCTCCAGAGCAGGGCGTCCGCCCCGGAACCGTCCAGCACCTCGATGATTTCAATCGGGCTCGCCTCGATGGCCTTCCGCGCGGCGGTCAACTTTTCCTTCAACGCGGAGTCGTCCTGCCCCACCCCCAGCGCGGTGGCGGCCACGGCGACGGCCGGCACGCTACCGCTCGCGGGCACGACGCCGGGCGTCGGTTGCGCCAGCAGGTGGGCGGGCAGCTTCGCCGGCTCGGCCAGCGGCGGGAGTGTCGGTGCGGGAGCCTGGGCGACCGGCGGGGGTGGCGGGTGGTCGGGGGTGCCGATCACCTCGAACTTCACCTTGAAGTTCGAGGCCACCCACATGCCGCCGGCCCCGACCACCAAGCACCCGACCATCGCCAGCATGAGACGGGACATCCGCGATCCCCTTCGCCGTGTTCGCGCCCGCTTCGCGGGCACACGGTGGCCCCGGAAGTCAGACGAACGTTAGGGAAGGGATCGGTTGGCAGGCCCGGCAATATTTAACGGATGTGCCGAATTATCCGACGCCCGTCGGTCGGCCCGTCAGCGGTCCTGGTCGTCGGCGTTGATCCGAGCGGAGCCGAACCGGGCCGTACCCGTCCGCCCGATGGTCCACTTGTCGGTGACGGTAACGGTCTGCGGCCCGGCCAGGTGAAATTGAAACGACGGCAGGCCGCTGGGGTTAACGGGGGGCTTGGGGAACAGGTCAGTAGATTCGGACAGCCGGACGCCGGGTGCCGGGGCCGAGACGAACAACTCGGACTGCCCCCGGTGCTGGATGCGCACCGTGCGGCCGCTGTTGTCGCCGGACCTGGCCGTCTCGTCGGTGTCGATGCGGATGGGCGGCAAGGTCAGGCGGATCGCCTCCTGCCCGGCCGGGTCAGCGCTGAACTGAAGTTGCAGCCGCAGCGTGACGGCGGTCGGCGGGGTGGTGGCAGTGAAGCTCAGGTCGTACACGCCAGTCGCCGTATTCACGGACAATACCATGCCTTCGTAAATGACCAGCGAGTCGCCCTCCATCGCTTGCCCGCCCTGGTCGAACCGGGGCACCTTGAACCGGGCGGCCGCGTGCCAGGTGTGCTTCCAGACGTGGGCCGGGTCGCACTTGACATCGGCGACGGTGCCCCGGCACTCTTCCACCGGCGTGACCTTGGGCACCCGCAGGAACGGGGCGGCGTCGTTCGCTGGCGGGCATGCCCGCAGGCAGTCCGCGATGTCCGGCAGGTCGCACTTCTTGGGAGTCTCCCTTCCGATCTGAACGGTCGGAGGGGAGACGGACGGGGGAATGAAAACCAGCGGACCGGGACCGGGCTGCGGCACCGGCGATTGGGCCGGCCCGGACGCGGCCAGCAGGAGGGCGAGGGGGAACATGGCGAACTCCGTTTCGCGGGTGATCAGTCGGCAGCCTTCCCCTCCATCGCCCGAACGCCGCCCCCGGAAAGCGAAGAACCGCGTGCGGAAGATCGGAGCGGCATCGCCTCGGCCGCCACGTCCCCTACCTGCGGAAGAGTCGGCATCCCGCGAGCGATAGGAGTGGACCGCCACGGGGATCCGTGACGGCCGGTGGGGTGTCACTTGTGCGCGTGCTTCATCATCTCGCGGCAGGACGCCGCGCACTTCTTGCACGACTCGACGCACGCCTTCATCTCCGGCATCTCGGCGAACTTGCCGCACTCGGCGGCGCAGGCGTCGCACGCCTTGGCGCAGGCCTCGCAAGCCGTGGCCGCCAGCTCGCTGTGGCAGGCCGTCAGCTTGGCCGACAGGCCGCAGAACTCGGCGCAGGCGGCCGCCACCATCGCCGGCTTGGCGTGGTCCTTCTTGCCGGCCACGACCAACTCGGCGCAGTGGTGGGCCGTCTTCGCGCACGTCAGCATGCAGTCGGCGCAGACCTTCGCGCAGGCGTCGTACATGGCGTGGTGCGCGTCGGGGGCGGGTTGCTGGGCCGCGACGGACTGGGAGGTGAGGCCCAGCCCGACGAGGGCCGCCGCCATCAGGCCCGTGAAGGTGTTCATCCGCATGTGCAGGACTCCGAGAGAGGGACTGCGACCGGCGACGGGATGCCTCCGGATCGCGGTATGTACACAGCATTGCTTGTACCAATACTGATAATTGTTGGTACATATTATTAACATCGTGCAACGGTAGTTGTGACTATTGCGCGGCGACGATGTCCGTCCTCCGATTCGGCATTCGGCCACCCACGGTTGAGCGGACGGTCGGCGTTGGAAGAATCACTTCTTGCAGCAGGTGTTACAGCACTTCACGCACTCGCGGCACATCTTGGCACAGGCGGCACACGTCTTGTCGTCGGGGTGCTTCTCGCACGCCTTCGCGCACATCTCGCAGGCCTTCGCGCACGCCTCGCAGCAGGCGGACATCATGGGCCCGCCGCGGCCGCAGATGGTCAAGCACAGCTTGCAGAACTCGGAGCAGTCCAGGCACGCCTTCATGCAGTCGGCGTACTCTTTCTTGCCCTGCGCGACCATGTCGGCGCAGTGGGCGTAGCACTTCAGGCACTCGGCCAGGCACTTCGCGCAGGTGACGCCGCACTCGGTGCAGCACTCCTTCGCGTCCTTCGGCTTGTCGTCGGCGGCGAGGACGACGCCCGCGCCCGCGAGGATCGCGGCCCCCGCGCCCAGCCCGGCCAGCACGTCACGGCGATTCATGGTGTTCTCCAACAAGAGTGGAACGTTGCCCCCGGACGATCCGGGGGCGATTCGAGCAGTAAACAGGGGGCCGACCACCGCCGCGGCATGCACGCCTGCGGTGACACCACCCCCTCGAAAGATCGGGCGTTCGCTGCCAGTCATCCGGACATGGCGAGCTTCGCCCGTCGTTGGCTCACGTCTCGTCGCCCCTTGGCGACGGGTCAGTTATTGGATCGTCGCCGGCGCAGACACCGGCAATCGTCATCAGGATCGGGCACTCTCGGGCGGGTCCGTCGTCGCCGTTACACAACGCCCGCAACCGCACCAACAAATCTTCGGTCGCTCGCAATTCGCGGATTTGCACTTCGAGGGCCGCGATTTTCTCGTCAGCCGCGTCACGCACGTCCTGCCGGGTGGAGGACAGGCTGTCGTAGAGGTCGATCAACCCCTTGATCTCCTTCAACGTGAAGCCGTAGCCCTTGGCCCGGAGGATGAACTTTATCCGGTAGACGGCATCCTCGCCGTACTGTCGGTACTGCGACTGGGTGCGGCTCGGCTTGGCGATCAGCCCCTCCTGCTCGTAGTACCGCAACGTCTCGACGCTCACCCCGACCTCGACGGCGACCTGGCCAATCGTGAGAAGCTTCATCGCCGTCCTCACCAGTGTAGGGTCTGAAGTAAGCTTCAGGGTCAAGGCCACTCGGTGCTAATGACCGGTTATTGAGAAATTCCCCTGCATCGCCGGATCGACGGAGGGCCGTCATTTGGTCACTTCTTGGCGTCCTTCTCCGACTTGGCCTTCGCCTTCAGCTCCGCGACCTTGGCCAGCGTCTTGTCCGGATCGGCCTCGGCCTTCTTCTTGCACCCCTTGCAGCAGACGAACACCGGCTGCCCCTTGATGTCGAGTTTGATCGGCGCGCCCATCGCGCCGAGCCGCTCGTCGGTGCTGACGACGCACCACTCTTGGGCCTCCACGAGCGCGCGGTCGGCGGAGTCGAGTTTGGCCCGCTCGGCGGCCACCTGGTCGCCGTCGGGTGTGACGGCTTTCGGCGCGGCCGGCGGCAGTTCGGTCGCGGGCTTTTCCTGGCCGCAGCCGGTAATGGTCAGTGCGGCGAGTAGCACCGCGGCGGCGAATCGGGAGCGGGTCATGGGAGGATTCCTGGGGAAGTGGCCCCGCCCACACGGTCGAGCGGGGCCGGGAAACGGGGTCACTTGGTCGGCTTCTTCTCGAAGGTGCCGTCCGGGCCTTCGAGCTTGGTCGGCTTGTACTCGGCCTTCTCGACGGCTTCCCACAGGTCCTTCGCGGACGGGGTCTTGCCGGCCTTGGGGGTGACGACGGCCGTCTTCGCCTTCAGGTCGAGGACGACCGACTCGACGCCTTCGACCGCCGACAGCGCCTTCGTCACCGACTTCGCGCAGCCGGCGCACGTCATGCCGTCCACGCTCAGCGTGAGGGCCTTCGGGTCGGCCTTGGCCGGCTTCTCGGCCTTGGCGTCGTCCGCGCAGCACTTGCACCCGGCCTTGGCCGGCGTGTCCGTCAGCTTGATCGGCTTGGGCGCGTCCTGACTGCGGACGGAGAGGGTGAACCCGGCGACCGCGAACAGGGCGGCCAGCAGCTTCTTCGACATGGGCAGTTCCTCGACGAGGGTGTATGGACCGCGGAAGATCGCGTTCCCCAATCCGGCGGTCCACGGCGGGCGGGGGGGTGGGCGGAACCCACGGCGTATCGGGTGTCCCGGAGGCGGGACGAATGGTTCGGCGCGGGCCAGGCCGCGAGGTCACTTCTGGACGTAAAACTCCGGCGGTTTCACGTCGCCCGGCTTCTCCTTGGCCAGGGCGACGAACTCGTCCACGCACGGCGGGCAGCAGAACTCGTAAGTCTTGCCGCCGATCACCCACGAGAACTGCGGGTTCGCCAGGGTCAGAGTGATCGGGCAGATGGCGTCGCCGGCTTTCGGCTTCAGGTCGTGGTTGGCCTTCCGGCCCTTGAATTTCTCGGACGCGACGACCCGGCCGTTGGCCCGGATGTCGGCCTCGGTGTACAGCCCGCCGGGCGTCAGGTACAGCTTCTCCTCGTCCGACGCCGGCACCTTCGCCGGCATCGCGGCGTGGTCCTCCGAGTGCGGCTCGGCGTCCCCGTGCGCGCCGGACTCGAACGCGATGCGGTAGCGGTCTTTGCCGATCCGGATCGCGTTGAACTTCACGATCAGGTGCTTGCCGATCAACTCGGCGGGGACGCGGCCGGTGAATTGCGAAGTCTTGCCTTTGGCGTCGCCCGGTTGCGGCATCGGCTTCAGCGCGATCGCGGTCCAAAGGGCACTGCCCGCCGGCTTGATGTGTCCGTCGAGCGTCTGCTCGTCGATCTCCTTCACCACCGATTCGTCCTGGCCGAGGGTGTACAAGCGGAGCGTCCCCCCCGCCTCGAAGACCGCTTCGGCGTGGTACTTGTCGCTGCCGAGGGGCACGATCAGCCCGCCGTGGGCGCTCGGCTGGTGCGCGTGTTCGTCGTGCTTGGCGACCGCACGCGCGTCGGTCTTGCCCGTTGGCTCCTTGAAGGGGCCGCCGCAGCCGAGGGCGAGGGAGCAAGCCACTCCCGCTATCAGCAAGTGACGCATGGGGAACTCCCGCCCGACGCGGAATCAGTCCGCGAGGGGGCAGTGGAGGAGGAAAAAGGATTGGAATCCGGCGGCCGGAGCGGGCCGAGAAGTGGCTAGCAGCGCAGACGGTGGTGCGCGTAGAGGAGGTCATCGGTCGTTAACGTGGGGCAGTCACGAGCCGTGCGGCGCAACAGAATTGCCGACTCGGGCGAGGTGTGGGAAAGGTGGCTCGGCGAACACCACGGCGCGGGTGTGGCCGAGGCCCACTCGACGCCGAATTGCAGCCCGGCATCGACCCGCGCGGCGTCGGCGTCCGGGAGGGGCTTTTTGCACGGGCATTCGCCGGGCGTGTGAGTTGGTATCGATTCAGTAGGCGCGGCGTTCGTTGTCGGGGGCGTGCAGCAGCTTCGCGGGGCCGGTTTCGCGGGACTGGAAGCGGACTGCTTGGCGGGCGAACGGCTCGCTTTCACACTCGCGCAGCAGCACGGCGACTGGCCGAAGACGGCCGTCGCGGTGAAGATCAGGGCGAGCAGATGACGTAGCACGTTTGGAGATACCCTTGTGAGACGTGAGTCCAACAGGGTTATGGTATTCCTCCATTCTACATCGGTCAACGCCGGTCCGGAATCGAGTGGACTCCTTTCCGGGGATCGACCCAGCGCGTTGTCGGTCGTTTCGCTCTCGAATCACACGAGAACTCGTTTCCGCGCCGATCTCGGCTCAAGTGACTCTGGCGGTTCTGCCGATTAACACGACATGTCCCGCCTCCTGGTCACCGCCGTACTGGTACCCGCTCTGCTGCTGACGCAGTGGATCGGTGCGTTCCGGTGCGCCGGCTGCCCGATGCCGGGACGCGAGAGCCAACCCCACGTTCACTTGAGCGGATGGCTCCCGACGAACGAGAACGATTGCCGGTGTCACCGGCACCACTCCGCCGCGAAACCCGACCGCGATGCCTTGCTCGTTGAGATCGCGGCATTCGTGGAAACTCACGAAGGCGACGACTTCGCGTCCCAGACGGAAGTGGTGCTGGTGTTGCCCCTCAACGCCGATTGGGACTTGGGCAACACTGCCGACCGGTCGCCCAGTGCGGAGAAGTCTACGGCCGTCGAAGCACCCATATTTAGTTCGAGAGCGGTCCACTCCAACGCGATGCCCGTCCTGCGCCAATTCCCATCGGCGATGCCTACATTCCCGGTTGAACTGGCCGCGCATTCCCTGCGCATTTAGCACCCGTACGCGCACACCGTCGGTGCCATGTCGTGTGCAATCCCACTCGCATTCCCCGTTCTCTCGCCGCGCGCCAACCGAGGGCCTTCCCGTGAAATCGATTGTCCTGCGAACCGTGGCCGGGGTGTCTCTGTTCGGTGTCATCGGCTGCGCCACGCCGCACTCCGCTCCGCCGTCGCGGTACACACAGGTGCCGGTCAGCGTCGCCCCGAAGCCGGTCGCCTCCGAGCCGCCGTCGGCGATCCGCCAGGCGAGTTTCACGGCGGACGAACCCCCGGCGGCGAAAAGCGAACCGGCCAAGGCCCCCGCCGCTCCCCTCGCGCCGACCGTCCCGCCGGGCGGGACCGGCGTCGAGGAACTGGTGGAGTTCGCGGTCGGCCGGAATCCCCGGCTGGCGAAGGCGGCACTGGCCGTCGAGGCGGCCGTCGGCAAGTACGTGCAAGCCGGGCTATACCCGAACCCCACCGTCAGCGTGACGGCCGACGAGGTGGGCGACCGCACCGGCCCCAGCGGCACCATCACTGCCCCGCATCTCAGTCAGGAAATCGTCCGCGGCCGGAAGCTCGCACTCGCCCAAGCCGTGGCGGCGCGAGAGGTGGACCAAGCCACGCTAGCCACGCTAGCCGAGCGGTCGGCGGTGGTCGGCGCGGTGCGGACGGCTTACTACGACCTGTATGCCTTGGAGAAGCGGCTCGCCGCCCTCGACGAGGTGGTGAAGCTGGCGACCGACGCCGTCACCGCCGGGAAGACGCTGAAGGAGAAAGGCCAAATCGCCCGGCTCGATCTGGTGCAACTCGAGATCGAATTGGAGCGGTATCGCGCCCGCGCCGAGGCGGCGCGGCGGGAACTGCCCGGCGCGCGGGGCCGGCTGGCGGCGGCGGTCGGCGACCCCCGCATGGCCATCGGCCCTGGCGTCGGCCCCTACGAAGATGTCCCCCGGTTCGACGCGGATCGCACGCTCGAAACGGTCCTCGCCACGCACCCGGAGGTGCTGTCGGCGCGGGTCGGGGCCGACCGCGCGCAGGCGGTCGTGCGGCGGGCGGAGGCGGAGCCGATCCCCAACGTGACGGTGTCGGCCGGGTACGTCCGCCAGGGGCAGAACCGGTCGAACGACTATTCCGTCGGCGTGAGTATGCCGATCCCACTGTGGAACAAGAACCAGGGCAACATCCGGGCGGCGAGCGCCGAACTCGGCATGGCCGTGCAGGAAGTCGGCCGCGTGCAGAACGCCCTCGCCGAGCGGGTGGCGAGTCTTTTGCGGACGCATTCGGCGGCGATTCAAGAGGCCGAACTGTACAAGAAGGAGATCCTCCCCCGCGCGGAGGAGACGTACACGCTGTACGCCGAGGCGCTGAAAGGCGGCAAGTTCGACTACCTGAAAGTGCTCCAGGCCCAGCGGGGCATCGCCGAATCCCGCATCGAATACAACCGGGCACTGGGGGAGGCGTGGAAGGCCGCCGCCGAACTGTCGGCCATGCTGCTGGAGGAGCGTTTCCCAGTGGTGCCGCCCCGCGCCGTCGAGGTTCCGCCGGCCGCCCCGCCGAAAAAAGAAGTGATTCCGAAGAAAGGTGGCTGAGAGCGGCGGAGATGAGTACAGTGTGTTGAGGTGTGTTTCGTTGTGTTTCGGAGTCCGCCTGGTATGGCCGTCCGGATGTTGCTCGTGCTACTCACGCTGACGGGGCTTGTGCCCGTCGGCGAATGCACTTGCGCGTCCGCCCACCACCACGAGACCGATGTCGATTCGGTCGCCATTTCGCCTTTCGTCGATCTGTCCGACCACGATCACGACGACTCGCACCCGATTCATCACCACCCGAATTGCCCCGAAGTCCGTGCGCGCCTCGGACTCCTGATCGCCCTCGCGCCGATTCCGCTCAGCACACTACTCCCGTCCGACTGCGCCCCGACGAATTGGGGTTTGCGGTCGCCCGAACTGACCGTCACCGACTGTTGCGTTTGGTTCATTTGCAACCCCTCCGCGCGCGCACTTCCGCTCTACCTGTTGCAGTTGACCCTTCGGATTTAGCCTTCCGTTCCGTCATTCCCGTTCACCCGTCCGCGCCGCCACACGGCTGCGTTCCCACACTCCCCGAGGGTGGTCCATGCGATTGCGCGAATTCGTCTCCCCGCTCCTGACCGTTGCCGTCCTCGCGGGCGCGGCGGGCGCGGCCTACGTCACCCGCGAGCAGTGGCTACCGGTCGTCTTCCCGACCAAGGCCGAGACGCCACCCGACGACGCCAAGGAACCGCCGCAAGGCACCGTCGAACGGGTGAAACTGTCGCCGCAAGCCCAGAAGAACCTCGGCCTGGATGTCGATACGCCGACACCGCAGGAGTACTGGCGGACGATGCTGATCCCCGGCGTGGTGGTGGACCGGCCGGGCGAGAGCGACCGCGGCGTGACGGCCCGGCTCGGCGGCGTCGTCGCCGAGATTCTGGCCAAGCCGGGCGACACCGTGAAGGCCGGCGACCCGCTGTTCACCCTCCAACTGGTGAGCGAATTCGTGCAGGGTACGCAGACCGATCTGGCCAAGGCCGCCCGCGAGCTGGAGTTCGCCACCGCCAAGCGGGCGCGGGAGGCGGAGCTGGTGCGGAAGGGCCTCCAGTCGGAAGTCACGCTGATCGAGGAGGACAACCAAATCAAGCGGTTCGCCACGCAGGTGCAGGCGTACCGCCGCCAGTTGACGCTGTTCGGGCTGACCGCCGAGCAGGTGAACCGGTCCCAGAAAGGCGAGGTCGTCACCGATGTCGTCGTCGTCGCCCCGGCCCGGCCCGCGCCGGCCCCGACCGTCGCGGTGTCGCGGAGCGCGGCCACGCCAGTCGAGACCGCGGCGGACCTGCTGTACGAGGTGCAGGAACTGAAGGTGACGCTGGGCGAGCAGGTGCAGGCCGGGCAGACGCTGTGCCTGCTGTCGAACCACCAGAAGCTGTTCGTCGAGGGGCGGGCGTTCAAGTCCGAGGCGGACGCGCTGGCGGCCGCCGCCGAGAAGAAGACGCCCATCCGCGCCGAGTTCGCCGACGAGAACCCGGCCGCGTGGCCGCCGCAGGAGCCGCTCCGCATCCACCACCTGTCGAACGTGGTGGACGTGGGCACGCGGACGTTCGCGTTTTACCTGCCGCTCGACAACCAGCCCCGCCCGTTCGTGCAGGACGGCAAGACGCACTTCGTCTGGCGGTACCGCCCCGGCCAGCGGGTGCGGCTGCTGATGCCGGTGGAGAAGCTGGTCACGCTCGCCCCGGACGGGAAAAAGGAGATTCTGCCGTTCGTGTTCCCGGCCGGGGCGGTGGTGCGGGAGGGGGCGGAAACCTTCGTGTTCGTCCAGTCCGGCGACGTGTTCGTCCGCAAGCCGGTGCGCGTCCTGTACGAGGACCGCACCGAGGTGGTGGTGGCGAACGACGGCAGCATCACCGAGGCCGAGTTCGTGGTGCGGAACCAGGCGGCGGCCATCAACCGGTCGTTGAAAGCGGCGGCCGCCGGGGGCGGCGGCGGCGGTCACGAAGGCCACAGCCACTGAGGCGGTGGCATGCAATCTGGAATTGGCATTCGGTGATGTCGTGGGTTTTCAGAACCCCACCCCCGGCCCCCTCCCCGTCCCGGAGAGGGGGTGTTCAAGCGAATCACGGTGTCGGTGATCCGCGTTTGTACTGGGAACTGCCGGGTGAGAGTTGAATCACGATGTCCTGTTGAACACCCCCTCTCCGGATCGGGGAGGGGGCCGGGGGGTGAGGTCTTCAAACCTATTGTGGACCTCGTGGCCATTCACCGAGACCGCGACCGATGCTGAACGCCGCCATCAAGTTCTCGCTCCGCCACCGACCGCTGGTCGTGGTCGCCTGCCTCGTCGCGCTGGGGTACGGCGGGTACGCGGCCACGCAGATGCCCATCGACGTGTTTCCCGACCTGGACCGGCCGCGCGTCGCCGTCATGACCGAAAGCCCCGGCCTGTCCCCGGAGGAGGTGGAGACGCTCGTCACCTACCCGCTCGAAGCGGCCATGCTCGGGGCGACGGGGGTGCAGGACGTTCGCAGCCAGTCCGGGTTCGGCCTGTCGGTCGTCAAAGTCGAGTTCGCCTGGGGCACCGACATCAAGAGCGCCCGGCAGACGGTGCAGGAGCGGCTGGCGACCGTCGCCGGGGACATGCCCGACGGCGTCCGCCCGCAGATGGCCCCGGTCAGTTCGATCCTGGGTCAGTTCCTCATCGCCGGGCTTCGGCGGCAGGCGGGGCCGAAGGGCGGCGACCTCGTTCCCATCCCCGACACCCCGCTGTGCGCCGAGCGGGTGACCGGCCCCGGTGGTCCGCCGGAACTGTTCGCGTGGCAGGTGACCGACCGCAAGACCCCGGCCGCGTGGGTGGCCGTGCCCGTGGCCGAGGCGAAGTGGGACGCCGCCACCGCCGGCGGCGACCGGCGGGTGCGGGCGGTCGTCGGCGGCCGCGCCCGCGACCTCGTGTTCCCGTCCGACGCGCGGCGGGCGCTGGCCCTCCGCACGCTGGCCGACTGGACGGTGCGGCCGGCGATCCTGAAGGTGTCGGGCGTCGCCCAGGTGGTCGTCATGGGCGGCGGCCGCAAGCAGTACCAGGTGCTGGTGGACCCGACCGCGCTGTTCGAGAACAAGGTGACGCTGAAGGACGTGGACGACGCGCTCAAGAGCAGCAACGTGAACTTCACCGGCGGGTTCGCCGAGCAAGGGGGGGTGGAAAAACCGATCCGCGTCATCGGCCGGCTCGGCCCCGCGCCGGCGCGGGTGATCGCCGACCTCAAGCTGATCGTCGTCAAGCCGGCGGACAAGCCGGACGCGGGCCAGCCCCTCGGCCGGCCGGTGCTGCTGGGGCATGTGGCCAAGGTGGTCGAAGGGGCGCAGGTGAAGCGGGGCGACGCCGGCATCAACGGCGACCCCGGCGTCGCCCTCACCGTGACCAAACAGCCGCGCACCGACACGCGCGCGATCACCGACGCCTGCAAGACCGCCCTGTCGGACCTCGAACGGTCCCTGCCGCCCGACGTGCGGCTGGAACCGAACCTGTACGAACTCCGCGAGTTCATCGACCGCGGCGTGTCCAACGTCGGCGAGGCGCTGGTCGTCGGCGCGGGGCTGGTGCTGGTCGTCCTGTTCCTGTTCCTGCTGAACGTCCGCACCACCCTCATCTCCCTCGCCGCCATCCCCCTGTCGCTCGCCGTCACCGTCCTCGCCTTCCAACTGATCGGGGCGATCACGGGCACCGAACTGTCGATCAACGTGATGACCCTCGGCGGCATCGCCGTGGCGATGGGGGAACTGGTGGACGACGCCATCGTGGACGTGGAGAACATCTTCCGCCGGCTGCGGGAGAACAGCCGCTCGCCGACGCCCAGGCCGGCCATTCGGGTCGTGTACGAAGCGAGCGTCGAGGTCCGCACGTCCATCGTGTTCGGCACCGCCGTCGTCGTCCTGGTGTTCCTGCCGCTGTTCGCCCTGTCAGGTGTTGAAGGACGATTGTTCACTCCGCTGGGCATCGCCTACATCGTGTCCATCCTGGCGTCGCTGGTCGTCTCCCTCACCGTCACGCCGGTGCTGTCGTACTACCTGCTCGCGCACTCGAAGGCCGTCCGCGCCGAGCGGGACGGGTTCCTCGTCCGCGGCCTGAAATGGGCGGCCGGCTACCTGGTTCGCTTCAGCATGAGACGGGCCGGCCTCCTGCTCCTCCTCACCTGGGCGCTGGTCGCCTACTGCGGCTGGCGGCTGACCACCCTCGGGGCCGACTTCTTGCCCGCCTTCGACGAGGGCGCGGCGCAGCTCAGCGTGACGCTGCCGGCCGGTACGTCCCTCGCCACGACCGTCGAAACGAATCGCCTCGTGGATGCCAAGTTGGGCCTGCTGCTGCGGTCGCCCGCGAACCCGGACGGGCCGATCCGGTCCTTCGTCCGCAAGACCGGCCGGGGGGAACTGGACGAGCACGCCGACCCGCCGAACGCGAGCGACATCATCATCCGGCTGGCGGGCGACGGGGCGTCGCGGTCCGAAGTGCTGACGCGCATCCAAACCGAGGTGCTCGAGGAGGTGCCCGGCGTCGATGTCGAGATCGAACAGCCCCTCGCGCACCTCATCAGCGAGAACATCTCTGGCAGCACCGCGCAGATCGCCATCAAGGTGTGCGGCGACGACCTGGACACGCTGGAAAAGACGGCGAACCGGATCAAGGCCGCCGTCGCCGACGTGCCCGGCGTCAGTTCGCTGGTCGTCGAGCCGATCCGCACGGTGGACGAGATCCACATCAAACTCCGGCCGGACGCCCTCGCCTTCTACGGCGTGGACCGGGCCACCGTCGGCTCCTTCGTGCAGACCGCGCTGAACGGCGAGACCGTCTCGCAGGTGGTGGAAGGGCAGCGGCGGTTCGACCTGGTGGTCCGCCTGGACGAGCCGTTCCGCGCCGACGTGGCCAACTTGAAGGAACTCAAGTTCGACCTGCCGGGCGGCCGCGAGCAGGTGCGGCTGAAGGACTTGGCCGACGTGACGCCGCTGACCGGCGGCGACGCCGGGGCCAACCAGGTGAAGCGGGACAACGTCCGCC
This sequence comes from Fimbriiglobus sp., assembly GCA_043745295.1. Classification (GTDB taxonomy): domain Bacteria; phylum Planctomycetota; class Planctomycetia; order Gemmatales; family Gemmataceae; genus JALHQU01. The sequence continues at coordinate 28,951 of JAYTTN010000598.1, read as the reverse complement.
GACGGATCGTCGTCCGCTGCAACGCCCTCGGCCGCGACCTGGCATCGGTGGTCGGCGACATCCAGAAGCGGGTGGCCGCGACGGTGCCGCTGCCGGAAGGCTATCTGATCGAGTACGGCGGCCAGTTCGAGAGCCAGCAGCGGGCCACCCGGCTGATCGGCGTGCTGGCGGCGCTGTCGGTGGTCGGCATGTTCCTGGTGCTGCTCGCCCTGTTCCCGGCCGCCCACGCCGCCGGCCTGTTGCTGGCCGGACTCGCGTGCGTCGCGGCGGCAGCGGCGGCGGTGCTGGCCTACGACGTCGCGCTGCCGCAGGCGGTCGTCGGCGGGACGGCCCTGTTCTTCCTCGCGGCCGTCTTCTTCCCGTCCGCCCGGATCGTCCTGCAAATCCTGAACGCCATCCCGACGGCCTTCATCGGCGGGGTGCTGGCGCTGGTCATCACCGAGCAGACGCTGACGGTGGCCAGCCTGGTCGGGTTCATCTCGCTCGGCGGGATCGCCGTCCGCAACGGCATCCTGCTGGTCACGCACTACATGCACCTGATGAAGCATGAGCGAGAGGGATTCAGTCAGGCGATGGTCGTCCGGGGCAGCCTGGAACGGCTGTCGCCGGTGCTGATGACCGCGCTTACCGCCGGCATCGGGCTGATCCCGCTGGTAGTTGCCGGCCATCAGCCGGGGCGGGAAATCCTGTACCCGGTGGCCACGGTCATCCTCGGCGGGCTGATCACCAGCACGTTCTGCGAGTTCCTGATTCACCCCGGCCTGTTCTGGCGATTCAGCGGCAAGAGTGCCGAACGGATCGCCCATTCGGGCCGCGAGGCCGACGGGTTGGACGACCCGCCGGCCCACGAACCGATCCCGCTGCAAGTCGCGGCGGATGCGGAACCCGCGGCCCCGCACGGGCCGTGAGGCGTCGGAGTTCTCACCCTGTTTCAGGAGCACGGATGATGCGCACGATGTACATGGCGGGTCTGGCGGCGGTCGTCGGGTTGACGTTCGGCGGGGTCTCCCTCGCCGACGAGGTCGGGCCGCACAAGGGGCCGGTCGCCGAGTGGGGCGCGGAGGAGTACCACCTGGAAGTGGTGGCCGACGCCAAGACGGGCGAGGTGACGGTGTACGTGTACGGTAACGACGACGACCTGCACAAGGGCACGGCGAGGGCCATCGACGCCAAGACGCTCACCCTGTCCTTGAAAACGACCGAACCGGCGACGACGGTGAAGTTCGAGGCGAAGCCGGCCAAAGGCGACCCGGAAGGGAAGTCGTCGGTGTTCGCGGCCAAGAGCGACGCCTTCAAGACGGACAAGAAGCTCGTCGGCAGCGTCAGCGGCAAGGTCGCCGGCAAGCCGTACACGGGCGATTTCAAGCAGAAGTGACCGGCACCAACGACGCCGCCCCCGGATGTCCTCCAGGGGCGGTCGTTGCGAACCGACGGGACGCAGACTCACTTGCCGTCGGCCTGGATCTTCTTGGCGATGTCCAGGTGCTTCTCGAGGATGGGCAGAGTCGAGGCGGCGAAGTCCTTCACGGCCTCGTCCTTCGTCTCCGCCTTGGCCCGCTTGAACTCCTTGACCGCCATCTCGTGGCCCTTCACGGTCTCGGTCATGAAGTAGGTGTCGAACTCGTCCCCCTTCAGGCCGCGGAGTTTGTCCAGGCACTTCTGGCTTTCGTCCGTCAGCTTGGTCGCGCCGGACTGGCTCGTCTTCTGGGCGGCGGCCAGCTTCTCGCCCGTCTTCTTGTGGTCCGCGATCATCCGCTTGGCGAACGCCTTGACGGCGTCCGATTTGGCGTTCGTGGTGGCCAGTTCGGCGGCCTGCATCCCGCCGTCGCAGCAACAGCCGGCCATGGCGACGAAGGCGGCGTCGGTGTACGGCGCGTCCGGTTTCCGGTCTTCGGCACGGGCGGACGCCATCCCGGCAACGGCCAGGATCAGGGCGGTGCGCATCATGATGAACTCCTTTTAAACGGTGACAGGGCGACCGCGCTATTTGCACAAGACGTGCCAAGACCGGAGGAGTCTGCAACGACCGCGAAACGCACCAGCCGACGCGCGGATTGGGCAGCCCACTGCCCGGCATTCGGAACCCGCCTGCCGACCCACTCGCGAGGCTATTTGGCCGGCTTGCGGCGGTATACGACCTTGCCGCCGACGACGGTGACCTCGACCTTCGTGTCCCGCAGCCCCGCGACCGGACACGTCAGGATGTCGCGGTCCACGACGATCAGGTCGGCGAGCTTGCCGGCTTCCAGGCTGCCCTTCTCGGCCTCCTCGCGGTGCAGGTAGGCGTTGTTGATCGTGTAGAGCCGAATGGCTTGCTCGCGGGTCAGCGCCTCGCCGGGTTCGTGCGTGTCGCCGCGCTCGGTCTTGCGGCTCACGGCCACCCACACGCCCAGCCACGGCGACCACGGGTTGGTGGCGCGGAGCGGGTCGTGCCGGAGCATGTGGTCGCTGCCGCCGCCGACGGTCGTGTACTCCAGCCACGTCTTGTACGGCTGGAACCACCGCATCCGCTCCGCGGTCAGCACCTTCATCAGCGTGCTACCGTCCTTGTACAGCCAGACCGGTTGCACGTCGGCACAGACGCCGAGCTTGCGGCAGCGTTCCAGGTTCAACTTGGACGGGAAGTTGGCGTGCGTGATGCAGTACCGCATCGCGGCGATAGGCGTCTTGTCGTTCACGGCCTCGTAGGCGTCCAGCAGGATGTCCATGCCGCGCTCGCCGGCGCAGTGCGCGGTGACTTGCCACTTCCGCTTCGCCGCCTCGCCGACCACCAACTCCAACTGCGCCGGCTTGATGAACAGCAGCCCGCGGTAGTCGTCCTGCGTCACCTGATAGGTGTCGCCTTTCGGCCACGGGTCGCGCATGTACGCCGTGCCGTTCAACATGCCGCCGTCGAGGAACAGCTTGATCGGCCCGATTCGGACCCACTCGTCCCCGGCCCCGGTCGGCCCGCCGCGCTTGTCGGCACCGGACATCCCGTCGAATCGCTTGGCGATCTCGTCCGTCGAGCCGCCGGGTCCGAAACTCCGGGCCACGTTCACGCGGACGGTCAGCTCGGCGTCCTTCTGCAACTTCAGGTACAGGTCGAGGTCGCCCCGGCTGGCGTTGCGATCCGCCACGCTGGTCAGCCCCTCGGCGTTGTAGCGGGCGAAGAGCGTCTTCACGGCGGCGCGGCGCTCGTCGGCGGAGAGCGAGTCGGCTTCTCCCGGCACGCCCTTCAGAACGCCGTAGGCGTTGCGGAGCATTCCCGTCGGCTCGCCGGTCTTCTCGTCCTTCACGACCACGCCGTTGGCCGGGTTCGGCGTGTCCTTCGTGACGCCGGACACCTTCAGGGCCGTGCCGTTCACGACCCCGGCCGGCCCCGCGTGATACAGCACCGGGTGATCGGGGGCGGCCTCGTCGAGTTCCGCCTTGGTCGGGAAGCGGGCGTCGTCCAGCCGCGTCGGGAAGGCGTACCGGAGGACGATCCACTTGCCCTTCGGCGTCGTCTCGGCCTGCTTGCGGATGTACGCCTTCACTTCCTCGAGCGACTGCCACACCGCCATCGGCTTCACGGCTTCGCTGGCCGCCGCCCCGACCGGGTGGACGTGGCTGTCGATCAGCCCCGGCATCACCGTCCGGCCGTCGGCGTCGATCACCAGGGTGTTCGGGCCGCGCAGCTCCAGCACGTCCCCGTTCGTCCCGACGCGGACGATCTTGGCGTCGCGGACGGCCACGGCCTCGGCGGTGCGGAACTTCGCGTCCACCGTGAGGACTTTGGCGTTGTGGACGATGAGCGTGGCCGGCTCTTCGGCAGAAGCGGGGGAGACGTGGAGCGCGAGGGCGAGGAAGACGGCGAGTCGCATGACGGACCTCCGGAGGGGTCGCCGGATTGTAACAGGCCCCTGCCCCGCACGCACCAAGAGGGGGGATTCCCACCACTTCAGCCCCCCTCCCGGTTGCTGCGCAACCGACCCCCCGACGGGAAGAGGTGCAAGAACTGGTGTCACCGCCGAGGGTCTCACGCGGGGGACACCGTCAACGGGTTCGTGTATCGGGCGGCGCACGCGCCGCTCTGCTACCAAGCTTGAAGTCTTTCCGGGCTTCGCCGATACTATCCACATTCACGCCCTCTCCCGGTCCCGCCCATGCGCCGACGAAAGACGACCGCCCCGAACGCGCCTGCGATACGACCAGTCGCCGAACCGACCCCGGCCGTCGTGGCCGCGCCGCGCCGGCCGCGCAAGTTCTGGGTGAAGTTGGCCGTCCTCGCCCTTCTCGGCGCGGCGGGTTGGGGCGCGTGGTCCGTCTGGGGACCGGACCCCCTCGGCGACATCCGGGCGGCGCTGGACCGGCGCGAGTTCGGCGTGGCCAATGAACTGCTGACGAAGCGATTGGCGGAACGGCCCACCGACCCCGACACCCGACTGCTCGCGGTGCGGGCGGCGCGCCGGGGCGGCGACCGACTCCGCGCCGCCGAACACCTCCGCAAGTACCTGGACGCCCACGGCACGCGCGCGGCGATCGAACTGGAATCGGCCCTGCTCCGCGCCCAGGGGGGCGACGCGGCGGAAGCGGATCGACTCTTCGCCGCGCACATCGACCGCCCGGAGACGGCCGACACGCCGTTCGTGATGGAAGCGTATTTGGAGGGCAAGCTGAAAGTGCGGTCGTCGATCCCGGACGCCGTGGCGAACCTGCGGCGGGCGGCGGACCTGTGGCTCCGCCTCCGCCCCGGCCGCGCGGACCAAATCCAGGGCCGGCTCTGGCTGGCCATCGCGTGCGAAGCCGTCAAGGATCAGCCGGCCGGGGTCGCCGTCCTGCGCGAAGTCCTCGACCTCGACCCCGATCACTTCGACGCGCGATTCCTGCTGGCCCTGGCGCTGGCCCAGGAAAAACCAGACGAGTCGCGGCACCACCTGGAAGTCCTGCGCGAAAAGTACCCGGCGAACGCCTACGTCCAGTTCGGGTTGGCGACGACCTACCGCGTGCTCGGTCGGCAAGGCGACGCGCGGCTGCTGCTGGACGGGTTGCTCGCCGGGCCGCTCCGGGGGAGCGCGCTGGTGGAACTGGCGAATATCGACCTGGACGAAGGCAAAGTCGCCGAGGCCGAGGGGCGGCTGCGGACGGCGCTCGAACTGTCTCCGAACGCCGCCGAAGCCCACCTGGCGATGAGCCGCTGCCAGCAGCTCGCCGGCCGACCCGCCGAGGCCGCCAAGTTTCGCAAGCGGTTCGACGACATCGAAGCCGCCCGCCCGAAGTAGTCGCGCCCCGGCCACGCACCACGAGGCTGCCCCCATGATCGTGCCCGTTTCACACCCGCGTCGCCTCGGCCAGTTCCTCGCCGGCGGCGCGGTCCTCGCCGTGGCGGTGATCGTCGCCTGCTCCCGAAGCGCGCCGCCCGAAACGATGCCTCCCGCGCCGGATGGTCCGCGGGAACCGCCCTACACCGGCGAGCCGTGGTTCCGCGACGTGACCGAGGCGTCCGGTATCCGCGCCACCTGCCGCAACGGGGAGGAGGCCGACCAGTTCACCATCCTGGAGTCGCTCGGCGCGGGGGTGGCCCTCTTCGACTACGACGGCGACGGCCGTCTCGACGTACTCGTGGTCGGCGGCGGCTACTTCGACGGCCCGACGAAATCGGACCTGAAAGGGCACCCGTGCAAGCTGTACCGAAACCTCGGCGGCTTGAAGTTCGAGGACGTGACCGAGAAGGCGGGGCTGGCGATCCCGTGGTGGTACGCGCACGGGGTGGCGGTGGCCGACTACGACCGCGACGGCTTCCCGGACTTCGCCGTCACCGGGTTCGGCAAGATCGAACTGTTCCACAACGAACCGGACGGCAAGGGCGGCCGGCGGTTCGTCGCCGTCGGCGAGAAGCTCGGCCTGAAGGATGCGTCGTGGAGTACCAGCGCGGGCTGGGCCGACCTCGACGGCGACGGCTTCCCCGACTTGTACGTCTGCCACTACTGCGACTGGTCGTTCGCCAACAACCCGACGTGCCGGGGCGCGTCCGCCGCCGTCGCCCGCGACGTGTGCGCGCCCCAGAAGTTCAAGCCGCTGGTCCATTCGCTCTTCAAGAACGACAAGGGCACGGGCTTCCGCGACGTGTCGGCGGACCACGGCTTCAAGCCGGACGGGTGCGGTCTGGGCGTCGTGTTGGCGGACTTGAACGGCGACGGCCGCCCGGACATCTACGTCGGCAACGACGCCACGAACAACTTTCTGTTCTGGAACCGCGCCGGCAGATTGGAGGAGAAAGGACTGTCGGCCGGCGTCGCGGTGGACGACACCGGCCGGTACAACGGCAGCATGGGCGTGGACGTCGGCGACTACGACGGCACCGGTCGGCCGTCGATCTGGGTGACGAACTTCCAGGGCGAGCTGCACGCCCTGTACCACGCCGTCGGCCACGAACTGTTCGACCACCGGTCGAAGGCGGTCGGCATCGGCGCGGTCGGTCTGCACCGGGTCGGGTTCGGCACCGCGTTCGCCGACGTGGACGGCGACGGGTGGGAAGACCTCGTGGTCGTCAACGGGCACGTCCTGCGGCATCCCAGCGGCAGCACCCTCCGGCAAACGCCCGTCCTGTTCCAGAACGTCCCCGGCCAGACCGGCCGAGTGTTCAAGGACGCGAGTCCCCGCGGCGGCTCGTACTTCCAGACGCCGGCCGTCGCGCGGGGGCTGGCCGTCGGCGACCTGGACAACGACGGCCGGCCAGACTTCGTCGTCACGCACACGAACGGCCCCGTCGCGGTGCTGCGGAACGAGATGCCCGTGCGGCAGCCGTGGCTCGGGGTGAAACTCGTCGGGACGGGCAACCGCGACGTGGTCGGATCGACCGTGACCTTGGAAGGGGAGACCCGCACGCTGACGCGGTTCGTCAAGGGGGGCGGCAGCTACCTGTCGGCGAGCGACCCGCGCCTCCTCTTCGGACTGGCTTCGGCCGGCCGGGTAAAGCGACTGACGGTGAAGTGGTCGTGGGGGGGAACCCAGTCGTGGGAAGCCCCGGAGCTGGGCGCGTACTGGGAACTGACGGAAGGCCAGCCGGCCGCGAAGAAACTGCCGCCCGCGCCGTGACGATGCCCTACTCACCAGGATGCCCCCATGACTACCACCCCGCCGCCGCCCGCTCGTTCCCGACGGGTGGGCCTCCTCGCCGCCCTCCTGCTCGTCCTCGCGGGTGCGGCCGTGGGCGGGTACTTCCTCTGGTTCGCCGACAAGCCAATGGCTCCGGCGGACCCGGCCGCCGCGATGGCGGCGAACGCCCGCGGCGTCGGCAGGATGGAGCGGTTCGAGTACGCGGACGCCGCCGCCGAGTTCGCGGACGCCACCCGCCTCGCGCCGGACTGGCTGCCGGCCCGCATCAACCGCGCCATCGCCCTGTTCAACCAGAACCAGCCGGAGAAGATCGCCGCCGGGCGACAGGTGTTCGCCGACATCCTCGTCACCCACCCCGACGACAAGCACGCCCACTACTGCCTGGGCGTCATCGATGGCAACGACGGCCGCTTTGCCGAGGCGCACGCCCACTTCCGTGCTGTTAACGCCCTCGACCCCGACGACGCGCACACCTGGTATCGCCTGGGCACGACGCACCCGGCCGGCGTCCGCGCGCCCGAAGCCCTGGACTGCTTCGAGCAGGCGCTGCGGCGGAATCCGTACCTGAACGCGGCGCGGTACGGCCTGTTCGTCGCCGTCAACGCGACCGACCCGAAGCGGGCGGCCGCCCTGCTGACCGAGTGGGAGGCGCTGGGGGCCGCGACGTGGCAGACCGATCTGGACATCCGCTACGGGGTGATGGGCAAGTACGCCGACGTGATCGGCCGCGATCCGGCCCGGAGCGGGAAGCCGGTCGTCGGCCCGCTGCCCCTGTTCGAGCCGGCCGCGAACTTCCGGGTGACGCTCGCGGCCGGCGCGCGGTGGGCGACGGCGAACGACCTCGACGCCGTTCGCCGCGCGGCCCGCGACCGGTTCGGCGGCACGGTGGTCCTGTTCGACTTCGACGGCGACGGCCGGACGGACGTGTTCCTCGCGTCGGCGGTCGTGGAGAACGGCCAGCTCCGCGACCTGCTGCTCCGCAACGACGGCAACGGGGCGTTCGCCGACGTGACCGCCGCCGCCGGCCTCGCCGCGCCGCGCCCGAGCCTGGGGGCCGCCGCCGGCGACTACGACAACGACGGCCACCCCGATCTGGTCGTCACCGGCGCGGGGGAACAGCACCTGTTCCGCAACAACGGCGATGGCACGTTCGCGGACGTGTCGGCGGTGGCCGGGCTAGACAAGCTGACGGGCACCTGCCTCGGCTGCGGCTGGGTGGACCTCGATCAGGACAGCGACCTCGACCTGATCCTCTGCAAATACTCGGACGGCAACCCCGGTACGTTCGACGGCCCGAAACCGGGCGGCGGCGTGATCTTCTTCGAGAACGTCGGCGTCGCCCCGCCCGCCGCGTCGCCGGGGTTGTCCACCGCTTTCCGCCGGAGCGAGCATCTCGCCGGCGCGGTTCCGACCCGGTCGGCCGTCGCTTTCCTCGCCTCCGATCTCGACGCCGACCGCGACGTGGACCTCCTGATCCTGACCGAGGCGGCGGACCCGGTGGTCGTGGCGAACGACCGACTCCTACGGTTCGCGCGGCCGTTGCCCGCCTGGGCGACCGGCCAGCCGCACCGCTGGAACGGCGGGCTGGTCCTCGACGCCAACCACGACGAGCGCTCCGACCTGTTCCTCCTCCGGACCGGAGCCGCGCCGGTCTACTGGACCTCGAAGGGCGACCGCGATTTCGCCCCCGGAAGCACGAACAGTCCGGCACTCAAGCAGGCGGTCGCGGCCGACATCGACCTGGACGGCTGGTGCGATGTCGTCGGCCTCGGCGCGGACGGCAAGCCGGTCCTGCTCCACAACCAAGGGGACGGCCGACTCTCGTTCGTGCCGGACGCCTTCGGCCCGGTGCCCGGCGGCATCGCGGTGGCCGTCGCCGACCTCGACGGCGACGGACTGCCGGACCTGCTGACCTGGGCCGACGCCGGGCTTCGCCTGGACCGCAACAAAGGCAACGGCAACGGGGCCGTGCTGGTCGCCCCCACCGGCCGACGGGACAAGAGCGTGGACCTGCGGACGAACGCCGACGGCATCGGGACGTGGGTGGTGGCGCAGGCCGGATCGCTCTGGACGGGCGCGGAACGGACCACCGTGTCGGCGGGGTTGGGGCAATCGCTGCTGCCGACGGCGCTCGGCATCGGCAAGAACGCGACCGCCGACGTGGTTCGCCTGCGGTGGCCCGACGCGGTCATACAAGCCGAACTCGGCGTGCCGGCGAACGTCCTCTTCCGCGTCGCGGAGACCAACCGCAAGGGCACGTCCTGCCCGGTCCTGTTGGCGTGGGACGGGGACAAGTTCGCGTTCGTGACCGACTTCCTCGGCGGCGGCGCGCTCGGCGAGTCCGGCCCGGACGGGTCGATCCGCCCGCCCCGCCCGGAGGAGTCGGTGAAGATCGAGCCGGGCCGACTCGTGCCGAAGGGCGGGCAGTTCGTCCTCAAGATCGCCGAGCCGATGGACGAGGTGCTGTACCTCGATCACCTCCGCCTCGACGCGATCGACCACCCGGCCGGTACGGTCGTCTACCCCGACGAGCGGTTCGCCTTCGGCCCGCCGGAACCGAGCCAGAAATTGCTGGCGTTCCGCACCCGGCACCTCCCGAAGGCGGCCACCGACCACGCCGGCCGCGACGTGACCGCCCTCGTCCGCGACCGCGACGGCCGCACGGTGGACGGCTTCGCCCCGCGCGCCTGGCTCGGCTACGCGGAGGACCACGCGCTCGCGCTCGACTTCGGCGTGCTGCCGGCGGGCGGCAACTGGCACCTCGTCCTCGCCGGGTGGACCGACTACCCGTACCCGGAGGCGATGTGCGCCGCGACGACCGCCGGCGTCGCCCTGAAGCCGCCGGTCCTGGAGCGGTTCGACGACAGTGGCAAGTGGGTGCCGGTGTGCGACCTCGGCTTCCCGGCAGGGCTGCCGCGCGTCATGACCCGCGCGCTGCCGGCGGACTTCCGCGGCGGCCGTCTCCGCATCTCGACGAACATGCGGGTGTACTGGGATCAAATCCACGCGGCCCAGACGGACGACGCGGCGGTCGGAACGGTGACGGCGCTGGACGTGGCACGGGCCACGCTCGCGGCGCGCGGCTTCCTCCAGGAGGTGTACCCGAACGGCAAGCCACCCGTTAGTTACGACGACGCGAAGACGGAACCGGTCGCGGTGAACAAGTGGAAAGGCCACCTGACGCGGCTGGGCGACGTGACCGCTCTGCTCCGCGCCGCCGACGACCGGTTCGTCCTGTGCGGGCCGGGCGACGAGATCACGGTGCGGTTCGACGCGGCGAAGCTGCCCGCCCTGAAGGACGGCTGGGTGCGGTCGTTCGTCCTGCGGACGCGCGGGTACTGCAAGGACACGTCGCCGACGACCGTCACCGGCGGCGACGTGGGACCGCTGCCGTTCCGAGCCATGCCGAACTACCCCGACTTCGGCATCCTCAAACCGCCCCCCACCGACGCCGACCGGTGGCACACCCGCCCCGCCGGCCGCCGGTAATCGCCCCGTTCGCCCCCTGACCTGGAGGGTTTCCGCATGATCCGCGTCGCACTGCTCGGCCTGCTTGCGGTGCCGGTGCTCGCCGCCGAACCGCTGACGCCGGTCGCCACCCTCGGCTTCGCCGAGGTGAGCGGTCGCGGCACGTTCCTGGTTTCGCCGGACGGGAAGACGGTCGTCGTCTCCGGCCGGTGGTACGACTGGACGACCGGCGAGAACATTCCGCCGCCGTTCCCGCGGCCCGAAGGGGGCCGGTGGGAGGCGCTGCTGACCGACGGCCACGTTCACGTCGTCACCACCGACGGCTTCCGGGACACGAAGTACGCGATCCACGACGGCAAGACGGGCGAGGTGCTGCACGAGGTCAAGAGGCCCAACGAGAAGGAGAACCATCCGATCCTCTTCTCGGCGAACGGCCGCACGGCCGTCACCCGCACGCCGGATCGCGACAAGTGGCGGCTGTGGGCGGCCGTCGCCCCGGCGTGGGAGTGGAAGCCGCTGGACGACGAATCGGACTGGCCACTCGCCATCTCCGCCGACGGCGCGCGGGTCTGCTGGACGACCCAGGGGGAATCGAGGAAGGCCTTTGCGCACTCCCTCGCCACGGGGAAAACGCGGGAACTGGAGGCGGAGGGCATTCTGTCCGGCATCGTGGTCAGCCCGGACGGGGCGCAGGCGTGCGTCGATACCACGGCCGGCTACCGCTGGTTCGACGCGGACGGCGGAAAGGTGGTGCGGGACGTGGAAGTGAAGGCGGAATCCGGACGGCGGTTCGACCCGACGTTCACCGCCGACGGCAAGCGGCTGGTACTGTTCGACAACGTCGGGCGGTGGGAACTCTACCCGGCCAGGGCGGACGCCGCACCGGACCTCGTGTCGCCGCCGGTGGACGAGCTGAACTGGAAGGCCGCGGTGCGGATCGTGCGGCCCGGCGAGCGACTGTTCGTCCGCAACGCGCACCTCGTCGTCCGCGAGTACGACCTGCTGACGGGCAAGCGGCGGGACAAACACAGTTCGAGTCTGCCCCGATACGAACACGTTGCGGCCATCGACAATCGCCGAGCCATCGCGTGGACGGAAGCCGGCCGGTACGCCATCTGGGACGCCGACACGGGCAAGGTGATCCGCGACGGCGCGCTGCCGACCGAAGACCCGGACGCGGCACGGAAGGACCGGGCGGTCACGTTCGAGCGGGTCCGCGCGAGCGGCGACGGCAAGACGCTGCTGGCGTTCGGCCACTACCCGTTCTCGCCGGTCGCGCACGTCCGCGTCGAGGACGGCAAGCCGGCCGACCCGAAGGCGACGACGCCGTGGGTGGCCAACCCGCCGGTGTTCCTGCGCGACGGCCGCACGTTCGCCCTGCTCCAACCGGAAGTCGCCGACGACACGCGGACGTTCCTGACCGACCCCAAGACCGGCAAGGCCGTCGGCACCCTGCCGCTGCCGGATTGGAACTGTCACGACCCGAGGTTCGACATCCACCCGGACGGCCGCACGGCGATCCGCGCCGACGCCGCGCTCGGCGTGTACGAACTGGCGACCGGCAAACTCCGCTGGTCCGGGGCGTTGGGGACGCCGGCGCTGGCGGCCGCGTTCGCCGACGGCGGGCGGAGGATCGTCGCCGTGTGCGGCGACGGCGTATCCGTGTTCGACACCCGCACCCGCCGCCGCGAGGTGATCGAGTGGGTCGGCGGCACCAGTTGGACGCTGTCCGCCGACGCCCGCTGGGTGGCACGCACGCTCGCGGGCGGCGGCCTGTACCTCGACCTGCTGGACACCGCCACGGCGGACGACGAGACCCGCCGCGTCCGCCTGCCACTCGGCACGGACGACGACGAACCGGCGGCGGGCGTCGCGTTCACCCCGGACGGCAAGCGGGTGCTGACCTGCTCCGCGAACGGCGTCTGCCGGGCGTGGGACGTGTCGGAGATCACCGGCCGACCGCCAGCGAACCCGCCCGCCGAAGCCGCCCTCGCCCCGGCGAACCTGTGGGAACTGCTCGCGTCCGACGACGCCAAGACCGCCGGGGAGGTGATGCAGGTGCTGACGGCCGCGCCCGAGCTGGCCCGCAAGACCATCGCCGAACACTTGACGCCGGTGCCGGTCGCCGACACGACGGCGGTCGCCGCGCGCATCGCGGACCTCGGCAGCAAGGACTTCCGCACCCGCGACGCGGCCACCAAGGCGCTCGCGGCCGTCGCCGATCAAGTGGAGGGGAAACTCCGAGCGGCGCTCGACGCGAGCGACAGCGCCGAAGCGCGGGAACGGCTGAAGGCGCTACTGGCGCAACAGGAGGCGCGGGCGATTCACCCCGACACCATCCGGATGATCCGGGCGATGGAAGTGCTGGAATCGGTCGGCGACGCGGAGGCGAAAGCGCTGGTGGCGAAGCTGGCGAGCGGCGCGCCCCGCGCCCGCCTGACGGAACTGGCCGACGACGCGCGGAAGCGGATGAAGTGACGGGATACAATGACTTCTTCTCCGTGCCCTTCGCCTCCAACCCCCGCCGTGCCGTGAATTTGCCGCCCGTTCAGCTCGTCCGCCAGACCGCCCCACAGCCGACCGTCGCCGACGTGCGCGCCGAGACCCTCCGCGCGTGGCACACGTCGAAGCTCGCCGCGCGGATCAAGCCCGGCATGAAGATCGCCGTCGGGTGCGGCAGCCGGGGCATCAAGAACTTCCAGCTCATCACGCAGGCGACCATCGCGGCGCTGAAGGAACTGGGGGCCGAGCCGTTCGTGGTGGCCGCGATGGGGTCGCACGGCGGGGCCACCGCCGCCGGCCAGCGGAGCCTGCTGGCGCACTACGGCATCGACGAGGCCAGCCTCGGCGTGAAGGTCGTCACCGACATGGACGCCGTGCAGGTCGGCACGAACAGTTGGGGCGAGCCGGTGTGGTTCGACAAGAACGCCCTCGCCGCCGACGGGGTCGTGACGGTGTCGCGGGTGAAGCCGCACACCGACTTCCGCGGCGACTTCGAGAGCGGCATCCTCAAGATGCTCGTCATCGGCCTGGGCAAGCGGCACGGCGCGGACCAGCACCACCGCTACGGCGTCCGCGGGCTGAAGGAGATGATGCCGGAGACGGCGAAGGTGCTGGTCGAGAAGACGCCGTTCCTCGGCGGGCTGGCGATCCTCGAAAACGCGATGGAGCAGACGGCCCGCCTCGAAGTCGTGGACACGGACGACCTGTTCACCCGCGAGCCGGTGCTGCTGAAGGAAGCGTTCTCGCTCCTCGGCCGCATCCCGTTCCGGCAACTCGACGTGCTGATCATCGGCGAGTGCGGCAAGAACTACTCCGGCGCGGGCATCGACCCGAACGTCGTCGGCCGGCTGCTCATCGAGGCGCACCCGCACCTGGAGACGAACGACCCGGCGATCACCCGCATCGCGTGCCTGGACATCTCGCCGGACTCGGACGGCAACGGCACCGGCATCGGCATCGCCGACCTGACGACGAACAAGGCGCTGAAGGCCATCTGGAGCCGGCCGTTCGAGATGAACAACCTGACCGCGCGGTTCCTGTGGCGGAGCAAGCTGCCGTTCGCCTTCGGCACCGACCGCGAGTGCATCGACGCGGCGATGGACACTTGCTGGCAGCCGAAGCTCGACCGCGTGCGGCTGGCGGTCATCCCGAACACGCTGGAAGTGTTCGACCTGTGGGTGTCGGCCCCAGTCGCCGAGGAAGCGAAGACGCTGCCGGGCCTGGAACTGATCGGCACCCCGCGCGAGCTGCCGTTCGACGCCATCGGCGGGCTGCGGCAAGACGAACTCTTCCCCGACAGCATTCGCGGCAAACGCGGGAAGAAGGGGCAGTGAGCGGGCGTGCCGCCCTTCGACCGCAGGCCGGAGGGCGAACCGCCGTCGTCTGCCAACCGCACCTCCGAGTTTCCACCGATGCCCCACCCGTTCGATGTCGTCATCCTGGGGGCCGGGGCCGCCGGGCTGTTCGCCGCCATCTTCGCCGCCGAGCGCGGCCGCCGCGTGCTGCTGCTGGAGAAGGGCAAGAAGGCCGGCGTGAAAATCCTCATGTCCGGCGGCACCCGCTGCAACATCACCCACCACTGCGACAATCGCGGCATCATCACCGCGTTCGGGCCGAACGGCAAGTTCCTGCACTCCGCCCTGGCCAAGTTCACCCCGACCGACGTGGTGAACTTCTTCCACGCCGAGGGCGTCGCCACGAAGGTCGAGGACACCGGCAAAATCTTCCCCGTCTCGGATCGCGCGCTCGACGTTCAGCAGGCGTTGCTCCGCCGGCTGGAGCGCAGCGGCGCGACCCTGGCCCTCGGCGAACCGGCGCTCGACGTGGACGGCCTGCCGGACGGCGGGTTCGCCGTCACTACCCCAAGTCGCCGGATCGAGTGCGACCGCCTGCTCGTCACCACCGGCGGGCTGTCGTTTCCCGGCTGCGGCACCACCGGCGACGGCTACGGCTTCGCCCGCAAGTTCGGCCACACCGTCGTCCCCACGCGGCCGGCGCTCGTGCCGCTGAAAGTGAACGCGACCTGGCTGACGGACCTGAAAGGCGTCACGCTGAACGTCGGGCTGAAGGTCGTGGACGCTGCGAACAAGCCGCTCGCCGCCCGCGCCGGGTCGATGCTGTTCGCCCACTTCGGGCTGACCGGTCCCGCACCGCTGGACGTGTCCCGCGCCGTCAGCGGGCACCCGGACCCACGCCAGTTGCTCCTCGAAATGGACCTGATGCCCGACGTGCCGGACCAGCAGTTCGAAAGCTTCCTGCAAACCGAAACAGCCGCGCGCGGCAAGCAACTCCTCGCGGGTGTGATGTCCGACCGCCTCACCCGCCGGCTGTGCGACGCCATGCTCGCGGCCGCCGGATTGCCGGTGGACCGCACGGCGGCGGCGCTGAGCAAGGACGACCGCAAGAAGCTGGTCGGCCTCGCCAAGCGGTGGCGGGTGCCGCTGGCCGGCACGCTGGGGTACGAGAAGGCGGAAGTCACGGCCGGCGGGGTCAGCCTGGACGAGGTCGATTCGCGGACCATGCAGAGCAAGCTGAAGCCTGGGCTGTTCTTGGCCGGGGAAGTGCTGGACCTGGACGGCTGGATCGGCGGGTACAACTTCCAGTCGGCGTGGAGTACCGGCCACCTGGCGGCACAAGGGTTGTAACGCTGAGTGTCAAGGGTGCCCCAGTGGATCCTTGTCCGGATAGAGGCTTCTTCGTAACCTATTCATCGCAAACCCAGGGAGTCCCGCGAAATGAACCCATATGCTCGAACTTGTTTCTACGGCGTTGTTCTGGGGCTGATCATTCTTGGCGCGATAGTCGGCCTTGTCACCTTGGCCGATCAACTGCCGTGTGTTGAACGGCAGATCGACTGGATCCTCACTAGTTGGTGGTTCCCCGCTCAACTGTTTATCCTGTGGCTCGTCCACGCGCGATTCGTGATGTCGGACTACGGGGCCGAACGGCTGTTCTGGGAGGAGCGGTGGCACGTCCAGTTCTTCTCGCTATTTGGCACAGGGCTGGTGGTTGCTGCGTCATTGTTCGCTTGGTTCCTACTTGACGAACCGACGGGCTTCATGAAATGGACGGACTGTTGCCCGGCGTGGTTTACGTTGTTTCCGTTCGCCGATGTTGACATCGGCAAGTCTGCAACCCCTGGGCCGATTGTCGAGAAAGCCGATCGCGGGTTGCGTGACTGCGGGCGGTTCGTGCTGATCGGGCTAGTGTTCTGCTTAATCTTTCTTCTCCTGACGAAGGTGGTGCAGGCATGCCGCCAGAAGCCGAAGCGGAGGTGGCGTTTTGCCAAGTCGCGGAAGTACTTCATTCCGGGTGCGTTCGGCTACCTTGCGGCCATCCTGTTTACCATTTTGATCCACGCGCTCGATAAGTGCGAATGCGTTCGGACTTTCATGTGTTGGGTGTTCGGTCTGATTCCGGTCGCCGTAGTGACTGTCGCGATCATCTTTCGGCAACGTAACCGAAATTCGGACGTTATGGAGCATAGCGGCGCGTTGCGGCCGACGATGAGACTGTTCGTGATCGCGCTTGGATTGTATGTCCTGTGCGCCTATCTGGTCGCGTTGCCGTTGCGCTGGGTGGGGCCGGAGAAAACCATCAGTCAATGGATCCAGGGGGGATCCTTGTTTAAAGCCGCTTTCAAGGATGTTTCCGAGCGGCGGCCTGTAACGGATTCCAACTTCGTTTTGGTGACCTCCAAAACCCCGTATCAACCCGCTCGCTCCTACAACCGTGATCTGCACGCCGTCACGATCTACCTCGATTACGTTACCATCGTCCTGATCCTACTCCTCGTCATTCTCTCCTTCGCCCTCCGTGCCATAGACCCTCGCTGGGCATTTAACCCCGCGCTACTTCTGTGTCTACTCGTGATCTTGAGCGACCTCGTATTGGGGTATTTTGCACTCGACATCAGAAATCAGGCAGTGAGTCTTCTTCTCGTGGTCGTGTTTTTGATCTTCTGGAACCGGAACCGGTTCTGGTGGCGGGACCGGTACCGCTTTCCCGGTCTCGAAGCGCACTACGTCTCGCCTCGCTCACTTGCGGCGTATCCCACCTCGCGAACTCCGAGGAAACTCCTGTCGGACGCCGGCGTGCTGAAAAAGCACCTCGACCTCCTGGCGGTACAGAAACAGAAGCTCGTCATCGTTGTCACGAGTGGCGGTGGCATCCGGTCGGTGGTGTGGACGGCGCACATGCTGGAGAAGTTCGACGCTGCCTTTGGGGCAGGGTGGCGGGAGCAGGTGCGGTTGATCACCGGTGCGAGCGGAGGGATGGTCGGCGCGGCCCTCTGGCGGGGCAGCCTCCAGGGAAGCCCGATCGTGCCGGCGCACGTCAATGCTAACGCACTCGGACGGACCAACCCGCTCACCGTCATCGCAGCCACACCGTCGCTAAGGCCGGTCGCGCAAACGATGGTCCTCCGCGACCTGTCACTCGGCCTCCTCGTGCCGTTCTCGTCACAATGCGCGGACCGCGGTCGGGAGTTGGAAGCGCAGTGGGAACTGGCGGCAGCGGAATACTTCTCGGACGGCGACAACCCGTTCCGGAAGACGTTCACCCACCTGCGGGACGACGAGAAGGCGGCGAAGTACCCGTCGCTCGTGTTCTGCCCGGTGGCGGTCGAGGACAATCGGCGGTTCCTAATCAGCAACCTGGACCTGGAACAGTTCGCCGCGCCCGGCACCCCCGCCTATTCCCGCTCCGCGTATCAACTCTTCAAACTCTTTCCCTCCGCCCTCCGCACACTGACCCTGGGGACCGCCGCGCGGATGAACGCCACGTTCCCCATCGTCAGCCCGCTAGTTCCGTTGCCCACCGAGCCGCCCCGCCGCCTGATGGACGCCGGACTCTATGACAATTACGGCGTCGAGTTCGCGTCCAACTGGCTACTTGCCCACCGCGAGACGTTGATGAAGAAGTCCGCCGGCGTCGTCCTCGTCGAACTCCGCGCGTTCCCGCTCACCGCCCCAGGTTTGGGGCCACACGCCGACGATTACGACATGCGGACAGGTGGACTCGGCGAGGCGGCGGCGATAATCACCGGACCGCTCGGCGGGCTCTTTCGCGGGCGGGCGAACATCACGTACCACCGCAACAACGCCATGCTCGCGGCCGTCGCCGCCGCGCTCCCCGGCAAGTTTGATCGTGCCGTGTTTGAACTGGACGAAGAGGCGTCGCTGAGCTGGTATCTCTCGACCCAAGAGCGAGACGCGATTGCTGCCTTCTCCGGACAGTCGATCATCCAGAGAGACATCACACGACTTGGTACTCTTCTCGGTATTCCTCCGACGCCGGCAGGTAATGTTACTCGCGGGACGTAGAAGCGCGTCTGCTGGACCTGGACGGCTGGATCGGCGGGTACAACTTCCAGTCGGCTTGAAGCACGGGGCATTTGGCGGCGCAGAACCTGTGACGGTTCGGCCGGTTCGCCGGCCTTCACTTCCCCGACCCGCGCGGTTTCCGTATCCCGACTTGGCCCGCGTTCGCCGTCCCCGACTCCTCCCGACTCCCGCTCAATGCTCTGCCCCGTCTGCGGCGAACCGAACTACCCCGGCGAAGACCTGTGCGTCTTTTGCGTCTTCGATTTGTCGTCGGCCGATCTGCCGTTCTCGAACAACCAGGTCGAAGGCAGCCTGATCGCCGACCCGGTGAGCGTGCTGGCCCCCCGCCGGCCGGTCACGGTCCTCGCCGCCGCGCCCCTCGGCGACGCCATCGCCGCCATGATCGCCGAGCGAGTCGGGGCCGTTCTCGTCGTCAACCCGACCGGCCAGCTCGTCGGCATCCTGACCGAGCGGGACTTCCTGACGCGGGTGGCCGGCTCGCCGGGGTACAACGTCCTGCCGGTGCGGCAGTTCATGACCCGCGACCCGGAGGCCGTCAGCCCGACCGACCCGCTCGCCTTCGCGCTGGCGAAGATGGACCTGGGCGGCTACCGCCACCTGCCCGTCACCGTCGCCGGCCGGCCGGTCGGCGTCATCTCCGTCCGCGACATCCTCCGCCACGTCATGCGGGTGTGCAACGACGGATAGGCCGAGCGGGATCGCCACTCACGCGGCGACGCGAATCCGCACCGGCCCGATGACGCCGGTGTCGCTCGCGCCGGCGCTGCGGGACAGGCAGGTCAACTCGCGGTGGGTGTTCTTCAGGACCATGCCGACGACGGAGTCGGGGGGAAGCTGGCGGACCAGGCTGGCGACGGCGTCGGCCGCCCAGCGGGCTTCCACCCCGTCGATGGCGGACGTGGCGGGGGCGGCCGAATTGACGAACGGGGACGCGACGCGCATGACCGGAACCTCCATGTTCAGGTGGGACGAACGCGGACTATGCCCCGAAAGGGCGTGCGGGTGCAAGGGCAATTTGAAGCGGGTGCGCCGGCGGATTCGGGCGGGGGTGGTTCGGCCCTCACCCCCAGCCCCTGTCAGGGGAAGTGCATTCCACCTGCTGACATTAACGGAGGCGGGCGATGACCGAATTGAGTCCGGCGGTGGAACGGGCGATGGACGCGGCGCGGGTGCGGGCCGAGCAAACCGGCACGGCCGGCGACGTGCGCGTCGGCCACTGGCTGCTCGCCCTGCTGGACGACGACGAAGGTCGCCCGGCGGAGTTGCTCGCCCGCCTGGGGGCGAGCCTGAACGAAGTTCGCTCCGCAATCGGCGACGGCCTGCCGGAATCGCTGGCCGCACCGGAATCCTACCGGCTCTTCGCCGACGCTCGCCACCACTCCCTCCGCTTGCGGGCCGACCCGGACGCCACGTCCGATGTGGTGTTCCTCACGCTGTTGTTGGCCGACGCCGAGTTGACCGCGCGAATCGGTCTCGACGGCGACCGCGTCGCCGACGCCCTTCGCACGGGGAACATGGCGACGGCGGTCACGGACTTCGCGGTGTTCGCCTTCGAGTTCGAGGAGCCGGTGGAAGCTCTCGCCGCCGCCCGAGCTGTGGACGCGAACCTGAACCGCGCGCGGGAGAGCCTGCGGGTGCTGGACGACTACGCCCGGTTCGCCCTGAACGACGCCACCCTGTCGCGGGTGCTGAAGGAACTCCGGCACCGGCTGGCGACGGCGTCGGAGCGGCTGCCGCAATCCACCCTGCTCGCGGCGCGGGACACACCGGGAGATGTCGGCACCGCCCTCACCGCGGGGGGCGAGTACGTCCGCCATTCGCCGGCGTCGGTGGCCGTGGCGAACGTGAAGCGGTTGCAGGAATCGCTCCGCAGCCTGGAGGAATTCGGGAAAGTCCTGTCCGCCGACTTCGCCCGCGACGTGGAAGCGATCCGCTACGAAACGTACACGCTGGAAGCGGCCGTCGTCCGCCGCGCGGGTCTTCCGGCGAAGCTGGCCGCCGCGCGGCTGTACCTGCTGCTCACCGGGTCGAAGTGCGCGGCGGCGCTGGACTGGACCGTCGCCGAGGCCGCCGCCGGCGGGGTGGAGGTGATTCAACTGCGCGAGAAGGAGCTACCCGACCGCGAGTTGCTCGCGCGAGCGATCCGGATGCGGAAATGGGCCCGCGCCGCCGGGGTGCTGTTCGTCGTGAACGACCGGCCGGACATCGCCCGGCTGTGCGAGGCCGACGGCGTCCACCTCGGCCAAGACGACCTGAGCGTGGCCGCCGCCCGACGGATCGTCGGGCCGGACGCGGTCATCGGCGTCAGTACCCACGACCTTGCGCAGGTGCGGCGGGCGGTCTTGGACGGCGCGGACTACCTCGGCGTCGGCCCGGTCTTCCCCTCGGAAACCAAGGCGTTCGACCGCTTCCCCGGCCTGGACTTCGTGCGGGAAGCGGTCGCCGAAACGTCGCTGCCGGCGTTCGCCCTCGGCGGCATTTCGCTGGCGAACGTCGCCGCCGTGACGGCCGCCGGCGCGACGCGGGTGGCGGTCTCTTCGGCCGTCGCCACCGCCGCCGACCCCCGCGCCCTCGCCCAGGCGCTCCGGTCGCGGCTGGGGTGAAAGAAGCGACACCGCGAGGGCCGGTTACTGGTACGCACGTCGGGGGGCGGTTGTGGTCGGTGCCCAGGTGGAGACCCCACCCCCCGCCATCGGAATCGATACCCCGCCGGGCGGGGACTTTGCTCGCGGTCTTGACATTTGTTCAAAACAAACGTACACTTCTGTCGTCCTCCATTCCGCTCCTCTCCGACAGGGCGACGCCATGACCGCCGAGACGCCGACGAGTCCGGCCCCGACACCGCCGTGGCTCGCCTTCGAGGAAATCCGGGTGGCGAAGGTGGAGTCGCTGGACAACTGCCTGGCCCGCTGCCCGCGCGACGCCGCGCTGCCGCTGCTGGTGGTGCAGGCGACGTTCGACTTCGCCCTGCTCGCCAAGGACGAAGAGCCGACGTTCCGCCGCCGCCAGTACGTGAGCGCGTGGCCGTGCGGGACGTGCCATGCCGCCGCCGTGACGCGACTGCCGACGCGCGGGTTGCTGCTGCCGTACGCGATGGAGTGGGACGGCTGTCCGGCGGTCGGGTTCGAGCTGTGCGAGCGGCTGTCGCCGCTACGGGACGCCACCCGGATGAAGCGGATGCGGGTCCGCCCGCTGCGGACGTACATGGTCCTGATCGCAGGCGACGCGTTCACGCCGAGACTTTCGGGGCGGTGCTGGCAGAAGGTGGCGGCCACCCAACACGCGATCCGACCGCTCGCACGCCGCGTGCGACTGGCGGCAACGGCGTGAGGCCGAGGCGCAATGGGTAGGTAGTTGGAAGAAGACCCCAGCCCCCTCCCGTTCCGGAGAGGGGGTTTTCTTGCGAGCCGCGACAGCCAGGGAGTGGCATCTTCGTGTTCCGATGCCACTCCCTGGCGGTCGCGGCTCGCAAAACACGGCTTCCCGCTTGAACACCCCCCCTCTCCATTCATGGGGAGGGGGCCGGGGGGTGGGGTTTCTTCGAGCACCCGACCCCTGACAGCAACGCGAGCGGCACCCCAAGGAGAACCCGCCATGTTCCCACTCCTCTGCCTGTTACTGGTCGCCGAACGCCTGGCGGACCAGCTTCACCGCGCCGACCGGCACGAACACGTCCACGCGGGCGGTATCGCCGTTCAACCCCACCGCGAACCCCAGGTAGACCGGGTCACCCTTCACCTTGCCGATCTTCGGCAGGTCGATCGGCAGGCCGGGGATGGCACCGCCCAGCCCTTCCAGGTACTCGCCGACGAAGGACAGGCCCTTCACCGCGTCGAACAGCGTGATCGTCCCGGCCTCGGCCGGCAGTTGCTTGCGGGTGGCGGCGAACGCCGCGTCGCCGGCCGCCGTCGCCTTCTTGTCCACCGCCCCGTCGAGCAGCGCCTTGGCCGTCGCCCAGTCCGGGGCCGTGACGGCGACGAACCGCTTGCCGTCGGACCCGAACCACTGGACCAGCTTCTCCGGGGCCAACCGCTTCATGGACGCGATGGCCGCCTCCCGCTGCGCCTCGTTCGGGATCTTCTCGGCGGTCGCCTCGAAGTCCATCTTCAACTCGGCCCGGTGCAGGGTGAACCCCTTGTGTTTCTCGGCCGCTTCGGTCACGTCCGGCCGGCCCTTGATCAGCACATTGCTGTAGGACGCGCCGCCGGTCAGCCCCTTCATCACCCTCAGCATGGCGGCGGAGGTCTTGTCGGCGTCGGCCACCGTCTTCAGCGCCAGGGCCGTGCGCAGGTCGGCGTTCGCGGCGGCGGTGTCGGTTCCGCCCTCGGCCAGCAGCTTGCCCAGTGCCTCGATGGCCTCGGCCGACTTCTCCTCGTCCGGGGCGGCGACGAACTCCTGGAACAGCTTGCTCAGGTTCAGTTTCCACTTGGTGGCGGCGTAGCTCATCATCCCCTTGGGCAGGTCGCCGAGGGCGGCCAGTGCGGTCGGCTTCTCGGCCGCCACCAGCTTGCCGGTGTCGGTGTCCGGGGCGAACCGGGCGTCGAACCGCAGGGCCGCGCCTTCCGGCCGGAGTTCGACGCCGATCACCAGCCCGCGCCCGTCCTCGACTATCTGGAACAGCCCCTGGAGCATCTCCTTGGCCACTTCCAGTTGCTGCTTGTCGAACCCCATGCCGCCTTGCGCCAGCAGCAGGTTGATGAGCTGCCGCCCCTGCTTGATCTGGTCGCCGTAGGTGGCATTCACCTGTTCCAGGTTCAGGTAGACCGACACGTCCGCACCCAAGAGGGCGTCGCTGGTGCGGCCGAGGGCTTTCACCGTCAGCTTGTCGAACTTGCCGGCGTAATGCTCGGCCATCGGCTTGTTCTGGGTGACGGTGACGTACCCGTCCTTGTTCACCAGGAAGGTGGCGGTGTCGTCGCCGGCGGCCTCGAACTCGTCCACCCCGTTCTTGCCGGCCTGGAAGCTCTTCCGCTCCGGGCCGGTCAGGAACTTCTCGCGGAACACCTTGTAGTCGGCCACCGGCAGGCAGACGGCGACCGGGCCGTCCGGGCCGTTCAGTTGGGCCACGTCGCCGACCGCGACGAACACCCGGCCGGTGCCGTCGATGCCCTTCAGGTCGCGGCCGTCGAGAGTCTCGATGATCTTCTCTTCCAGCAACTTGGCGGTGCTTTTGGCGAAGTCGGCGTCCACCCCGGCGAGCATCTTGCCGAGCCGCTCGCGGGTGCGGTCGATGCCGTTCAGGTGGAGGACCAGCATCGAGTCGGCGGCGACGGGCAACTCGACGAGCTGCTTGGGCACAGGGCCGGCGGGCACCGGGGCGGCGACGGCGGGCGACAGCCCGACGACCGCGAACAGGAGCGGCAGGGCGAACCGGGACATGAGAGAACTCCGAGGTGTGCGGACGTGATCAGTCGGATACCCGATATGGTAGCAGGTGCCGGCGGATCGAAAAAATGTCGCCTCCCTGGAAATGTCGCCCAGGGTTCAGCGAATACAGGGCAGACTCGCAGCGCGCCGCCCCAAGAGTGCCCCATGCTCCGCTTCCTCTTCCACGTCGGCAAGGCCGTCGCCAATCAGGGCCTCGGCGGGATCGCCCGCGCCATCGCCGACCCGTTGGCCGCCGGAGATGTGATTGGCAAGGTGGCGTTCGAGGTCTGGGGCGGCCTCCGGGCCGAGCGAAAGCAGGACCGGCTGCACGCCGACATTCTCGAAGCGGTGAAGTTGGACGCCGCCGAGATCCGCCGACAGGCGGCCGAGATCGCCGCGCAGGTCGCGCCGGGCAACCCGGAACTGGCCGGACACGTCGAGCGGTTCATCACCCTCGTGCCGGCGGCCATCCAGGCCTCGCTCCGACGGCCCGACGACCCGACCGGAACCACCCTGCCCGCGCGGTTCGCTGTCGAGGACGAGTCCGACATCGTGAAACTGCTGCCGGTACGGTTCCCCCGCGCGCACTTCAAGCCCGGCTACGCGCCGCCGTTCCTGCGCGGGTGGGAACTGGTCGAGCAGATCGGGGCCGGCGGCTTCGGCGAGGTCTGGAAGGTCCGGAGCCAGCGGGCGAACAGCCTCGTCGGCGCGGTGAAGTTCGGCCACGCGCTGAGCGACGCCGAGCTTTCCCTGCTGAACGAGGGCGACGTGCTGAATCGCCTGCTGGCGACCGGCAAGCACCCCGGCATCGTCGAACTGCAGGACGTGTGGGCCGACGGCGACGAGATCCCGTGGATTCGCTACGAGTACGTCCCCGGTGGCGACCTGACGCAACTGATGCGCCGGTGGGCGACGCTGCCGATGGAGCAGCGGCTGCCGAAGGTGCTGGCGGCGTTCCGCGAGCTGTGCGAGACGGTCGGCCACTTCCATCAACTGAAACCCAGCCCCATCGTTCACCGCGATCTGAAGCCGAGCAACATCCTCGTCGCCGCCGACGGCAAGCTGAAGATCGGCGACTTCGGCATCGGCTCCGTGTCCGCCAAGCGGGTGTTGGACGGCGAGCGGCACGGAACGTTGAGCAAAACGAACACCGTGCAGGCGTACCTGCGCGGCGCGCACACGCCGCTGTACGCCCCACCGGAGCAGAAGTCCGACCCGAAGCACCGCCCGCAACCGACCGACGACGTTCACGCCCTCGGCGTCATCCTGTACCAGATGCTCACGGGCCGCCTGGATGCCGCGCCGGGGCCGAAGTTCGACCGCGACCTGGCCGGTGTTCCGAAGAAAGTGATCGAACTGATCGGCGACTGCGTGGACGGGGAAAAGTCGCGCCGCCCGGCGGACGGGACCGCCATTCTGGCGCGAGCGAGCGAGCCGGAACCGGTCGTCGTGACCCCGGCCCGCGACCACGCGAAGGAAGGGGCCGAACGCCGGGCCAGGGAAGAAGCGGAGCGGAAGCGGGCCGAACGCGAAGCCGCCGAGGTCAAGCGAAAGCGGGAACGGGACGAACAGGCCCACCGCGAACGGGAGCAACGGGAGGAACGCGAAGCCGAACAGCGGGCTGCCGAGGCGCGGCGCAATCAACCCCGTCGTTCCGGCTGGCGCGTTCCAGTCATCACCGGTGTCTGCCTGCTCGTCGTGGTAGGGGCGCTGCTTGCGCTCTTCAACAGTGGCCTGAAGCCGGGCGTTCGCAATCCGGAGATCGTCGAGAAGCCAGAGGTCGCCAAGAAGCCAGTGGTCGAGAAGCTGTGGAATTCACCGGAGTGGGCGGCCCTCAAGTCGGGCACGAAGGCCGGCGAGGAGGTCACGCTCCCTCTCGGCACGAGCGGGGTGGACATGACCTTCTGCTGGTGCCCGCCGGGGAAGTTCGAGCGCGGCAGTAACGACGGCCGTGACGACGAGGAGCCGGTGAAGGAGATCACCATCGGCAAGGGCTTCTGGATGGCGAAGACGGAGACGACGCAGGCGCAGTGGGCGGCGCTGGGGTTCCCGAACGAGAGCAAGTGGAAGGGCGACACGCTGCCGGTGGAGAACGTGAGCCACACTGAGGCCGTTGCTTTCGCCGACAAACTGAAGCAGCTCAGCGGCAAGGCGGTGCGGCTTCCCACCGAGGCCGAGTGGGAGTATGCTTGCCGCGCGGGGACGAAGTTCAAGTACCACAGCGGCGACAGCGAAGCCGACCTTGCGGACGTGGGCTGGTACGCGGCGAACAGCGGGTTCAAGACGCACCCCGTTGGCCAGAAGAAGGCGAACGCCTGGGGTCTGCACGACATGCACGGCAACGTGTGGGAGTGGTGCGCGGACTGGTACGACGCGGGATACTACGCGAAGTCGTCGATCACGGATCCCGCGGGGCCGGAAAGTGGCTCGAGCCGTGTGCGCCGGGGCGGGAGCTGGCTCGACCTCGCCTGGTACTGCCGCGCGGCGTGCCGGAGCAGGGACTCGCCGGACAGCCGGAACGTCAACCTCGGCTTCCGTCTGGCCGCAGGTCCATCTGGCCAGTAGCCAGCAGGCGGCGGAGCCGTGTCTTGGTTTTGCGAGCGGAGCGAGCAGGCCCCGGAGCGGAGAGGCGGAGCCGGAGCGGAGGTGGCCGGGGTTGAGGGGCGTAGCCCCTCACGAAAAATGTCGTCCGCCACGGGTGCGCGGTTTGGGGTAGAATACTCCCGACTCCTGGAGGAACGCCCATGCCCGAACCGACCCTGCAAGAACTCGCCGCGCGATTGTCCGCCCTGGAATAGAGACAGGTCGCGCCCGGCTGGCGGAGCGTCGTCGGTCTCCTCGACACCGATCACCTGACGATCCTCCAAACGCCGGATGCGGCGCGCCGCCCGAAACTCGTGGCCCGGCTTGCGCTGGCTCTCGGCGAGGTCGCCGGCACGAGGACCGCCCCGACGTGGCACCGGCTCCTGAACCTCCTGTGCTTGGCCGGCGGCGACCGTCACCCGTCCGCCGTGCCCAGCTCGAAAAGGTGACGGGCGGCCCGGCCGCTGATGGACCCGAGCTTCACCAACTGCTCGGCGATCAACTCCACGGCCCGCCACAGGCCGTCGTCGGCGAGCAGGTTCTCGGTCTTCGCCAGCATTCGCCTCTCGTACCGGTCGAGTTGCCGCTCGGTGGCCCGCTGGAGGGCCAGCTTGCGGGCGTGGGCCAAGTCGCGGCCGGCGGCGAGCCGGTCGTAGGTGCCGGTGAGCCGCGCCTCGGCCGCCATGCCGCCGAGGGAGATGAGGATTTCGGTTTCGAGCCAGTCGTCGGTCGGCCGGAACACGCCCTTGCGGAACTCGCACTTGCCCAGCAGTTCCTGGTTCGGCAGCACGCTGACGCGATGCACCGGCCGGTCCAGGTACAGCGCGACGACGGCGTGCCCGGCCTCGTGGTAGGCGGTCACGCGGTCGAACTCGGGAATCGGGGCGTCGTCGGTCACACGGCGATTGTAGTCGGGCGGGCGGGAAAAACGCCTTCACAGCGGCGACGGGGTCTCTATAATCGACCGCACGGAGAGGTGGCAGAGTGGTTGAATGCGTCAGTCTCGAAAACTGATTTACCGGCAACGGTAACGAGGGTTCGAATCCCTCCCTCTCCGCTGGTCGATGCCCCCCGATTGTCCTCAATTCCTTTCACGGCAAGGGGTTTGACGACGGTCGGGGGGTTCGGCATCTGTGGGTCCAGATTCTCATTCGCTCCCGTCCGTTTCCCCCGTCTGCTGCTCCCGTGTTGCTCCTTCCGGCCATCGGCCCTGTGAGCTTCGACACGGCGGCGGCCGTGTCTTTCAGGGTGACGTGGGCGTACCGGTCCATCGTCAGCGTGATCGTCGAATGCCGGGCCAACTCCTTCGCGTCCTTCGGCTGCACGCCGGCCTTCACCAACTCCGTGATGAACTTGTGCCGGAGGGCGTGGAAGTCCGCCTTCCCGCCGGCCGCGTCTTCGTAGGCCAGGAAGTCCGATTGTTCGCGGGCGTCCCGTTCCTCATCCGTACCGACTTCGCCGATCCAATTCGCGCGGGCGGCGGCCAGGTCGATCTTCAGCATCTTCGCGGCGGTGAACTGCTTCGCCCTCTTGCCGGGCCACAGCAACGCGCCACCCCCCTTCCCCGCCAGCCACGAGCGGAGCGTGGCCGTGAGGTCCGGGTGAAGCGGGACCGTGTCCCGCCGCTTGTGCTTCGAGTAGGCCGCTTCGACGGTGACGCTCGGGGTGTCGGCGTCCAGGGCGAAGGAGGCGGGGATGAGGGACGCCAGTTCCGACGCGCGAAGGCCGGTCATTCCGGCGACGGTGTACAGCACCACGCGATCCGGGCCGGGCACCCCTCGGAACAGCCGTCCCGTCACGGCGGCGGCCAGCATTCGGTCGAACTCCTCGGCCGTCAGCGGCCGCCGCTCGTGCCGGGTGTCCACCTCCACGTTCACCTTGGTCAGATACCGGAACGGGTTCTCGGTGGCCCGGCGGGACTTCACCAGCCAGTTGCCGAACGCATTCAAGGACGTGACGTAGTGGTTGCTCGTTTGGGGGCCGACGCCGCCGTCGGCGCGGGGCACGCGGCGACGGTCGCCGAGCCAGCCGTCCACGGGAGCGGGGTCGAGGTCGGCGAGCGTCAGGAACTCGCACCCGGCGAACGCGGTCTCGCACCGCTTCACCGCTTGCTCGGCTTGGCGGGTGGACACGTCCCGGTCGGCCGCGTGTCGTCGGTACTCGGTCAGCAGCGCCGACAGGGCGGTCGAAGTCGAGCCGGCGGGGGCGGGGCGACGAATGCCGGCTTTCTCCTGCTCGATCTCCTTCAGCAAGGTGGCCGGCATCATCGCGGCAGCGTCCTTGTTCGCGCTGAACCGCACCCGTCGCCGCTTGCCGTCCGCGCAGACGACTTCGGCACACCACTTGGCGAGGGGACGGAGGTAACGCTTCCCGTCGGCCGTGAGGGGGAACGGCTTCACCTGCTTGCCGTCGCGGATGCGGACGTGCGGCTTGCCGTCCTTGCCCGCGATCTCGGCCTCCGGGGGCATCGCGTGCGGCTTGGTCGGGCGGAACAGTTCGGCCACGTCTCGATCCTTTGGGGTGGGTGAAGTCTACCCGGTACCACGGCGACCGGGGAATGTCGGATTGCGGTACGCGGTCACTTTTTGCGGGCAATCAACTGCTGC
>JAYTTN010000597.1:0-4416 GCA_043745295.1 Fimbriiglobus sp. | reverse complement strand
GGGGCTGACGCCCCCCGCTCGCCAAGAGTGAGCTGCGTCACTTCTGCTTCTTCGGCTTGGCTTCGGTCGCGGGTTTGTCCAGAGGGGTGGCTTCCTCCGGCGACACGTCCGGCGTCGGCGGCGATACCGTGTCGGCGGCGGCGAACTCGGCCGCGTACTTCGCCCGCACGTCGGCGATGATGGTCGCCACCCGATCCGGCTCGATAGTCTTGTCCGCCAGCAGTTCGTCGCGCAGGGCCACGAGGTCCGCCTTGTGGTCGGCGAGCAGCTTGGCCGCGCGGTGCTGGGCCTCGGCGATGAAGGTGTTCACCTGGCGGTCGATGGCCTCGGCCACCGCGCCGGAGTGAACGTCCCGCTCGCCCTCGGCGTCGTGGTACACCCGCAGCGGCGCGACCATGCCGCTCATGCCGCACACCTCCACGAGCATCCGGGCGAGTTGCGTGCCGCGGAACAGGTCGCCCGACGGACTGCCGAACCCGCTCGCCCCGGTGGACACGTCGCCCATCAGCAGTCGCTCGGCCTCGATGCCGCCGTACAGCACGCACAGCCGGTCGAGCAGTTCCATCCGGCTGTACCCGACCTTGCGCTTGTCGTCCCGCTTGTACCCGGTGTAGAACGGTGCCCACGGCATCTCGGACTGGATCGTCACCCGCTCCGGGGCCGGGTGGTGCGGGCAGAACAGCGACACGACGAAGTGTCCGGCCTCGTGCGTGGCCACCAGGACGCTGTCCTTCTCGGACAGGTCCACCTTCTCCTCGTACTCGTTGAACCCGCGCTCGACCTCCTTCGGGGTGGTCGGGCCGTCGATGTTGTCCCGCAGGCGAATCCGCGCGACGCTGCGGCACAGGGCATTCAGGTGGTCGCCGCTGAACGGCGTGCCGGTGTTGGTCATGAACGACTCGCCGGTGCGGCGAACCGCGTGCGCGAACGCCTCCTCGGTCATCTGGAGCTTCATCTTGGCGTCGTAGATCTTCAGGATTTCCCTGCGGTCGGCGTCGTCCGGATACGGGATGTGCAGGTGGAACTCGAACCGCCCCGGCCGCAAGAGCGCGGGGTCGAGACTCTCCACGAAGTTGGTCGTGCCGACGATGAACACCAGTTCCTCCTTGTGGAACCCGTCCATCTCCGTCAGCAGTTGGTTGACCATGCTGTGTTCGACGCCGGACCCGGTGAAGGTGCCCCGGCGGGTGGCGAACGAGTCCAACTCGTCGAACACGATGATCGCCGGCGCGCTCTGCCGCGCCTTGTGGAACACCATGCGAAGGTTCTCTTCGCTGTTGTGGACCAGCACGTTGCCGAACCCCGCGATGAACCGCTCGGTGCCGGCCACGCTCAGGTCGTACACGTGTTCGCGGGCGTACGGCTCGCGGCGCTTCTCCACCACCGTGTCCCACAGCACGTCGCGCGTGATGTGCGCCTGCGGGGTTTGCAGGTCGCGGCGGAACGTCATCCCGTCAACATACGCACGGAGCTTCGCCTGTCGGGTGTCGTCCATGAACCCGATCTCGTCGGCGAACGTGCGCAAGAACTTCGACCAGACGAACCGCACGCGATAGCTGGTCGAGCCGCTGTGTTCGAGCCGGGTACGGATGCGGGCGGCGATGCCGAAGTATTGCAGCAGCGTGACTACGTCGTCGGCCAACTCGCGGCTGGTCGTGGTGGCCTCGATGTACTTGCCGGTGAAGGAGCCGTCGCCGGTGAAGTACCCGCGCAGGAACGCCGCCACGACCGGCTTCGGCGCGAGGAACACGAAACCCGGCACCCGCTTCCGGCCGGACCCGTCTTGCAGCCCCAGCCCGTCGGCCATGACGTGCCGCAGCAGCGTGTGATCGATGACCAGATCGACCGACCGGCTGCCCTCGTACTTCTTCTCGTACCGGGTCGCGTGGCCGAACAGCCCGTTGCAAAGGGCTTCGATCTTGTCCACCTGATCCAGGTTGGACGCGATCCGGACGCCGGTGTTGGCGTAGCAGCCGTCGGCCGCCCACAGGCCGAAGAACTCGCCGAGTTCGGCCGTCAGCGGCAGGATCGCGGGGAGTGTCTTGTTGCGGTGCCAGCAGTACAGGGTGAGTGGCTCCGCGTCGGGTTCGGTACCGCCCTCGGCCACCAGTTTCTCGAACGCGGCGACCGTGAGCGGCTTCCGCTGCTTCCAGTTCAGCTTTCGGACATCCACGCCGATCACGGCGGTCGCCTTCGCCACCCCGACCGTTTCGACGACTTCCGCGACCTGTTCGTCGTACCCCTGTACGCGCACGTCCTCGCGGCCGGACAGCAGTTCCAGCAGGTTCAACTCGGTGACGGTCTCCGGCGGTACCAACCGCAACGGCACGGCCACCCGCGTTTCGCCTGCCACCACTTGCTCGGCGAACACCTCGCCCAGGGTGTCGTCGACGTTCCGGACGAACAGACTGTGCCCGCCCGTCACGCGGACTTGCCGCCCGGTCTCCGTCACCAGCACGTCGATGTAGTCCGGCCCCTTGTGCTTCAGGAACCCGGTGACGGGCGCGAGGCGGGTGCGGCCGTCGTCGGTGACGGTCCACGCCTTCACGTCGTCCGTGTCGCGGTGGTTCTCCACAAGTTCGCCGATGGGCAGTTTCTTCGCCACGCCGTTCACGACGACGAGGACGGGTTCCTCATACGGCAATGACTCGCCGACCCACTTCGACTTCAACTCCGGCCCCGACACGATGGTGATGGCGGCCCCGATGGCGGTGGCGATGGCCTTGGCGAAGTACGTCTTCCCGGTGCCGGGCGGCCCCCAGAAGATCATCCCCTTGGGCAGCAGTTCCTCCAGCCGGGCCACGTCGTCGGGGTTGCTCGCGTTGTCCCGCTTCGTCAGCACGTCGAGGATTTCCTGCCGCAGTTGCTTCTTCGTCTTGGCGTACCCGCCGATGTCCTTGTCCAGGTCGATGTCCGGGATTTCCAGCGCCCCGCTGACGGTCGCGGCGCGGAGTTGGCGGTACGCCTGCTTCGGGTCGGCCGGGTAGTCCTCGCCTTCCAGCGTGGACAGCAGCCGCCGCAACCGAACCGCGTTCACCCCGGAGACGAACTTGTAGAGCTGCCACGGGTTGAAGGTGCGGCCGAACTTGCGGGCCTCGCGCTGCGTGACGAGGTTCCGCAGGCGGTCGCGGGCGATGCCGAGGATGCTCATGCGGTGCGGGAACAGGTTCTCGATCACCTTCGGCAGCGGGAACGACGGGTCCTTGAAGCCGAGCCAGACGAGTTCCGGGTTCTCGTACAGCAGCGGGATGACCTCGCGGGCTTCGCCGGTCAGCCCGCCCTGGCTCGTCGTCAGCAGGTCCAGGTGCGGCAGCACCACCACGCGGCGATCCACCGCGCCGCGCACCGCCTCGCGCAACTGCGCGATCATGGTGCCGATCAGGCCGACGGGCATGGGGCCGCCCGGCTGGTCGCCCTCGCGGGGCCGGCCGTCCAGGTAGATGCACCGCAGGTTGCGATCCCGCAGCCGCGACCGCACGTTCATGAACAGGTACGGGGCCAATTCCTTGTCGCACTCGACGAGGGTGGGCAGGCCGCGGACTAGGTGCCCGGCGATCTCGGCCAGTTCGTGCGCGTACGCCGCCTCTACCGCCTGCTGGGCGTCGAGGGCGGACGGCAGGTCGGCTTCGGGGACGGAAAGGCTCATGGGTGCTGCTAGTCGTGGGCTGTATCGGAATGTCGCGGCGACGATGGCTGGTTCCTCGCTCTTCGCTCCCGGCTACACCTCGATCTTGATCGTCAGGTTGCCGGTCTGCTCGTCCTCGGAAATCTCGGTGACGGTGCCCATCTGCTGGGCCTTCGTCTTGAGCGCCTCGCGCGTCACCTTGTTGACGACCTCGCTCAACTCCGGCTGGAGGTCGCACAGCTTCTTCTCCAGCGCCTCGGTGGCGCGGCCTTGCAGCCGTTCGGTCTCCTTCTCGGCCTTCTTTTCCAGATCTTCCTTCAACTGCTGCTGCACTCGCTCGCGGATGTCCCGCTGGCTGGGGCCGGCGTCGTCGTACCCGAACGCCTCCCGACGGGCTTCCAGCGACACCTCCTCCTGCACGTCCGACTTGACTGACACCTCGCACGTTTTCGGGTCGATGGTGACGGTGGTGCCGCCCTCCTGCCGGACCATCTTGCCGTCCTCCCGCTCGACGAACCCCTTCTCCTTCAACTGCTTTTTCAGCAGTTCGGCCATCTGCTCCGGCGGCAGGATTTCCAGCACCTCCAAGTCGGTGCAGATCTCGTCGGACCCTTTCAGTTCGCGGGAGGTGGACTCCCGGACGGTGATGCGGTACGCGCGGCTCATGATTCACTCCGTTCGGGCGGTGTGGGTCGTCGGAAATCAATTCCGAGGGACGCGGATGACGCGGATTTCAGCGCGGATGAAGAGGATCGGAGACGGATTTTTTTTCTCCCAATCAATTCTGATCC
>JAYTTN010000596.1:0-1193 GCA_043745295.1 Fimbriiglobus sp. | reverse complement strand
GCGCGGCCCGCCACCTTCACCCGGCGTGATCGCCAAGTCCGGGATGCCATCGCCCGTGACATCGCCTGCCGAGACGTAAACCCCACCGTTAAATGAAGCCTCAAACGGTGCGACATCGAACAGCACCGCTTGCGATTTGCCGTCGAGAATGACGACGCGAGTCGCGATCCCCGGCCCCGTGCCGACGATCAGATCGGCAACGCCATCGCCGTTGAAGTCCGCCGTGGCCGTGCGAACGCCACCGGTGAAATTACCAAAGGGATTGACGGTAAACCGCGCGGATTTATCGGGGTTGAACAGCGTCGCACTGCCCGCACCCACGTCTGCCCCGACTCCAAACTGTCGGAATCCGACGAGGGTGGTCGCAAGCAGAGGTTGCACCTCGACCGCCCCGATGTCCACCGTCCCATTCGAGACGCGAACGAACCCCGGCCCCCGCTGGTCGGTGGTGAGGCCACCGGCCGCGGCGTTGCTACCGAAGTCGATCGCCGGGCTGCCGACGTTCGGGAGCATCGTCTGGGTGACCCCGCCGTTATTCTGGAGCAGACCGAGATTCGGGTTCGTCACCGTGAAAGGGGTGCCGGTGATCGTACCACTCGCATTCACAATCGCGTTCGATGTGATGTTCGGCCCGGTCGCGTCGATCGCCGCGAGTGAGGGATTCGTACTACTGTCGTTCACCACGTCGACCAGACCGCCAAGCGTGTTGGCGAGGATGCTGTTGGCGATGGTGACGATCGCTATCTGAGACGGGGTGTCCGTCCCGACGTTGACCGAAGCGTTATACAGGGCACCCCCGGCGGCGGCGGCGAAGGAGGGCTGCCCACTGGTCCCAGGAGCGACGGTGTTGCCGGCGACGGTGACGTTGGTCAGGCTCATGGTGCCGTTGAGGTTGAACAGCGCGCCGCCGCCCGCATACCCCTGTCGGGCATTGCCCGAGGCATTTCCCCCCTGGGCGGTGTTCGCGGTGAGTGTGCTGTTGGCGAAGGTAATGGTCCCGCCCTGGTTGAAGATCGCACCGCCGAGCCCCGCTCCGCCGCCTGCATCACTATTTGAACCGGCACCTCCAAAACCACCTGGACCGCCGCCGACGCTGCTGCCGCCGAACCCGCCGCCGCCGCCGCCGCCGAAGCCGCCGCCGCCGCCAATGCCGCCGCGGCTGAAGCCGCCGCCGCCGCCGCCGCCGAAGCCGC
>JAYTTN010000595.1:0-16736 GCA_043745295.1 Fimbriiglobus sp. | reverse complement strand
GTCCGAGCCGGAAGCGTGAGCGACGGGCGTTTGAACCGTTTGAAGACCGTCGCTCACGCTTCCGGCTCGGATCGAACGGAAGAACCGGCGGACTCACGCCGCGCCGTTCGCCGAGCCGATCACTCGTCGCCCTGGCGTTCCGGGCGCAGGCTCCGCACCCACTGGCCGGCCTTCCACATCTCGCTGTCGGCGATGGCTTTCAGCTCCACTTCCAGCTTCGCGCGGTAGTCCGGCTGGCTGTTCGCCTCCAGCACCCGCTTGGTCTCCGCGCCCGACTCCACCGACTGATACAGCTGCTCGAACACCGGCTTCGACGCCACCTTGAACCGCTCGAACCAGTCCAGCGCGCCCCGCTGGGCGGTCGTGCTGCAGTTGGCGTACATCCAGTCCATGCCCTTCTCGGCGATGAGCGGGTACAGGCTCTGCGTCGCCTCTTCCACCGTCTCGTTGAACGCCTCGCTCGGGCTGTGGCCGTGCTCGCGGAGGACTTCGTACTGCGCCAGCCACAGGCCGTAGATGGCCCCCATCAGCACGCCCCGCTCGCCGGTCAGGTCGCTGAACACCTCCTTCTGGAACGTCGTTTCGAACAGGTAGCCGGAGCCGATGGCGATGCCCAGCGCCAGGCACCGCTCGCGGGCGCGGCCGGTGGCGTCCTGGAAGATGGCGAAGCTGCTGTTGATGCCCCGGCCTTCCAGGAACAGCCGGCGGACGGTGGTGCCCGACCCCTTCGGCGCGCACAGGATCACGTCGATGTCCGTCGGCGGGATGACGCCCGTCTGGTCCTTGTAGACGATGCTGAACCCGTGGCTGAAGTACAGCGCCTTGCCGGCCGTCAGCAGCGGCTTGATCTTCGGCCACATGTCCTTCTGCCCGGCGTCGCTCAGCAGGTACTGGACGACGGTGCCCTTCGCGGCGGCCTCTTCCGGGTCGAACAGGGTGGTGCCCGGCACCCAGCCGTCTTCCAGGCACAGGTCGTAGGCCTTGCCGCCCTTCCGCTGGCCGACGATCACCGTCACGCCGCTGTCCCGCATGTTCAGCGACTGGCCCCGCCCCTGCACGCCGTACCCCAGCACGGCGACGGTTTCGGGGGCGAGGATGGCCTTCAACTTCTCCGGCGGGTAGTCCGTCCGCTCGACGGCGGTCTCGCGGATGTTGCCGAGGGTGGTCTCTTTCATGGCGGTCTCATGGGAGTGGGGCTAGGAATGGCCGTCCGAGACACGGTACCGGCCGATTGATTTGAAGTCAAGAATCTTGACAGCAAGAAACCTGGCGGTAAGGTGCGACGCATGGAAACCACGGCGGACAGGTCGGACCCGGTGGACGCGGTGATCGCCGACTGGAAGGCGGTGCGGCCGAACCTCGACCCGTCGCCCCTCGGCCTCGTCGGGCGGGTGCTGGTGCTGGCCGACCAGCTCCAGCGGAGCGTGGACGCGGCGCTGGCCAAGCACGGCCTGACCCTCGGCCTGTTCGACATCCTCGCCACCCTGCGGCGGAACGGCAAGCGCGGGGGCATGACGCCGGGCCAGTTGCTCAAAAGCGTGGTGCTGTCGTCCGGCGGACTGACCAGCCGACTGGACAAGCTCGAGGCGGCCGGGCTGGTGGAACGGGCCGACGACCCGGACGACCGCCGGGGGGTGGTGGTGACGCTGACGGCGAAGGGCCGACGGGTGATCGACGCGGCCACCGCCACGCGGTTCGAGGAGGCGAAGCGGTCGCTGCCGCCGCTGGCCCCGGACGACCGCGAGGCGCTGGAAGGGATGCTGCGGGTCTGGCTCTCGGCGACGCGGGAGTGACGCGCGGCACGGCCGTCACCCCGGCACGGTCAGCGGCTTCGGACCGAGGGTGACGACGGTGAACCCCGTCGCCGGATACTTCTCCAGGTAGCCGAGGATGGCGGCCGGCGTCAGCCCGTCGATGGCCGTCTGAATCTCGTCGAACGTCCGCACCCGGCTCAGGTAGAACCAGTCGGACGCCATCGACCCGGCCCGCGACGAGGTCGATTCCTGCTGCATGATCAGGCTCGTCTTCAGCCCCGCCTTCACGCGGTCGATCTCCTCGTCGGTCACGCCGTCCTTCAGCCGCCGCAGCTCGCCGACGGTCACGTCCAGCGTCTCCTGCGCCTTCTCTGCGCGGGTGCCGGCGTAACAGACCACGGCGGCTTGGTCCTTCACCAGGTCGTAGCTGGCGGACACCGAGTAGCACAGGCCCCGCTTCTCCCGCACCTCGGTGAACAGCCGCGAACTCATGCCGCCGGACAGCACGTTGATGGCCCCGCGCGCCGGGTAGAAGTCCGGGCTGCCGAAGGGCGCGCTGGGAAAGGCGATGCCGATCTGCGTCTGGTTCGTTTCCTTGTGAATGTGCCCGGACTCGCGGGAACTCGGCACGAGCGGCCCCAGCGGCTCGGCGGTGCCGGTCCAGTCGCCGAACAGCCGGCCGACTTGCTCCTTGAGCGGCTCCCAGTCGATCTTCCCGGCGACCGACAGGATGGCCCCGTTCGGCCGGAACCGCGCCGCGTGGAACGCCCGCACCGCCGCCGGCGTGATGGCCGCGATGCCCTCGGCCGTGCCGTAGTGGTTGCGGTTGTACGGCGACGGGTGGTAGCGGCGTTTCAACTCCAGCAGGCACAGGTCGGACGGCGAATCCTCCAGCCCTTGCAAGTCTTGGAGGGACAACTCCTGGGCCGGTTCGAGTTCGTCGTCCGGCAGCCACGGCCGGCGGAGGATGTCGGCGTACAGGTCCAGCACGGCGGGCAGGTTGCGGGCCAGTGTGCCGGCCGACAGCGTGATGTTGAACGCCCCGGCCGACTCGCTGCGATCCGCGCCGAGGTTGTCCAGCGCGAGGGCGAGCTGCTTGCTGTCGCGGTCGCCGGCCCCGCGCGTGAGGACTTCGGCCGTCAGCCCGGACAGGCCGAGGGTGTCGGCCGGCTCGAACGTGTACCCGGCCGGCACCATGAAGTACAGGGTGGCCGAGCGGACGTGGTCCATCCGCTCGGCGAGCAGGGTGAGGCCGTTCGGGAAGGTGTGTTGGAAGACCGATTGGGGCACGGGAGCATCCTGAACGCGGCGGGTGGAAGAAGGGGATTATACGCCGACCGTCGCCAGGTAGGTCGCCTTGGTGGCGCGGAAGCCGAACTTGCGGTACAGCCGGACGGCGGCGGTGTTCGCGGCGGTCACGTCCAGGGCGGCCGTCCGCGCGCCGGCGACGGCGAACCCGGCCACCGCCCGCGCCAGCAGCACCGCCCCCAGCCCCAGCCCGCGGCACTCCGGCGTCACCCCCAGGTTCTGAATCACCCCGACGCCGGTCGGGTGCAGCACGCCCTGCACGGTGCCGCAGTACCCGTCCGGCCCGGCCACCAGCCACGTCGCGCGGGGACAGAACCCGAGGCAGTCGCGGATCGCCCGCATGAGCAGCCGGCAGCCGGTGACGCTGGCCAGGTTGGGGAAGATCGCCGTGTCCACCTCGTCCGCGAAGCAGCGGTACTTCACGTCGCCGTGGATGTCCACCAGCCGCTCGTCCCACGGCACGACGAAGAAGCCCGCTGGCAACGGCAGCAGTTCCGCCCGACCGACGAGCGGCCGTTCCATGCGAAACCGCTTGAAGTGCCGGAGGAGCTGGGGCATGGGACGGGCGGGGTGAAACGCGGAGGGCCGGTCGGTATTGATAGCGGTTCCCGAACCCGCCGCGTCCCCTTTTGTAGCGAAGGGAGGATGCCACTCCCCGGCGGTCGCGGCGGGCACGGTCCCGCGCCGCCGGCGGGGAACGTGCTACCATGCTCCTGACCCCATCCCCGTCGCGCCACCGGGACACCCGTCCATGCCGCCGCCCGACCCGACCGACCCCTTCCTCGCCAACCTGGGCAAGTGCGACCTGCTGACCACCAGCCAGTACACCGACATCGCCGCGTGGGTGGCCGAGTACCGCCCGGACCCGTCCACCCTGGCGAAGGAACTGGCCCGCCGCGGCTGGCTGACCGGGTACCAGGTGAAGGAGGTCTACAAGGGCCGGTGGAAGGACCTGATCGTCGGCCCGTACCGCGTCCTCGACCTGCTCGGCGAGGGCGGCATGGGCCGCGTCTTCAAGGCGCACCACACCCGCCTCGGCCGGGACGTGGCGCTGAAGGTGATCCGCAAGGAGAAGCTGTCCAACCCGGTCGCCGTCCAGCGGTTCCACCAGGAGGTCCGCGCGGCCGCCGCCCTCCAGCACCCGAACGTGGTGCTGGCGTTCGACGCCGACGAGGCCGACGGCCTGCACTTCTTCAGCATGGAGCTGGTGGACGGCACCGACCTGACCAAGCTGGTGCGGCAGAACGGCCCGATGCCGGTGGACCTGGCGTGCGACGCCATCCGCCAGGGGGCGCTCGGCCTGCAACACGCCTTCGAGCGCGGGCTGGTCCACCGGGACATCAAGCCGAGCAACTTGATCATGACCCCCAAGCGGCAGGTGAAGCTGCTCGACCTGGGGCTGGCCTTGCTGCACGAGCCGACCCTGGCCGGCGGGGCGAACGCCAACCGGGTGACGCAGGAGGGGTTCGTCCTCGGCACGCCGGACTTCCTGGCCCCGGAGCAGGCGCAGAACCCCGGCGGGGTGGACATCCGGGCGGACATCTACGGCCTCGGCGCGACGCTCTTCTACCTGCTGACGGGCAAGGTGCCCTACGAGGGCGCGAACCCGACGGAGAAGCTGCTCAAGCACATCACCGAGCCGCCGCCGAGCCTGCTGCGGCACCTGCCGGCCGCGCCGCCGCAACTGGACGCCCTCATCCAGTGGATGATGGCCAAGCGGCCGGCCGACCGCCCGCAGACGCCGGCGCAAGCGGCGGCCGCGCTGACGCCCTTCTGCCCGCCGCAGTCCGGCTCCGCCCCGATGCCCGCGTTCGGTGCGCCGCCGACGGGGTACGCCCAGCCGGAGGCGGCGCGGCCGGGGGTGCCGCTGTACCCGCACGCGGTGCCGACGATGCCCATGCCGGTGGCGATCTCGATGCCGGCCGACGCCTTCGCGCCGGAGCCGGCGGGCGCGCCGGCCTTCACCGGGTTCGACGCGGCCGAGGACGAAGAGGACGAACGTCCACGACGGAAACGGGGCCGGGATGACGGCGACGAGGACCGGCCCGCCCGGACGAAGCCCGGCGCGGTGAAGGTCCGCGCCCCGAAGGCCGGGTCGTCGTGGCCGATGTACCTGCTGCTCGGCGGCGGCGGGCTGGCGGTGCTGGTCATCCTGGTGGTGGTCGGCGTCTACTTCGCCAACCGCGAGGAGGCCGCCAACCGGCCGCTCGACCCGCGGTTCGCCGCGCCGTCCGGGGCGGAGATGGTGCTGATCCAGCCGGGGAAATTTCGCATGGGGTCCGAGCCGAACGAAGCCGGGCGGGGCGAGGAGGAAGGCCCGGCCCGCGACGTGACGCTGACCAGGGCGTTCTACATGTCCGTCACCGAAGTCACCCGCGACCAGTACCTGTACAAGCAGTTGATGTCCGAACAGCCGTCGATGGTGCGGGCGAACGTCGGCAAGCTCGCCCCGCAGCTGCCGAACGACGGCGTCACCTGGACCGACGCCACCACCTACTGCAAGAAGCTGACCGAATATCTGAACCGCGCGGCGACGAGCGAGAAGGCGAAGCACGGGTGGCGGCCGGGGTGGGCGTTCCGCCTGCCGACCGAGGCCGAGTGGGAGTACTGCTGTCGCGCGGGGACGAGGACGCCGTTCGCCACCGGCGACCGGCTGATGCTGGAGAAGGAGGCGATGTTCCAGTGGGACGACAACGACACCTACGGCACCGAGAAGCCGGAGGGCCGTCGCCCCGTCCCCCGCGCGTACCACCACCCGGTGGTCAGCGCCAAGCCGGCCGACAAGGACCCGAACGCGGACGTGCTGTACCGCACGCCGAACGCCTTCGGGCTGATGGACATGCACGGCAACCTGTGGGAGTGGTGCCAGGACAACTACGCGCCGCGGCACGACGGCGCGACGACCGACCCGACCGGCCCGGCCAAACCGGACCAGGCGAACTGGAAGGTGCTGCGGGGCGGGTCGTGGCGGACGCCGGCGGCCGAGTGCCGGTCGGCCAGCCGCAAGGGGGCGGCTGCCACCGACCGGGCGAACGACATCGGCTTCCGCATCGTGTACGCGCCGGCCGCCGAGTGACTCTGGTCTCCCGCTCGCAAGCTCGCGGCGACGAGGGGTTCCGCCCCACCCGCCGTCACTTGGTTAGCGGAGCTTTCAGGAACTCGACGAACTTGCCCACGTCGCCCTCGCCGATCAGTCCGCCGGGGTAAACCGCCAACACCCGCGCCCCCGTCGCCGTCGGCTCCAGGATGGCGTACAGCGGCAACTGTTCGGTGCCGAACACGGCCCGCTGGAACTCCAGGTTCGCCTTGCCCTCGGCCTTGCGGTCGGCCAGCGGCACCGCCGACAGGTAGAACGCGGCCGGCACGTCGTCGGTGTACATCGACGCCAGTTGGTACCGGTTCAGCAGCTCCTTGACCGCCGGCTTCGGGAACACCGCCTTCTCGTTCGCCTTGCAGTTGGTGCAGGTCTCGCCGGTGAAGTCCACGAACACCAGTTTCTTCTCGGCGTCGGTGCGGGCGCGGTCCAGGGCGTCCGGCAGGTCGCTGTTCCACGGGAACTCGGCCCCGCCCGGCTCCGGCAGCAGGAACGCATCCACCCACGCGAACACCACCCCGCGCGGCCGGTTGTTCTCCTCCCCGGCCTTGAACGCGGCCGGCATCAAGTACACCGCGAAGCCCAGGAACAGCAGGGCGAACATGAGACGCGGCACGCCGATGTGCGACTTCTCCTCGTCGTGCGGCAGGCGGTAGACGTTCAACAGGTACAGCCCGCAGGCGACGGCGATCACCACCCAGCCGGCGATGACGAGGTCGTAGGTGAACAGCTCCGTCGGGCTGGACCAGCGGATTTCGGCGGTGCGGAAGAACTTGAGCGCCGCCGCGATCTCCAGGAACCCCATGACCACTTTCACGCTGTCCAGCCAGCCGCCGGACTTCGGCAGCTTCTTCAGCAGGCTGGGGAATAGCGCCAGGACGAAGAACGGGGCGGCGAACGCGGTGGCGAACGTCAGGCCGGCCAGGATCAGTTCGAACTGCGTGTACTGGCCGGACGACGCCATGCCGGCGAACCCGCCGAGGAACGGGGCCACGCAGGTGAACGACACGATGCTGAACGCGACGGCCCCGAACACGGTGCCGACCATGCCGCCCTGCTTCCGCCGGCTCTCCGCGCCGCGCAGGAGGAAGTTCGGCAGGACGATGTCGAACATGCCGAACAGGCTGAGCGCGAACACCACGAACAGGGTGCCGAGCGCCAGGTTCATCCACGGATCGACGCTAAGCGCTCGGAAGATGCTGAGCAGGAAGATCGCCGACACGCCCAACACGAGGATGATGGTGAGGCTGTACACCGTCGCCAGCTTCACCGCGCCGGCGGCCGACTGGTTGCTCTGCTTGAGGAACAGGCTGACGGTGATCGGGATCATCGGGAAGACGCACGGCGTGGCCAGCGACACGAACCCCCAGAAGGCGGCCGTCAGCAGCAGCGGCCAGATGCCGCCGACCCGCTCGACTTCCGGCTTCTCGATGCTGGCGGCCAGCCCCTTCAGTTTGGCCTCGTGTTCGGCCGGCGGCAGCGGCTTCTTCTTGATGAGGCCGGCGGCGGGTTCTTTCTCCGCCGCCTTTTCCGGTTTCGGTTCCGGATAGCGCGCCAGTCCGGCCTGGTACTTCTTCTCGTCCTCGTCGGACAGCTTCACCGGGTCGCCGTCGAGAACTTTGAAGTCCGCCGCCGGCAGATCGGCGTCGCGGGCATTGAAGCAGTTGTCTTTGTTGCAAATTTGCACCGCCGCCGGGCCGTTCAGGACGACGACTTTCGCCTCCCCCGGTTTGGCGTCCTTCGCCACCCACGCCTTCAGCTCCCACGTCACCGCCGCCTTGTACACCGAATCCATCTGCCCGCCCCCGATCGCGGACGGCTTCAACTCCTGCCCCTTCGGATCGA
The DNA here is from genome assembly GCA_043745295.1 of Fimbriiglobus sp. Lineage (GTDB taxonomy): Bacteria > Planctomycetota > Planctomycetia > Gemmatales > Gemmataceae > JALHQU01. The sequence continues at coordinate 8,735 of JAYTTN010000595.1, read as the reverse complement.
CGGCCTCGTCGAACACCAGGGCGGCACTTTTCGGCGGCAGCACGTTCTTGCCGACCTGCCCCTTGTCGACCTTGGTCGGGTACGTCCAGGCGTTCTTCTTCGGCGTGATCGTCAGTTTGACCGTCACCTCCGCCCCGCGCTTGGCCTCGGCCGGGACAATCTCCACCTTGGCCGTGCCCACGTCCGCGAACTTCTTCGCCGGCGGGCCGAAGTCGGGGAGGTCGATTGCGGTGGCAGGCGAACCGATGGCGAGCAGCGCGGCGAGGAGCGGGAAACGCATGTCGGGTGACCGCCAGAGGGGAGAAACTCGGAACCGCTGTTGTAGCCGCGAACGCGGTGATCGGTGATACCGGCCGAACCGGTCGGGCTTTCGCGGCCACTACCATGTGGTTGGACGCCCGCCCACTCCGGAACTTTCACATGCCGCCGCTGCCCGGTTCCACGCTGATCGTCGGGTGTGGGTATCTCGGCGGGCGGGTGGCGGACGCCCTCGCCGCCGCCGGCCGACCGGTCTTCGCCCTCACACGCGGCCGAGCCGACGCCCTCGCGGCGCGCGGCCTGCAGCCCTTCCTTGGAGACGTGACCGACCCCGCTTCGCTTCACAACCTGCCAGAAGTCGAGTGGGTGGTGTACGCCGTCGGCCTGGACCGCACCGCCGGCAAACCGATGCGCGAGGTGTACGTCGGCGGGTTGCGGAACGTGCTGGCGGCGCTGCCCGGTTCGCCCCGGATTACTTACGTCAGCAGCACCGGCGTCTACGGCCAAGCGTCCGGCGAGTGGGTGACGGAAGCGAGCGACACGAACCCGACCGAGGAGTCCGGCAAGGTCGTTCTGGAAGCCGAGCGGGCGCTGCGGGAGCTGCGACCGGACGCGACGATCCTCCGCTTCGCCGGCATCTACGGCCCCGGCCGGCTGCTGCGGAAGCAACCGCTGCTGAACGGCGAGCCGTTCGTCGGCGACGCCGACAAGTGGCTGAACCTGATCCACGTCGCGGACGGGGTGAAGGCAGTGCTGGCGGCCGAAGCCGTGGCGGGCGGCACGTTCAACATTTCGGACGGCACCCCGGTCACGCGGCGGGATTTCTACACGCACCTCGCGGAGCTGCTCGGCGCGCTGCCGGCGCGGTTCGAGCCGTCGCCCACGCCCGCCGTCGAACCGAATCGCCGCATCGACGGCCGCGCGGCGCGCGAGCGGTCGGGGTTCGCGCCGGACTTCCCCAGCTACGTCGAGGGGCTAGCCGCCAGTTTGGGGTGAAGTTGTGCCAGTCGGATGCGGTGCGGCAATCCATCCTCGTCGCGGTCCCTGTGAACCTTCGGGTCGGATCGCCTCTCCTTCCCCGCGCCCCGCACGCCGAGTTGCCCATGCCGCACGACCCCCGCCTGACCCGTTTGGACGCGACCCGCCTCCGGGTGAACAACGCCCGCGGCGTCGATGCCGTGCTGTTCGCCAACGAGCAAGTGCCGGTGGAAAGTGCTGCGGTCACGGAACTGATCGAGTTCCTCGACCTGCAACGGACCGTCGAACAGGTGGCGGAGGCGTCGCCGCAGAGTTTCGACGAGCCGCCGGGCATCACGCAAGTCGCCGTCACGCCGGACTTCCACAAAGCGCGGGGCATCCCCGTCGGCACGGTCCTGCAAACGAAGGGGTTCGTCGTCCCGCAGGCCATCGGCAACGACATCAACTGCGGGATGCGGCTGCACGTCACGTCCTTGAAGGCCGACCAACTCGACGGCAAGTTGGACGAACTGGAAACGGCCTGCCGCCGCATCTACTTCGAGGGCGGGCGGAACATCCCGATGTCGCGCGGGCAGCGCGAGGCGCTGTTCAAGAACGGCCTGACCGGGTTGCTGGATGCGGTGCCGAAATCGCAAACCGAGGGGCTGTGGGGCCTGGTCCACGACCTGGACATCGGCGGCGAACTGGATCACGTCGAACAGCGCGGCAGCTTGAAAGCCGACCGCACGCTCGGCCTCGACGACTTTCTCGGGCCGGACGAGCGCCTCAGCCGCGACGGGCAGATCGGCAGCATCGGCGGCGGCAACCACTTCGTCGAGATCCAGCGGATCGACAAGATCCACGACGGGGCCGTGGCGCACGCCTGGGGGCTGAAGGCCGGCATGGTCACAGTCATGGTGCACACCGGGTCGGTGTCCATCGGCCACTTCTGCGGCGGCTACTACCGCGACAAAGTGCGGGCGCTCCACCCGGCCGGACTGAAGCACCCGGACAACGGCATCTTCATTTTGCCGACCGGCGCGGCGCACCGGGACACGGCCGCGCTGTTCTGGGACACGCTGAACAACGCCGCCAACTTCGCCTTCGCCAACCGCCTGTTCCTGGCGGTCATGGCGCTGGACAGCCTGCGGAAGGTGGTCGGCGACACGGCCTTCCCGCTGCTGTACGACGCCCCGCACAACCTCGTCTGGAAGGAGGAGCGGGACGGCGCGGAGGTGGTCGTCCACCGCAAGGGGGCGTGCCCGGCGCGCGGCTTCGAGGCGATGGCGGACACCCCGTTCGCGTATCAGGGCGAGCCGGTGCTGGTGCCCGGCTCGATGGGCGCGAACAGCTTCATCCTGGTCGGCCAGGGGAACGCCGAATCGCTGTCCAGCGCCAGCCACGGCGCGGGCCGGACGCTGTCGCGCGGCGATGCCATGAAGGGGCACGATGAGGAGTTTGAGGCCTTCCTGAAAGCCTTCCGCATCGTCACGCCGGTGGACCTGCGGCGGCAGGACATCCGCCAGCGGCGGGACATCCTGAACGCGAAGCTGGACGAGATCAAGCAAGAAGCGCCGTTCGCGTTCAAGGGCATCGGCCCGGTGGTGGAAACGCTCACCGCCGCCGGCATCGCCCGCCCGGTGGCCGAAGTCACCCCGCTCATGACGATCAAGGGGTGACGAGGCGGCAGGAATCCGCTGGCGCACTCCGGCATTTTTTCTCTGGACGGTAGGCCCCGATTGCGGCATACTACTTGCACCCTGCCAAACGCCACACTTCGATTCCGACCGGTGACACCGATGCTGACCATCTTCGGCAAGGCCCACGCCCGCGGCGGGCACTGCGACGGCCGCACCCGGCGCGACTTCCTCACCGTCGGCGGCACGCTCGTCGGCGGGGCGCTCATGCTGCCCAACTTGCTGGCGGCCGAGGCCAAATCCGGCACCGGCTCCAGTCACCGCGCGGTCATCAACATCTACCTGCCCGGTGGCCCGCCGCACCAGGACATGTGGGACTTGAAGCCGGACGCGCCGGTGGACATCCGCGGCGAGTTCAAGCCCATCGCCACCAAGGTGCCGGGCGTCCAGATTTGCGAGCTGTTCCCGAAGATCGCCGCGATGATGGACAAGTTCGTCGCCATCCGCTCGCTCGTCGGCAGTTCCGGCGACCACGACGCCTTCCAGTGCATGACCGGCCGCCCCCGCACGCCCGCCAACCTCGGCTTCTGGCCGTCGCTGGGGTCGTGGATCGGGAAGACGCAGGGCACCGCGCACCCGTCCGTGCCGGCGAACGTCTCGCTCATGTACCCGTGCGGCGAGCGGAAGTGGGGCTACCCCGGCGACGGCGGCTTCCTCGGCATCAACCACGCGCCGTTCAAGGCGGTCGGCGGCAAGGACACCGGCATGAAGGCCGACAACCTCGTGCTGCGCGGCGTCACGCTGGAACAACTGACCGACCGCGTCGCCCTGCGGAACGGGTTCGACGACCTCGACCGCACGCTCGACAAAGGCTCGCCGATCCTGAGCGGCACCGACGCCATGCACCGCCAGGCGGTGGACATCCTCACGTCGTCGCGGCTGAAGGACGCGCTGGATTTGAGCCGGGAGAACCCGAAGGTGCTGGCCCGGTACGGCGTCGATGACCCGGCGTTCGAGCGGGACGGCGCGCCGCGGATGGTGCGGAACTTCTGCCTCGCCCGCCGGCTGGTGGAGGCCGGTGCCCGCGTCGTCACGATGAACTTCACCCGCTGGGACTGGCACGGGCCGGACGGCAAGAACTTCGTGCAGGCCCGCAAGGACTTCCCGCTGCTCGACGCCGGCGTCAGTTCCCTGGTCGAAGACCTGCACGAGCGCGGGCTGGACAAGGACGTGACAGTCATCGTGTGGGGCGAGTTCGGCCGCACGCCGAAGATTAATAAGGACGCCGGTCGGGACCACTGGCCGCAACTGAGCTGCGCGCTGATGGCCGGCGGCGGCATGAAGACCGGGCAGGCGATCGGCGAATCCGACCGGCACGGCGGCCGCGCCACCAAGCGGCCGGTGACGCACCAGGAGATCTTCGCCACCATCTACAAGAACCTGGGCTTGGATGGCGGATCGATCCGCGAGTACGACGCCAACGGCCGCCCGCACTACCCCATCGACGGCGACGTGCAACCCATCCGGGAGCTGGTGTGATGATTTCAAGCCGCCCGCAGAAAGCGCAGACACGACGCAGATGAAGTCAGGATCAGACCGGATTTTGTCCGGTTTTCATCCGCGGCTTTGTCTGCGTCTTCTGCGGGCACTCTTCGTTCGCAGCTCGACTTTCCCGAACCGCTTCGCCCTCGACTCCGCTCCAACACCGGTATCGCCTCCCACCGAGGTTCGACCGGTCATGGACTTGAACCGATTCACCGAGCGCGCCCGCGACGCCGTGACGGGCGCGCAGAAGCTCGCCTCCCGCCGCGACCACCAGACCATCGAAACCGAACACCTGCTTGCCGCCCTCCTGGAGCAGGAAAAGGGCCTCGCGTCGGCCATCCTGCAAAAGGCCGGCGTCACCCCGGACGCGGTCGCCGGCAAGGTGGATCGCGAACTGGACAAGCTGCCCCGCGTGACCGGGGCCAGCGGAGCGACCGAGAACCAGCGGATCGGCGGCCGGCTGAACAAGCTGTTCGCCAACGTCGAGGGCGAGACGAAGCGGCTGAAGGACGACTTCGTGTCGGTCGAACACCTCCTGCTGGCGATGACCGACGACAGCGGCGCAACTGGCCAGATTCTCAAGGAACTCGGCGTCACCCGCGACCGCTTGCTTAAGGCGCTGCAAGAGGTGCGCGGCGGGCAGCGGGTCACGACCCAGAACCCGGAGGAGACCTACCAGGCGCTGGAGAAGTACGGCCGCGACCTGACCGACGCCGCCAAGCGGGGCAAACTCGATCCGGTCATCGGCCGCGACGAAGAGATTCGCCGGGTGGTGCAGATTCTGTCCCGCCGGACGAAGAACAACCCTGTGCTGATCGGCGAACCCGGCGTCGGCAAGACGGCGGTGGTGGAGGGCCTCGCGCAGCGGATCATCCGCGGCGACGTGCCCGAAGGCTTGAAGGACAAGAAGATCGTCACGCTGGACATGGGTGCGCTCATCGCCGGGGCCAAGTTCCAGGGCGAGTTCGAGGAGCGGTTGAAGGCCGTGCTGAAGGAGGTGACCGGCTCGGACGGGCAGATCATCCTGTTCATCGACGAACTTCACCTCGTCGTCGGGGCCGGGAAGACGCAGGGGTCGATGGACGCCGGCAACCTGCTCAAGCCGCCGCTGGCGCGGGGCGAACTGCACTGCATCGGCGCGACCACGCTGGACGAGTACCGCAAGTACGTCGAGAAGGACGCGGCCCTGGAACGGCGGTTCCAGACGGTGTACGTCGATCAGCCGTCGGTCGAGGACACCATCAGCATCCTCCGCGGGCTGAAAGACAAGTACGAGGTCCACCACGGCGTCCGCATCAAGGACGCCGCGCTGGTCGCTGCTGCTGTGATGTCGAACCGCTACATCTCGGATCGCTTCCTGCCGGACAAGGCCATCGACCTGATGGACGAAGCCGCGGCGAAGTTGCGCACCGAGATCGACTCCATGCCGACGGAGTTGGACGAACTCACCCGCCGCGTCATGCAACTGGAGATCGAGCGCGAGGCGCTGCGCAAGGAGACCGACGCGGCGTCCAAAGACCGGCTTTCCAAGTTGGAGAAGGAGTTGGCCGACACGAAGGCCAACGCCGACGCGCTGATGGCCCGCTGGCAGACCGAGAAGGACGCCGTGCAGAAGGTCCGCGCCGTCCGCGAGCGGATCGAGGAGGTGAAGCGCCAGATCGAGCAGGCGCAGCGGAACAACGAGCTGACGCGCGCCGCCGAACTCATGTACGGCACCCTGCCGGACCTCCAGAAAGCTCTCGCCGCCGTGGAAGCGGCGCAGGCGAACACCCAGCACCGGCTGCTGGCCGAGGAGGTCGGCGAGGCCGACATCGCCGCCGTCGTCGGCCGCTGGACCGGCATCCCGGTGAGCAAGTTGCTGGAAGGCGAGAAGGACAAACTGCTCAACCTCGACCTTCACCTGCACCGCCGGGTGATTGGCCAGGAGGAGGCCGTGGACGCGGTGGCGAACGCCGTCGTGCGGTCCCGCAGCGGCCTCGGCGACCCGAAGCGGCCGCTCGGCAGTTTCCTGTTCCTCGGCCCGACGGGGGTGGGCAAGACCGAACTCGCGCGGGCGCTGGCCGAGTTCCTGTTCGACGACGAGAAGGCGATGGTCCGCCTGGACATGAGCGAGTACCAGGAGAAGCACAGCGTGAGCCGGCTGGTCGGCGCGCCGCCGGGCTACGTCGGGTACGACGAGGGGGGCCAGTTGACCGAAGCCGTCCGCCGCCGGCCGTACTGCGTGGTGCTGTTCGACGAAGTGGAGAAGGCCCACCCGGACGTGTTCAACACGCTGCTGCAGGTGCTGGACGACGGCCGCCTGACGGACAACCAGGGCCGCACGGTGGACTTCAAAAACGCCATCATCATCATGACGAGCAACATCGGCTCGCAACTGATCCTGCAATACAAAGGCACGCACATCGGCGAGGGGTACGACCGCATGAAGGACGCGGTGCTGGCCGAGATGCGGAAGCACTTCCGCCCGGAGTTCCTGAACCGCGTGGACGAGACCATCGTGTTCCACGCGCTGCGCGAGGATCAGTTGAAGCGCATCGTGGACATCCAGTTGCACGGGTTGCAGGCGCGGCTGGCGGAGCGCAGCATCACGCTGACCCTGACCGACGCCGCGAAGGTGCATGTGGTGAAGACGGGGTACGACCCGGCCCTGGGCGCGCGGCCGCTGAAGCGGGTGATCCAGAAGGAGATCGAGAACAGGCTGGCCAAGATGCTGCTGACCGGCGAGGTGGCGGACGGCCGGGCGGTCACGGTGGACTACGACGCCGGGTATGAGCGGCTGGCGTTCGCGGTCGGGTGACGGGGATTGTAAAAACTTCCACGTGGAAGCGCTGACCATCTTGATCGGAGTTGCGGGATTTCAATCCGCCGGGGTCGGCGTCCGGAGGTCGTACACGGCCGGCTCGTCCAGCGTTTCGCCGACGGTCAGCCGACACGCCTTCCGCTTGGCCCGCGCCGCCGTCAGCAGGTCCGCCGCGCAGGCCGCGCACGCCAGGTAGTACGTCTTCAACTCGTGGGTGGTGCCGTCGCTCCACCGCGCGGCGATCTTGACCCGCGCGGCGGCCCCGCAGTCCGGGCGGGAGCAAGTCACGGGATACGGCGGCATGGGCATGTGGGTCAGCTCGTTGAAACCTGCCGGGATATCAACCACCCCGGCAGTTGTATCGCCGTGGACAGCACCCCGGCCGTAGGGAACACGTTCCGGGTCAGGTTGCCGGGGTGAGAGCGACGGTCACTTCTTCTTGGCGGCTTCGGTGCTCGCGCGGGTGACTTCTCCCGCCAGATCCCAAATGCGGACGGTCTTGTCAACACTCGCGCTGGCGAGGCGTTTGCCGTCCGGGCTCCACGCCACGCTCAACACTCTGTCGCTGTGCCCTTTGAGTACATGCAGTTCCTTACCGCTCTCGGCGTCCGAAACCCGAACTGTGTCACCACTCGCGGTGGCGACGCATTTACCGTCCGGGCTCCGCCTCACGGAAGATACGAACTTAAAGTCCTCCTTCTCCTTCTTCAGGGGCTGCAGTTCCTTGCCACTGTCAGGATCCCATACTTTTACCGCGTCCCAAACAACCCCGGCAACAATACGTTTTCCGTCCGGACTCCATTCCACGCTCGACACACTGTTGGTGTGACGAGTGAGGATGAGCGATCCCCACTTCAGCCCGCTCACTCGCCCCCACAGCTCTTTATCCACGCCGTCTTCCTTCGCGTCGAGCAGGCGGACCCAGGCCGCCAGCGGGGTCAGTACGCAGTCGCGGAAGGCGGTCATCCGCCGGTTGGTCGGGCGGTTCGTGCCCAACTCCTCGACGTACCGCTCGCAGGCAACTCGCAACGCCGCCGACAACTTGCCGTGCAACTCCCGCACCTTCGCCGCGATTTCCGCCTGTTCCGCGCGGATCGCCTTGACCTCCGGGCTGATCTCCGCGAACTCGGCCAGCGCCTTCTTCAGCCGCGCGTCGATGGCCGGCACCTTCTTGGTCAGGTCGATGCCGTTCACCGCCAGCAGCACCGCCCCGTCCGCGGCTTCGAGTAGTTTCGGCGACAGCAGATCGCGGCGGATGTCGATGCCGAGAAAAGACTTCGTCGCGGCCGTCAGCAGCGTCTGCTGGCGGTAAAGTTCCGTCACCTGGGCCGTGTCCGCCTTCGCCAGCCGGAACGCCTCGATCATGTCCGGCGCGTCCGCCCCGAACAGCGCCGGTGGCACGCCCAGTCGCCCGGCGTAGGGACCGCCGGCCACCGGCCGCGTGACGCTGGCCAGCCACGTCACCGCCGCCAGTCGCTCGTCGAACTTCCGCACCTCCGGCGTGCCCGGCTTGTACTCGGCGAGCAGCGTCTGTCGCT
>JAYTTN010000594.1:0-1195 GCA_043745295.1 Fimbriiglobus sp. | reverse complement strand
CCCCCTCGGGTCCTCGACCTCGCGTCTCGCACGGCGAGCGAGTTGAAAACCGGCTATGACCCTTTCCCTGGAGGCCTGCATGAGATCTTCTGACGTCCTGGCCGACCGCGACATCCGCCAGCGGGAACTCATTCCGCCGGCGCGGCTGGCCCGCTGCCACGCCCTCGTGGTCGGGGTCGGCTCGGTCGGCCGCCAGGTCGCCCTGCAACTGGCCGCCACCGGCATTCCCGCCATGACCCTCTTCGATCCCGACACCGTCGCCGTCGAGAACCTCGCGGTTCAGGGCTTCTGGGAGTCCGACCTCGGGGCCCGGAAGGTCGACGCCGTGGCCCGCGTCTGCCACCAGCAGTGCCCCCAAATGGAACTGCACACCCGCCCCGAGCGGTTCCGCAAATCCGCGGTCCGCAATGGGACCGGCTCTCGCGACGCGGCAGTCTTCTGCTGCGTCGATTCCATCGCCGCCCGCAAGCTCGTCTGGGAATCGGTCCGGTCGACGGCCCGCTTCTTCGTCGATGGCCGGATGGCGGCCGAGGTGATCCGGGTGCTGGCCAGCGACCGGCCGGCCATCGACTCGAACTATGTGACCACCCTGTTCTCCCCGGGCGAGGCCTACGCGGGCAGTTGCACGGCCAAGGGAACGATCTACACCGCGAACATTGCCGCGGGCCTCATGGTCGGCCAGTTCGCCCGCTGGCTCCGGGGGCTTCCCGTTCTCCCCGACCAGTTGCTCAATCTCCTGGCCGCCGAACTCTCGGTTCCCGAAAGCCTCTGATCCCCCGCACCCACAATCGTGGATGCGTTCCCTCCTTACCTGGAGCTTTCCATGACCGCACTGGCGCGGCCCACGGTCCCCTTTCCGATCGCCGACGGCACCCGTCTGCTGGGTGAAGTCATCTCCTGGACTTGCGGCGGGGTGGCGGTCACCCATGCCGCCCTGGTCGCGGCCCTGGCGGCCGCCGGACTCGACGCCGGCGTGGCCCGCGAACTCGCACCCCGGCATGCCTTCACCCGCGCCTGCAAGAAGCTCTCCGATCAGCGGATCATTCGCCAGGTCGGCGAGGACGAATCGGTTGTCCGCTTCCAGTTCACGCACGAATCCCGCGCCGGCGACAAGTTCGAGTACGAACTCGAGACCATGCTGACCCTCGACAAGCGGACCGGCTCGGTCGCCTGCGACCTGCCGGGACTGGCGACC
>JAYTTN010000593.1:0-4428 GCA_043745295.1 Fimbriiglobus sp. | reverse complement strand
TGCTTTGGAAACCGGGTTTCTAATGGCTTGAAAAAACCCGGTTTCCAAAGCAGAAACCGGGTTTTATTGAGTGTCTCACAAACCGAGTCCTGCACCCGACCAGTCCCATCCCGGCCTGCGGTGTCTCGCCCGGCCTTGATTGTACCCATCTGATCGCCACGCTAGAGCGGGTAAGGAAAGTAAAGGCGTTCGACTCTCGGATGAATGACCGGCACCAGCCGATCCGCCATCACGGGTTGTGCCCTTCGGCTTCACCCACACTGTCGGATGGCTGTTGCTCCCGATCAGCCGGCACGAGCGTCCGGCTCACGGCACCGGCAAAGAGGTGCTGGATCAGGTTGTACGTCAGGACGGGGAGGATCGCCGCCGGCATCCCCGACAAGGAGGCTCCGGCCAGCACCAACCCGGTCCCGTTGTTCGTCATCCCCAGGCCGAACACCAGCGACCGCTGCTGCGAACCGCCGGCCCCGACCAGCCGGGCCACCGCCCATCCCGCCGCGAACCCGCTGCCGCAAAGGACGCCCGCCGCCGCGACCACCAGGGCCATGTAGTCCCAATCCGGATCGGCGATCACGCTCGGCAGCGAGGCGGTCGCGTTGGCGTAACAGAGTACGAGCAGGACCACCGTCCCCGCCGCTTTCAAAACGGGCTGAACGCGGCCCACCGCCCCGGCCCCCGCCAACTGCCGCACCGTCATTCCGAGGGCCGACGGGAGCACCACGCCGACCACCAGGAATGAGATGGTGCCAGCCCCGAGGAGGGCGGACGGGGAGCCGTCACCGACCGCCAATGGGCCGACCGCCGCGAGGGCGAGTGGGGTGGTCAGCGGGCTGAGCAGGGTCGAGGCGATCACCAGGCCGAGGCTCAAGGCCGTATTCCCGCCGGCCTGTTGGGACCACGCGGCGGAAGACCCGGCCACCGGCATTGCGGCCACGACCCCCAACCCGGCGATCAGGCACCGGGCCTCCTCCGGGTCGTGCCACCACCCCAGCCCCGCCGCCAGACTGGCGACGACCGCCAGCGGGACGGCGACGGTCGCGGCCACCCCGGCGAGCAAGGCCAGCGGCCTCCGCACCACCCCGGCGAGGTCGGTCGCATCCGCCGCCAGTCCCGCGTTGAACAGCAGGAAAGCCAGGAGCAACATCGGTAGCGAGATCACGCCCACGGCCCCGGCATTCAGGACGGCGGTGAGGCGGATCGCCACGCCCGGCCACGGGCAGAGGGCGGCGAGCAGGTACGATCCGGCCAACAGCCACAGGAAGTGGTGGTGGAGGAAACCCTGCGTCCGCCCGAAGAAACCGTTGCGACCGGCCATCGCATACTCCCCTGAATCGGCGTGTGTTGCTCGACCGGGGTGGATGGTAGCAGAGTCGCCTGAGCCGTCCGTGACCGGCGGATAAGAAAGACTTTAGCCTCGCCTCATGGTCCGTTTACCCGGCTCCGGTACGATCCTCCTGCCGTGCGAGACACGGGTTCAACCAACAGCGAGGTGACGGGTATGAGCAAGTTCGTGCGTATGCTGGCCCTGAGTGTGGGTCTGCTGGCCGTCGGCAGCGTCGGGGCGGACGAGGAAAAGGTGCCGCTGGACAAGCTGCCGAACGCCGTCAAGGAGGCCGTCGAGAAGCGGTTCCCGAAGGTGGAGATGACAGGGGCGTCGAAGGAGAAGGACGGCGACAAGGTGGTGTTCGAGGTGTCGTTGAAGAAGGACGGCAAGAACATCGACGTGACCGTCACCGAGACCGGTGCGATCACCTTAATCGAACGGGAACTCGCGTTCAAAGACTTGCCGAAGGAGGTCGCCAAGACGTTCGAGGAGAAGTACCCGAAGGCCAAGTACGAGATCGTGGAGTCGGTGACGAAGGTGGCCGACGGGAAGGAGAAACTCGAATACTACGAAGCCACCCTGACCGATGGCGACAAGAAGAAGTGGGAGGTCGAGGTGCTGCCCGACGGCAAGTTCAAGTCGGCCACCGCGGTCGAAGCAGAGAAGAAGTGATGTGATCTCCGGCGGGGCACCCGGCCCCGCCGGGCGCGTCCGTGAGGAGTGCCGAGATGGGGTTCCGCATCTTGCTAGTCGAGGACGAGGACGAGATCGCGGACTTCGTGGTCCGGGGTCTTCGTGAAGAGGGGTACGCGGTCGAGCGGGCGGCGGACGGGGAAGCCGGGTGGCACCACCTGAAGACCGCCTCCTGGGACGTGGTCGTGCTCGATTGGTGGCTGCCTGTCACGGACGGGCTGGCCCTACTCCGGCGGTTCCGACAGGCCGGGCACGCCGCCCCGGTGTTGATGTTGACCGCACGGGATGCCGTCTCCGACCGGGTGCGGGGACTCGATGGCGGGGCCGACGACTACCTTTGCAAGCCGTTCGCGTTCGAGGAACTGCTCGCCAGGGTGCGGGTACTCGCCCGCCGTCAGACACAGGCCATCGGCACCCGGCTGGGGTACGCCGACGTGGCGGCGGACCTCGCCACCCAACGGGTCGAGCGGGCCGGGCACCCGCTCGCTCTGACGGCCAAGGAGTACGCCCTCCTCGTCTTCTTCCTCCGGCATCCAGGCGAAGTATTGACCCGCACCCGCATCTACGAGCACGTCTGGGACGAGCGATACGACGGGCTGTCGAACACGCTCGAAGTCCACGTCATGGAACTCCGCAAGAAGTTGGAAGCCCGCGGCACCCGCCTCATCCACACCCTCCGACACCGCGGCTACCAGTTCGGGGGCGAGCCGGGAGTGGAAGCATGACCCTCACCACCCGCCTGACGGCGATCGCCCTCGCCGCCCTGGCCGTCGTGCTGGCCGGGTTTTCGACGGCCCTGTACGTCGTCGCCAGCGATCACCTGCACCGCCGGGCCGACGACCGCCTGGGTGCCGCCGCCAACGTGCTGGTCGCTGCCGCCGAGGTCAAGCCGGACGGGGTGGAGTGGGAACCCGCCGAGCGGCGGCTCGGACTCGGGCCGGGGGATGGCATCGTGTGGCTCGTCACAGCCTCGGACGGGCGGGCGGTGGACCGGGCCGCACCGACGGATGCCGCCGACTTCCTGGCCGACGCCGCGACCCACCTGCAAGAAACTCAACGGCACGCGAAGAAGGTCCGCTGGCAACAGGGCCGGTGGCTGGTGCGGCAGGAGCGGGTCGAGGCCGCAAACCCCGGCCTGCCGTTCGCCCCGGCCACGGGGCCGGAGCAGAAGTTTCCGGCCCTGGTGGTGACGGTGGGGGCATCCCTCGAACCCGTCCGGGACACCCTTCGGGAACTGGCGGCGGTCCTGATCGGGGTGTCGGTCGGCGTGTGGGTCGTCGCCGCCATTGCCGGGCGGGCCATCTGCCGGTGGGCGTTAAAGCCCGTCACCCGGATGGCAGACGTGGCCCGAGGGATGACCGCTGCCGATCTCGGGGTGCGGCTGCCGACCGCCCCGGTCCGCGACGAGCTGGCCGACCTCGGGCAAGCGTTCAATGCCCTGCTGGGCCGGGTGGAGGAGGCGTTCGAGCGGCAGCGGGGCTTCACCGCCGAGGCGTCCCACCAACTCCGCACACCGCTCACCGCTCTGCTCGGTCAGGTGGAGGTCGCCCTCCGGCGGGACCGAGACGGGGCCGAGTATCGGCGGGTGCTGGAGTCGGTCCGCCGGCAGTCCGACCGGCTCCGAAAGGTGGTCGAGTCGCTGCTGTTTCTGGCCCGCTCCGACGCCGACGCGGGGCTGCCCGACCGCCAGGCCGTGGACCTGGGGGAGTGGCTCCCCGAACACGTCCGCACCGCCTGGTCGAACCACACACGAGCCGGAGACATCCGGGTGGAAGTGGCCCCCGCCCGTGCGAGCGTGCATCCGGTGCTGCTCGGGGAGTTGGTGAACGTGCTGGTGGACAACGCCACCAAGTACAGCCCGCCGGGGACGCCGATCACCGTTCGAGTCGGCACGGTCGGGGCCAGTGTCGAGTTGTCGGTCGAGGACGCCGGGATCGGACTGAGCGAAGCGGACGCGAACCAGATATTCGAGCCGTTCGTGCGGTCCGCCGAGGCCCGCCGCCGGGGCGTAGAGGGGACCGGGTTGGGTCTGTCGGTTGCGAGGAGGATTGCGGAGGCCCACGGGGGGAAGCTCGACGTGACGAACGCGTCCGGTCGAGGGAGCCGGTTCACCCTCCGACTGCTGGAGGTCATCGGCGGAGAGAGGTTTCCGCCAGCCACAGCAATAGATGGATCAAACCGCCACCCGGCGGGAAGTAATCCCTAGCCGCCGAGGGAACGAGGTTCGAGCCGATGACGACCCGTCCGATGAGCGTATGACTGCTGACCCATTTCCTGAGCCGGAAGGACGAGGACGCCCTCGCCGCTCTCGTGGGGTGCAGGACGCACTTTGCAAATCCGGAGCCTCGAAACCCGGTTTCTGCTTTGGAAACCGGGTTTCAAATGGCTTGAAAAAACCCGGTTTCCAAAGC
>JAYTTN010000592.1:0-4435 GCA_043745295.1 Fimbriiglobus sp. | reverse complement strand
GGGCTGACGCCGCGCCGTTCGCCCGAAATACCAACAACAACCCGATACCCGCCCGTCGGGTTTACCGACGGTGGAAGTTTGCGGCAGGGGTGTCAGCGGGGCGGCGAACCCTTCCCGGAATCCCAGGCGCGGGACGGCCGTTTGGTTGCGTCCCGCTCGGTATCGTTGTAAGCTGAAAACCATGGCGTCGCGGTGGCGGAGGCCGGCCGAGGCGGATACCATCATCCCAACCGGGTGTGTCAACTTCCGGAAGCGCGAGGCGCGCGGTTCCCCGTCACGAGGCGTTTATGGCGTTCGCACTCAACCTCGGCAAGTGCAGCCTGCTGGGCAACTACCGGGAAAACAACGAAGACGCGATCGACATCAAGCAGTTCCCGGACCTGACCGTCTGCGTCGTGGCCGACGGCATGGGCGGGCAGGCGGCCGGCGAGATCGCCAGCAAGAAGGCCATCGAGGTCATCCCCCGCGAGCTGCGCAAGCACCTCACCGCGCAGCTGACCGCCGACGCCGTCAAGCAGGTCATCCGCCGCGCCATCGTCACCGCCAACGAAGAGATTCGGGCGATGGGCGCGCTCGACAAGGACATGCGGAACATGGGCACCACGGTGGTGCTGACCGTGTGGCGGAAGGGCGGCGAGGTGTTCGTCGCCGGCGTCGGCGACAGCCGCGCGTACCTGCTCCGCGGGAAGAAGATCCAGCAACTCACGGTGGACCACTCGCTGGCGCAGGCGCTGGTGGAGGCGAACACGATCACCGCCGCCGAGGCCAAGGACCACAAGTTCCGCAACGTGCTGTGGAAGTACCTGGGCAGCCCGGAAGTGGGCGAGGGGCCGGACGTGGCCGTCATCCAGCTCCAGGCCGGCGACCGCTTCCTCCTCTGCACCGACGGGCTGACCGGCCCGGTGAACGACGACGGCCTGCTCCAGTTCATCGACGGTCAGGCCGACATGCAGGCGTGCGCTGAGGGCCTGGGCCAGTTCGCCCTCGACAGCGGCTCCCGCGACAACGTGTCGTGCATCGTGATGGAAATCATTCCGGGGTGAACCGGTTGCCGGACGAACACCGCTTTGCCGCGCGGCAACCTGCATTTCCCGTCTCGCATCGGGTGCAATTCCGTCCGCACATTTTTCGAAGTGCCAGCCCGCCGGCCCGAACAGTACCGGTGCCTACGCGGAGACCGACATGCCCAGTCTGATGCCGGCCGGTGTGGCCGCCTTGCCGGTCAAGAACGAGTCCGCGAACTCGAATAGTTCATCGGGTCGAGCCCGATGTCCGGTCGTGTCTCACTTTGCCGGCGTTCGATCCGCGAACGCACGCGGAAACCAACGGGGGTGAAAACTCCTGGTACGGCTGGCACGCCCCCGGCTTGCAGAGGCAGGCGAATCGTCGCTCACGCTGCCGGCTCGGAAAGTCTCGCCTTCCACTCCGTCACCTGCTTCTCGACTTCGGCGGGGGCGGTGCTGCCGGCGCACTTGAACGCGGCGACGGCGTTTTGCCTACCGCCACCGGCGTTTCACGATCTGGTACGCCAGCACGAGAATGAGGACGAGCATTGTGCCGGTCTGCCGCGCTTCGTCCGACATCCTGGTTTGGATCGCGATGAGTTGGAAAGCGACAACAGCGAACATCGTCACGAACATAGTGGACAGGAGCGCGTTCGCGAATCGATCCGAAGGCCCATGTCCGTCCGTTTCGTCCCCCGTCCGCTTCGCTTCTGCGGCGAGTTCCGGTGCCCCCACGGCCGTCGAAACGTCCGCCTCGCGGAAGTCCGTGGCGGTGCTGCGCCGGGTGTCGGTGAAGTTCGTCCCGGTCAGGGCGGCGGCACGGAAATCGGCGTCCCGCAGGTCGCTCCGGCTGAGGTCGGCCCCGCTCAGGTTCGCCGCCGTCAAGTCAGCTTCGCGCAGATCGCACGCGGTCAGGTCGGCGTTCCCCAGACTGGCCCACCGGAGAATCGTGCCCACCATCCGACACCCGGACAGGTTCGCGCCGTCCAGCAGTGCCCCGGAGAAATCGGAATCGCTGAAATCGCAATTCCGCAAGTCCAACCCGGCCAGCGCGATGTCGGCGAAATCGGTCTCGCGGAACACCCGCTCGCCGGCGGCGTAGCGCGCCAGCAACTCCTCGGGTTCCATCGGCGGGACGACTTCCGACGAATCCTCTTCGCCCGCCTCGGGAGAAGCAACGGCGGGGCGCGATTCGTCGTCCGTTTCTTCCGTGATTGCGGAGCGGCCGGCCAGCACGCGGGAGAATTCCCGAAACTCCGCCCGCACGTCCCGCCGCAGGTGCCTCGCCCACGGCGGGCGGACCTCGCCCCGCGCGCGTGCCAGCTTCGCCATTGCGTAGCTGTGCATGGCCATGCCCATGTAGCCGCGCGTCCCGGCCGACCAATACCCCAGCTCACTCTTCTCGTAGATGACCGAGTTCGCGCCGAAGATGCCCGCGCCGAAGAAGATCGGCAGCAGGTCCGTGACCAACTCGTGGTCGGCCGTGTCGCCCGTGAGCCGCTTGTGGCCGAGCAAATGGACGTGAGCCAATTCGTGCGCGACTGTGCCGACGAAATTGAACGGGTCGGCAAGCGTCCGCGTGGCGATGGCGATGCCGAAATGACCCTCGGCGAGTTCCGAGTAGAGGCCGTCGGGGCTTGTGCCGCCGGTGATGGGGACGGACGGTGCGTCGAACAGGGTCAGTGTCACGGTGGCGGGATCGACGAGCATGTACCGACAGACGCACCGGAACAGCGCGTCGATGCCGGCGGGGGTTTGCGTGGACGTGTCCGGGAAGAACTCGGCCGTCGGCAGCACGACCGGGCGGTCGCGGGGGAAATGGTCGCCGAACTGCGAGCGCAGCCAGTCCCATCGCCGGTCGATCCACTCTTGCTGTTCCGCGGTGAGCGGGCACTGCCGCCCGGACGAGAACCATCGCGGCATGGGGCAACTCCGGAAGGGACTGAATTCGGACAGCGACGCTCATTGGGCGAGTCTCGCCTTCCACTCGGTCACTTGCTTCGCCACCTCCGCTGGTGCCGTGGACCCCGCGCACTGGAACGCGGCGACGGCGTTCGCCACGCCGACGATCCCCCCCGCTTTCGCGGCGAAGCCGGGGGCGGCTTTGTCGAACACGTCGGCGGGCAGGTCCGCCAGCCGGCACCTCCGCTGCTCGCACTCCTTCACCAGCACCCCCACCGCCTCGTGCGCCAGCCGCATTGGCACCCCGTGCGCGATCAGCGCTTCCATTAACGTGGTGGCGTCGAGGAAGCCGTCGTCGATGCGGGCGGCGATGGCCTCGCGGTTGAGCGTCGTGCCCCGCACCAGCGGCGCGGCGACGGCGAGGCAGCCGATCACCGTGTCGAAGGCGTCGAACAGCGCCGCCTTGTCTTCCTGGAGGTCGCGGTTGTACGCCAGCGGCAGGCCCTTGACGAGGATGAGCAACTGGTTCAGCGCGCCGATCACCCGGCCGGCCTTGCCCCGCGTCAGTTCCAGCACGTCCGGGTTCTTCTTGTGCGGCATGATGCTGGAACCGGTGCAGAACGCATCCGGCACGCGCAGGAAGTTGAACTCGGTGGTACTCCAGATCACCCACTCCTCGGCCCACCCGCTCAAATGCACCGCGATCATCGACAGGCCGAACACGAATTCGAGCAGGAAGTCGCGGTCGCTGGACACGTCGAGGCTGTTTCGGGCGATGGAGTCGAAGCCGAGCTTCTGCCGCACGCTCTCGCGGTCGATGGGCAGCGACGTGCCGGCGAGGGCGGCGGCCCCCAGCGGCAGCACGTTCACCCGCTTGCGGCAGTCGAGCAGGCGGTCGCGGTCGCGCTGGAATTTCTCCACGAAGGCGAGGAAGTAGTGCGCCGCCAGCACCGGCTGGGCGCGCTGGAGGTGGGTGTAGCCGGGGATGATGACGCCGGCTTCCTTCTCCGCCGATTCCACGAACGCCCGCTGCACGTCGGCCAGCCGGTCGTCCAGTTCGTCGAGGGCGTCGCGGACCCACAGCTTCACGTCCGTCACGACCTGATCGTTGCGGCTGCGGGCGGTGTGCAGTTTGCGGCCCACGTCGCCGAGCTTGGCGATCAGCGCCTTCTCGATGTGCGTGTGGATGTCTTCCAGCGACACCTTGAACTCCATCTGCCCGGCTTCGATGGTCGCCGCGATCTCGTCCAGCGCTGAACAGATTTGAGCGGCTTCGCCGGCCGCGATCAGCCCGACCTCGGCCAGCATCCGCGCGTGCGCCTGGCTGGCGATCACGTCGTGCCGGTACAGACGGCGGTCGATGGAAATGGATTCGGTGAACTGTTCCACGCGGGCGTCGGTGCCGCCGTCGAACCGCCCGCCCCACGTCTTCTGACTCATCGGCTCGGCCTCGCATCAGGGAAGGCGTGTCTTACGAAATCGCCGAGACGATATCGAGGTCGGCCTTTCCGCTCCCTGCGGTCGCGGGG
>JAYTTN010000591.1:0-51736 GCA_043745295.1 Fimbriiglobus sp. | reverse complement strand
GTTCGCAGGGGGATTGAGGCCCGACAGCCAACCACCATTCGCGTGTGGGTGGTCGGCCGTCGGGCCTCCCCGGCCTGCGGCCGGGTTCGACCGCGACCAACACGAAGTGCCATGCCGGCCGCTGATGCCACGCATTCGGGAAACGAATTGGAAGCCGCCGACTACGACGCCTAGACTTTCATCGCCACTACGCCTGCGCCTGCCTCTCAGTGTCACGTTCCCGCAACTTCCTCGGAGGTCGTATGACCAAGCCCACTCTCCTCACCGGCGTCCTGACGGGTGGAGCGATGCTGTGCATCGCCGCGCTCGCCCTCGCCCAGAATCCCCCCGCCCCGAAGCCGCAACCCGTCAAGCCGGCGGCCGCCGGTGCCGGGGACATCAGCAAGTGCCCGGTGCTGGGTTCGCCGGTCGGTGCCCAACAGCCCATCCCCGCCGGCCCCACGACGACCGGAGACCCGAAGCCGATGGCCGCGCCGTACCGCAACAGCAACTGGTGGCCGAACCAGTTGAACCTGGACGTCCTCCACTCGAACTCGGGCAAGGGCGACCCGATGGGCGAGGACTTCGACTACGCCGTCGAGTTCAAGAAGCTGGACCTGGAGGCCGTGAAGAAGGACATCAACAAGTTGATGACGACCTCGCAGGACTGGTGGCCGGCCGACTACGGCACCTACGCCGGCCTGTTCATCCGCCTGGCCTGGCACAGCGCCGGGACGTACCGCGTGACCGACGGCCGCGGCGGCGCGGCGGCGGGCATCCTCCGCCTCGCCCCGGTCGGCAGTTGGCCCGACAACGCCAACCTGGACAAGGCCCGCCGGCTGCTCCTGCCGATCAAGCAGAAGTACGGGCGGAAACTGTCGTGGGCCGACCTGATGGTCCTGTCCGGCAACTGCGCCCTGGAGTCGGCGGGGTTCAAGACGTTCGGGTTCGCGGGCGGTCGCGTGGACGCCTGGGAGCCGGACGCGGCCATCTACTGGGGGCCGGAGACGAAGTGGATGGACGACAAGCGGCACAGCGGCGACCGCAAGCTCGAGCAGCCGCTCGGCGCGACCCAGATGGGCCTGATCTACGTCAACCCGGAAGGGCCGAACGCCAAGCCCGACCCGCTCGCCGCCGCCCGCGACATCCGCACGACGTTCGGCCGCATGGCCATGAACGACGAGGAGACCGTCGCGCTGATCGCCGGCGGGCACACGCTGGGCAAAGCCCACGGCGCGGCCGACCCGGACAAGAACGTCGGTCCGGAACCCGAACGAGCCGGCATCGAGGCACTCGGCCTCGGCTGGAAGAACGTGTTCGGCAAGGGCAAGGGCGCGGACACCATCACCAGCGGCCTGGAAGGCGCGTGGACGTCCACGCCGGCGAAGTGGTCCACCGGCTACTTCGACAACCTGTTCGCCCACGACTGGGTGCTGACGAAAAGCCCCGGCGGCGCGCAGCAGTGGGTTCCGAAGGACGACGGGGCGAAGGGCACCGTGCCGGACGCGCACGACCCGAAGAAGAGGCACGCCCCGATCATGTTCACCACCGACCTGGCGCTGAAGATGGACCCGGCCTACGCGAAGATCTCGAAGCGGTTCCACGAGAACCCGAAGGAGCTCGACGCGGCCTTCGCCAAGGCGTGGTACAAGCTGACGCACCGCGACATGGGGCCGGTCTCGCGGCTCCTCGGGCCGCAGGTGGCCCCGCCGCAGGTGTGGCAAGACCCGGTCCCGAAAGTGGATCACAAGCTGATCGACAAGGCCGACATCGCCGCCCTGAAGGGCAAGCTGCTGGAGTCGGGGCTGTCCACGTCGCAACTGGTCGGCACCGCTTGGGCGTCGGCCGCGACGTACCGCGGCACCGACAAGCGGGGCGGGGCCAACGGGGCGCGCCTCCGCCTCGCCCCGCAGAAGGACTGGAAGGCGAACCAGCCGGACGAGCTGGCCAAAATCCTGACCATCCTGGAGAAGATTCAGACCGACTTCAACAAGTCGGCGGCCGACGGCAAGAAGGTGTCGCTGGCCGACCTGATCGTGCTGGGCGGCTGCACGGGCGTTGAGCAAGCGGCGAAGAAGGCCGGGCAGGACGTGGCGGTGCCGTTCACGCCCGGCCGCACCGACGCGACACAGGAGCAGACCGACGTGGAGTCCTTCGCGGTTCTGGAGCCGACCTCGGACGCCTTCCGCAACCACTTCAGCCGCGACATCACCAAGCCGGTGGAAGCGCTGCTGGTGGACCGCGCCCACTTGCTGACGCTCACCGCCCCGGAAATGACCGTCCTCGTCGGCGGGCTGCGGGTGCTGAACGCCAACACCGGCGGCCTCCAACTGGGGGTGTTCACCAAGCGGCCGGAGGCGCTGACCACCGACTTCTTCGTGAACCTG
Source organism: Fimbriiglobus sp. (assembly GCA_043745295.1). Lineage (GTDB taxonomy): Bacteria > Planctomycetota > Planctomycetia > Gemmatales > Gemmataceae > JALHQU01. The sequence continues at coordinate 49,370 of JAYTTN010000591.1, read as the reverse complement.
CTGGACATGACCACCGAGTGGAAGAAGTCGGCCGTGTGCGACCACTTCTTCGACGGGCGGGACGCCAAGACGGGCAAGGTGAAGTGGACCGCCAGCTCGGCCGACCTGGTGTTCGGCTCGAACTCGCAATTGCGGGCCATCGCCGAGGTGTACGCCGCCGACGACGCGCAGGAGAAGTTCGTCCGCGACTTCGTGACGGCGTGGAACAAGGTGATGAATCTGGACCGCTTCGATCTGGACCCCGCGCTGCGGAGCGGGGCCAAGGCCCCGAAGTAACGCTGGGATGTTGACGACCTCTCCCCACCCGGTTCCCTGTCGAAAAGCTTGCTTACCGGCCTGAAAGGCCGGTTCCGTCAGCCCAGGCCGTGAGGCCTGGGTCTCACGGCCATTCGCCCGACCCTGAAAGGGTCGTTCACGGCCTTCCTGAACGACCCTTTCAGGGTCGGTGCCCATTTCCGTTGGAACCCAGGCCTCACGGCCTGGGCTTGACGGAACCGGCCTTTCAGGCCGGAAAGCACAAACGAACACGGCACCTGGCACCCACTGCGGAGAGGTGGGACGTGTACGGGTGTCTTCAGCGGCGTAGCTCTGACCTGCTTCCCCGCCGGCGATTCCGCTCGGAGCGGAGTCGCCCGGACTACTTCCCCGACATGTGAATCTGGTGGACGCCGGCCCCCTTGGCGGCGTCGTGAACTTTCGCCTCGTCCTCCCAGTACACGTCGTCGGCGACGGTCAGGTACATCTCCCGCTTGCCCGTCAGCCGCATCACGTCGCCGATCGACTCCTTCAACTTGACCGGGTCGATGGCGGTACCGTCGAGCTGCACCACCAGCCGCTCGCCGTCCATCGACACCTTCACCCGGAAGACGCGGTCCTCCAACTGGTTGTTGTCTTTCTTCTGCTTGGTGACCGCGTCCTCGGGCGGGGCAGGGGGGAGGGCGATCACGCGGCGGAGGGTGGAGTACGTCGTCGTCAGCATGAAGAAGATGAGCAGCACCAGCGCCACGTCGATAAGCGGGTTCATGTCCAGCCGGGTCTCGTCCTCCGGCGGGGTCGGCGGCGGTCCCATCTCGGCCACGGCGTCGGCGAACGTCGGGTGGTCCTCGATGGCCTGCCAGTCGGCGTCGGCCGGCCCCTTCACCTCGTCGGACGGCTCCCAGTCGCCGTCGCGCAGCCCCTCCAGCACCTTCACGGGTTCGGACAGCCGCACCGTCTCCGGGACGCCGTCGAAGCGGATTTGCCAGGGGGCGGGGGGAGTGGGGGTCATCGACGACTCCGGAAAGTGCGTGTATTTACGAGCCGCGACCGCCCGGGAGCGTCTGTTCCGATCCGAGCCGGAAGCGTGAGCGACGGTCTTCGCTCGCACCCGTCGCTCACGCTTCCGGCTCGGAACCGCCGGCTCGTCAAGTCACCCGCCAGTTGCCGCTCACCCACATGCGGTCGCGCACCGGCGCAAGGACGGCCTCGACGCCGGCCAGCAGCTCCGGGTCCGGCGGGGCGGCAAGTGCCGCAAGGTTCGCGGTCAGTTCGCCGACGGTAGCCGCGCCGGTGATGGTACTCGGAATCCGCGCCTCGGCGAGGCAGAACTGCATCCCGAGTACGGCGATGTCCGCGCCCCGGTCGGCGCACCACGCGGCGGCGGCGCGGCACGCGGCCTTGATGTCCGCGTCGCCGGGGTGCCACGGCTGCGGGCCGCCGTTCGTCAGCAGTCCCATCCCCAGCGGGCTGGCGTTCAGCACCCCGACGCCGTGTGCGTCCGCCACGGGCAGCAGGGCGGACAGCAGTTGGCGGTTCTGCAAGTTGAAGTGGCAGTAGGACACCACCACGTCCAGGTTGCATTTCTCGATGGCCGTCGCCAGCAGGCCGAGCGGCAGGCACGACATGCCGACGAACCGCGCCTTGCCCTCGGCCTTCAGCCGGTGCAAGACTTCGGCCGTCTCGGCGAACACGCGGTCGAAGTCGTCGGCATACTCGATGTCGTGCGCCAGCAGGACTTCGACGTGATCGGTGCGGAGGCGTGTCAGCGACCCCTCCAGGCACGCCCGCATTCCGGCGGCGGTGAAATCGAACTGGTCGCGGTCGAGCCGGCCGGCCTTGGTGCAGATGGCCACTTTCTCCCGCCAGCCGCCGGCCAGCGCGTCGCCGAGGATGCGTTCCGATTCGCCACGGCCGTAAAAGGCGGAGGTGTCGATGAGCGACACTCCGGCGTCGATGGCGGCGTGAACGACCCGCCGCGCCTGCTCGATGCCGAGCGGCCCGTACTGCTGGCCGAACTGCGCCCCGCCCAGGGTCAGTGGGGAGACGGCCAAACCGGTGCGACCGAGCGGGCGGAGGGTCATGGGTGAGGTTGGGGAGTGGGCGTTGCGGGTGTGAAAAAACCGTTGCGGCCGAGCCAACTCGTCCCACCACTCACTGCCGGGAGGTATTCCACCGTCACGCCAGCAGCGGCTTCACCACCTTGCCGTGGACATCGGTCAGGCGGAAGTCGCGGCCCTGGAACTTGAACGTCAACTTCTCGTGGTCGAGACCGAGCAGGTGCAGGATGGTGGCTTGCAGGTCGTGGACGTGGACGCCGTCCTTGACCACGTTGAACGCCAGCTCGTCCGTCTCGCCGTAGCTGAGGCCGGGCTTCACGCCGCCGCCGGCCATCCACACCGTGAACGCATACGGGTGGTGGTCGCGGCCCCACCGCTTGCGGTCGTCGAACGCCCCTTGGATGAACGGGGTGCGGCCGAACTCGCCGCCCCACACGACGAGCGTGTCGTCGAGCATCCCCAGCCGCTTCAGGTCCGCCACCAGCGCGGCACTCGGCTGATCCGTGTCCTTGCACTGCGTATACAACTCGGTCGTCAAGCTGTTGTGCTGGTCCCACCCGGCGTGGAACAGTTGCACGTAGCGCACGCCGCGTTCGGCCAGCCGGCGGGCCATCAGGCAGTTGTACGCGAACGTCCCCGGCTCCTTCACGCCCGGCCCGTAGCTGTCCAGCGTTTCCTTGGTTTCCTTGGTGAAGTCGGTCAGTTCTGGCACGCTCGTCTGCATCTTGTACGCCATCTCGTACTGCGCCATGCGGGTGGCGATCTCCGGGTCGCCCATCTGTTTCTGCTTCAACTCGTTCATTGCCGCGAGGTCGTCCAGTATGCCGCGACGCACCTCCCGGCTGGTGCCCTTCGGGTTGTCGAGGTACAGCACCGGCTCGTTGCTGCCGCGCAGCTTCACGCCCTGATACTTGCTCGGCAGGAACCCGCTGCCCCAGTAGAAGTCGTAGAAGATTTGCCCGCAGGTGGTGCCCTTGCTGATGCTCGTCATGACCGCGAACGTCGGCAGGTTCTCGTTCAGGCTGCCGAGGCCGTAGCTCATCCACGCGCCCAGAGTCGGGCGGCCCGGCTGCTCGCCGCCGGTGAGCAGGAAGGTGATCGCCGGCGCGTGATTCACCTGCTCGGTATACATGCCCTTCACGAACGTCAGTTGGTCCGCGATCCTGGCCGTGTGCGGCAGCAACTCGCTCACCCACGCGCCGGACTTGCCGCGCCGCTTGAACGGCTCGATCGGCGACAGCATCAGCTTGCCCGTCGCGCTGCCGGTCATGGTGCTGAACCGCTTGCCGCCGATGAACGACTCCGGCACCGGCTTGCCGTGCAGCTCCGCGATCTTCGGCTTGTAGTCGAACAGATCGACGTGCGTCGGCGCGCCGTTCTGGAACAGGTAGATGACCCGCTTGGCCTTCGGTGCGAAGTGCGGCAACCCCGGCAGCCCGCCGACGGCTTTGCGCGTTTCGGCCGCCAGCCCGTCTCGCGCCATCAGGGACGCGAGGGCGGCGGTGCCGACGCCGGTGGCGGCGCGGCCGAACAGCGCCCGGCGGGTGAGGTGGCGGTGGTGGTCGGCGACGGGATGCATGGCGGCACCGGGGCGGGAGGTGGTAATCGTATCCAGTCTAGCCGACAGATCGGTGCCCGCCATGCCAGTAGCAGGCCGGTCTTGAGCAAGATCCCATCGCCGAACTTTTTGACTTTTTTCGCTTGAGTGGCTCGCCTAATCCGGCAACACTCAACCCGTCGAACCTGAGGGGACAGTCATGGTCGCAACTCACGAACCCAAGCCGGCAGTAGCAAAACGGAACCCCGTGCCCGTTCGGCAATCCTTGCCCATCCATGTCGCCATGAGCGACGAGGAACTCGCCCGCATCGATCCCCTCGTACTGAACCTCCAGGTCGCAAAGGGCATTCCCGCCCTCGCCGAGTTGAACATCTGCCGTTACCAGGAACTCGCCGACGAGTGGGCCGCAGGCGTTCAGCGGCTCATCACCAAGGCGCAAGGCCACTTCTGGCGGAACCCCTCCGGTTGGAAGAACGACATCCACTTCTTCCACCTCGGAGTGCTGTGCGAGTACGTCGAACGCGAACTCGGCGTCGCGTACCGCGAGGACCAGCGTGACCTCACCGCCATTCGGTACACCGACCCGTCGCACCTGTTCCTGAACGGTGTCATGGACACCCGCCGGGGCACTTGTGGCAATCTCGCCGCGCTTCACGTCGCGCTCGGCTGGCGACTGGGCTGGCCGGTGTCGCTGGCGTGCGTCGGGTCGCACTTCATTTGCCGGTACGACGACGGCGAGGTGACGCACAACATCGAGGCGACGCAGTCGGACTACGGCGGATTCAAATCCGACCCCGACGAGTTCCTGATCCAACAGCATCGCCTGCCACCGCAAGCCCTGCGAAGTGGTTCCGATCTGCGTGCCGTCTCGCCCCGCGAAATGCTGGGACTTTTCGTCGGCCTTCGTGCCCGCCACCTCCGCGATGTCTCGCAGCTCGCCGCCGCCGAGCGGGATCTCCTCCTGGCTCGGTATCTGTTCCCCGCCAACCGCACCAACAGCCGAGAGCAGATCGCCGCCAGCTGTGAGGCCAACATCGGCCGCTTCGAGCGGGACGAACCCGGCCACCCGATGACCTTGTGGGCGCTGGGCAACGAAATCCTTGGGAAGCAGCCTGCTTCAACGAGTTCGATGCGACCGCCAGAAGCCCCTGCCAGTCTGTCAGTGTTCAGCACCGCGCCGTTCATCGGCCAGGGCACCATCGGCTTCCGCGCCGGCGACGCGAACCTGTACCGCTATGTCGGCAACAACGCGACGAATGAAGTGGACCCGAGCGGGTTAGAGCCACCGAAGGTGAAGCCGTACCCAAAGTTAACCCTCCCCCGACCAGAGAAGTTCATTCCGCAAGGCCCCCCCGGTAGCGATCCCCTGGAGGATTACACGGACACCGAGCGTGCCCTCCTCCGCGCACTCAGTACTAACGGCACTCCCGGCTTCACCTTCCAGTTCCAGTTCGGCACGCCGACCGGATGGGACAACGCCGGTCGATACTTCCTGCAAGCGATTCGCACACGAACTTTCCTCTTCGACACCGACGCGAAGGCGTACGATCTCCCCAAGTCGGACAAGTCGCACTGGCGCTATGTCATCGACCAAGTCAGAGTCGATCCCACCGCGAAGGTTGTCGAGGACACCCACATTCGCGAGGGCTACAGTCTTCCGGGCGGAAAAAAGATCTCGCTGTTGATCCACGAAGTGGATGCCGTCTTTGGGCCGTCGAAGACCGCGACGTATGTGCCGGTGAAAAACGACCAAGGGAAATTCGTGACGATGTTGTCCTGTGGTGAGGACGACTACAAGCAAGTTTTGGGAGAAATCCATATTCCGCCCAAGCAAGAAAACGTGTATCGGTACAAGTATCTCTACATTTTTTACCAGCCGGTTCAGGGACTGGGACAGAAGGATTTCGCGGCCGGGTTAAAGAAGTTGGACCCCGGTCTCGACCTCGATGCGATTCTCTCACTCAAACAGTTCGACGGCGGGCTTGGGGCCAACAATAAACCGATCACGCTCGGCAAGGAAGCATTTTCCGCGATCCTATTTCCTGCCATTGAAGGGACGAGTAAAACGACATTGCGAGCGACCCTGCCGAGATGAACCTAACCAAGACCAAACTGCGGCCACGTCGGAGTTGCATATGCGCACCGTCATCGGGATCGTTCTGGTAGGCCTAAGCGTGCAGGCCGGTTGCCGCCGTCCAGATGAAGAGAAAATACCTGAAGTGAAGATGCAACTCAGTACGGCGAGTCAAATCAACACGGCTTTCGTGCCTGAAAAGGTGGCAAGGTTGGAGAAGAAGGCCGACGCCGTCGTCATCGGATATCCACTCAAGACAGCGCTGACAGGACGCACCTTCGACCTGAATAAAGAGATGGGGTTTGAAGCCACCCGCACCGAACTCAAGACTCGTTTCCTTCGGATCGTCGGCCTTAAGGGCGAGTTAACGGACGAGTTCGATGTCCTCCATCATCGCCTTACCGACAACAAAGAGTGGTCGCAACTGTTCTCCCCGCGGTTCGTGGAATTCCGTCTCGGCCAGGCAGATCTCAAGGTGCATAACCGCGACCGCAAGACCGACGACCGCGTCCTCCTGGATACGCCGGCCTACCTGCTGTATCTTGTGAAGGACAAATCCGGGGCGTACGCGACGGTGACGGAGTGGCAGAAGGAGGAGGATTCCGTGTACGAAGTCAGCGTTCCGTGGTCGCACCGGGTTCACCCGCCGAAGCTCGACAAGTGAGTTCGTCGAGTCTTCTGTCATCTGTTTATTCGGCCATCACGCCCCCAGGTTTCGCAACGGCGACAACTGCGTGACAAAATGAATGAAGTGACGACCGATATTCGCCATGCGCCCACGTTGCAAAATGGCTTTGCCTCGAACAGGGAATACATGAAGACGATCGTGCGGGCAGCGATTGTGCTGATCATCGGCGGATTGGCGGCGATTCTATTCGTCTACACTCGCCACGGCTTCCCCACTTGCAACTGCCCGACAACGTACCGCGAAGCCGTCCAGACCATTCAAACAACATCATCCGCCCAATACCACTTCGGAATTCAGGGGATCAAAGATCCGAATCCGTTGCGCCCTCGGCGGCTGAAGGACACGAACAGGTGCAAATACGGATGCAATCTATCAGATCTGCTCATGTCGCCGGTGACCGATGACGATCCGAAAAATCCGTTGATCGCCAATCCCGACTTGGAAATCTCGTGGATTCTCTGGAAATTGCCGTGCGGGAAGCACTGGGTGAGTACGGCGACGCGGGGTGTCGAGAGCCGATATTTCAGTTCGAGAAACTGCGTGATCATCGATATCATCCACAACCTTGACGAATAGTACTCACGCCCCCAAATTCCTCACCAGCTCCCGTGTAATGCTCGCGGTAGTGCCGTCGCCGCCGAGGTCGCGGGTGAGGCCGACGCCGGCCGTCAGCGTCGTCGCCACCGACGCCTCGATCCGCGCCGCCGCCGCCCGCTCGCCGACGTGATCCAGCATCATCGCCGCGCTGCGGATGACGGCGATCGGGTTCGCCTTGCCCTGCCCGGCGATGTCCGGCGCGCTGCCGTGGACGGCCTCGAACACCGCGTACCGGCTGCCCAGGTTCGCCCCCGGCACCACCCCCAGCCCGCCCACCAGCCCGGCGCACAGGTCCGAGATCACGTCGCCGAACAGGTTCTCCATCACCAGCACGTCGTACCGCGTCGGGTCGAGCGCCAAATCCAGGCAGATGTTATCGATGGGCTTTTCTTCGAAGCGGATGAACGGGAAGTCGTCGGCCACCTCGCGGGCGCACTCCAGGAACAGCCCGTCGGACAGCCGCATCACGTCCGCCTTGTGGCAGAAGGTGACGGTGTGCCGGCCGTGGTTTCGGGCGAACTCGAAGGCGTAGCGGACGATCCGCTCGCACGCCGGCCGGGTGATGATCCGTAGGCTCTCGATGACCCCCGGCACCACCTGGTGTTCCAGCCCGGCGTACAGCCCCTCGGTGTTCTCGCGGACGACGACCAAATCGACATTCGTGTACGGCGTCTTCACGCCCGGCAGGGTCTTCACCGGCCGCACGCTGGCGTACAGGTCCAGCCCCTTCCGCAGCCGCACGTTGATGCTGCGGAACCCCTTGCCGATGGGGGTGGTACACGGCCCCTTCAGCGCGACGCGGTGCTTGCGGATGAGGTCGAGCGTCTCTTCCGGCAGCGGCTCGCCGTGCTTCTCCGCGGCCCCCACCCCGGCGTCGGCCGCGATCCAGTCGATCTTCACGCCGGCGGCGGAAATGACCTCCTTCGCGGCCCCCGTCACCTCCGGCCCGATGCCGTCCCCCTCGATCATGACGATGTTCATGGCGGCTTCCCGTTGGCGGTGATGGTGTCACGCTACCCGCTCGGCCGCTATGCGGCTACACTCCTCACAACCGGGGAGGCGTGGAGATGCGAATCGAGGTGAAGGTGTACCGCGAAGCGGAGGCCGAATACCGTGCGTGGCGGGAACGTAACGCGCAACCGCCGACGGGCAATCCGGAAGTGGCGCGAATCCTCGAAACCGAGTTGCTGGGCGAACTGGAGCGGCGACTCGGTGTGCCGGCGGGGGCCGAACTCCAGGCTGGCGTGCGACCCGCGACGTACCTGTGGCGATTCAACTCGAACACGTGGGTTAAGTACACCGTTCACGTTACGCGGGGACGGCTGTTCGGCTCGACAATGAAGATCGTGATTCTGTCGCTTTCCGATCGGCCTCCTGCCTGATCGCTTCCATCTCCTCCTCGGTCAGGCAGTCGTCCGGATCGAAGTCGGCGGGGAGCGGCTTCAGCATGTGTTCGCGGACCTCCGGCGGCATGTCGGCCACCAGCCGGTCCCACCGCTCTTGAGCCACCTTCTGTGTGACGTAGTACCCGAACGGCCGCCCGTCCTCGTCGTCGATGGGCAGCAGGCCGGCGTCCCCGTTCCACGACACGGCCTCGCGGAGCAGGGCCAGGAACACCGCCTGCTTGTCTTCCCCCGGCAGCCGGCGGACGTACTCCACCGGCGACAGCGGCTTCGTGACGGGCGGTTCGGCGGTCGCGGTCATGATCGGATCCCCCTCGACGTGATAACGTGCATTCTACATGCCCGCGTGGGCGGTCGCCACGGCGGGCGGCTGAAATCCGGTCGTCCCCCGCGCGAGTTTCGTGCCCCGGTGTCACGTCCGCCGACGGAGGTTGCGTTGGGTGTGGGAACTCTCGACACTAAGATGGGTCTAATAGGAACTGCCTGCCGGTTCGCCTTTCGGAGTCGCCCGCGATGTCCACGCCCTCGGTGTCGGCCGTTTGCCCCGGTTGCCAAGAAACTCTCCGCATTCCCGCCGCGTGGGCGGACAAGGCGGTGAAGTGCAAGAGCTGCGGGGCGGTGGTGCGGGCGACCGCGTCGGCCCCAGTGCCGGTCGCGGCTCCGCGCTCGGCCGACCCGCCGGCCACCGCCTTCCCCAGCCCGCTCGACCCGACCCTCATCGGCCCGCCGCCGGCGATCCCGCCCGCACCGATCGCCGCGCCGCCGAACTACCCCTCGCCGCCGGCCGGCTATCCGCCCGTCCCACAGGGGTATCCGGGGACGCCGCCGGGCTACCCCTACGCCCCGCCGCCGGGCTACGGCCCGCCCCCCGGCTATCCCGCCCCGCCGCCGGGCTACGGGACTCCGCCGGGGTATCCGTATGCTCCGCCGCCGGGCTACGGTTACGCCCCGCCTCCCGGCTATCCGTATGCCCCGCCGCCGGGTTACGGCGCGCCGCCGGGCTACCCCACCGCGCCGGCCCCGGCCTACACGCCGCCCGCCGCGCCCGGTGTGCCGTTCACCGGCGGCTTCCAGGACGCGCCGTCCGAGGACGGCGCGCGGCGGTTCCGCCAGGACGAGGACGGCAGCCGGCCGGGCAAGAAGCGACAGTACAAGAAGTCGTCCGGAACGACCAAGTGGGTCGTCCTCGGCGTGTTCGGCGTCCTGCTGCTCGGCGGCGGTGGCGTCCTCGCGTGGAAGTGGGACGCCGTAGCCGGTGCCCTGGGCATGAAGGCCAAGCCGAAGGACAAGGACAAGCCGGAACCCGTGATCCCGGAACCCGGTCAGCCCAACTCGATCTCCAGCCCGACGCCCGCCCCCGTCAAGCCGGTCCTCACCGCCAACCCGACGTTCGCCCGGCGGATGCTGGTCCTCAGTTCCACCCGCTACCTGTACTGCAACCCGCTGACCGACGGCGTGTCGATGAGTATCCCGGCCAACCCGAAGCAGAAGTCGGTCGCGCAGTCCGAACTGGCCGCCGTCACCCGCCGCCTCGCGTCGTTGTTGAAGGTGCCGGCCGACAAGGAGAACAACCAGCTCTACCTCGTCACCGACGGCGGCGGCAACCTGGACCCGTCGTTCGCGGCCGGCCGGCCGATGCTGAAGGCCATCGCCGACCAGACGCTGACCGACTTCTGCAAGTCGTGCCGGCCGCAGGACCGGGTGGTGATTTACTTCGGCGGCCACGCCTTCCAGAAGGACGGGAAGGCGTACCTGGTGCCGGCCGACGGCGACATGCTCGAACCGGCCGGCGAGGCGATGATCCCGCTGGAGGCGTTCTGGGCGACGCTCGCCGACTGCCCGGCGCAGCAGAAGGTGGTGCTGTTCGACGTGTGCCGGCTGAACGAGGACAGCGACACCGTCCGCCCCGGCAGCGAGCCGATGAGCAAGGAACTGGAAGACCTGCTGCACGCCCCGCCGAAGGGTGTCGAGGTGGTGACGGCCTGCTCCCAGACGCAGACGGCCCGCGAGTTCCGCCGCGCGCCGGACGGCCTCACCCCGCCCGGCAGCGTTCTCCTGCACGCCCTCCGCGACGCGCTGAAAGCGGGCAAGGACGTGCCCGCCCCGGTGAAGGCGGACGACCCCATTCCGGTGGCCGAGTGGGTGGCCGCCGCGCAGGGCAAGATCAAGGAGCGGTTCGGCGACAAGGCCCAGACGCTGAAGCACACGGCCGGCGAGAAGGCGGAGGCGGTGGCGGCCGCGCCGGACGAGAAGCCGCCGGAGCGGTTCGCCTTCGCGCCGATGCCCAAGGGGGCCGACGTGAAAGAGCTGCGGGCGGTGTTCGACGCCCTCGCCCTGGCCCCCATCAAGATCGACGAGGACGCCCGCGAGGACGCCGGGCTGGCCGACTCCCTGGCCGACGTGGTGTTCTTCCCGGCCGACGCGCTGGCCGACTACAAGACCGACATGACGCTGGAGGAGGCCGAGAAGGCGGGCGACAAGTTCCCCGTCCGCGCGGCCGCCGCCAAGGCGCTCAAGCTGATCCGCGACAAGTGGGCGAAGGACAAGGGGAGCAGCGTGCAGACGCGGTTCACCGGCGAGGCGAACGACGCGGTGAAGAAGGACATCCGCAACAAGCAGACGCCGCTGGCCGCCCTCGACGACGACCTGAAGACGCTGGCCGACGAGATGGACGAGGCGAAGAAGATGATGGACAAGGAGGAGTCCAAGTACTGGAAGGCGATGTTCCTGTACGCCTACGCCCAGACCAAGGCGCGGCTGGCGTTCGTGAACGAGTACAACCTGATCCTCGGCCGCATCCTCACCGACTCGCTGCCGGAGTTCAACAAGGCGGTCGGCCTGCAACTCGTGTCGGTCGAGAAGATGGAGAGCAAGAAGGACGTGAAGGAGATGGCGGCCGCCGCCAAGGAGACGTTCGCCGAACTGATCGCCCAGCACAAGGGCACCCCGTGGGCGGTCATGGCCAAGCAGTATCGGGTGGTGGCGCTGGGGCTGAAGTGGCAGGAGTACAAGCCGCCGGTGATGACCGACAAGGGCAAGGACGACTGACACCGAATCGCATCGAATAGTAGCCGTGGCGGCGGGGTGGTTTCACACCTCTCCCCGCTAGGGGAGAGGTCGGCAACGCAGTTGCCGGGTGAGGGGCGCTTGCCGCTTCAAAAAGCGAAGAGAAGACCCCTCACCCGGTTGCTTCGCAACCGACCTCTCCCCAGCGGGGAGAGGTGTTCCGATGTCTCCGCCGATGGTCACGAATCGACGCACCTTGGTATGACACCCGCTCCGTCGATTCGCCGCCGTTCGTCCCGCGAACGGGCTTGGTCCGTCAGCCCGGCGGCGCGCGCCGCCGGTTCGCCCGATGTCACTTCGCTTTCAGTTCGGCCTCGACGGCCTTCACCAGTTCGTCGGCGTCCGGCTCGACCTTGCTCTTGTACCGGCCGACGACTTCGCCGCTCTTGCCGACCAGGAACTTCTCGAAGTTCCAGCCGATCTCGCCGGCGAACTTCGGGTTCGTCGCCTTGTCGGTCAGGAAGGCGTACAGCGGGGCGATGCCGTCGCCCTTCACCACCGCCTTGCCGAGCATCGGGAAGGTGACGCTGTACTTGCTGGCGCAGAACTTGGCGATGTCCTCGTTCGTGCCCGGCTCCTGGCCGCCGAACTCGTTGGCCGGCACGCCGACGACGACGAGGCCGTCCTTCTGGTACTTTTCGTACAGGGCTTGCAGGCCGGTGTACTGCTTGGTGTACCCGCACCGGCTGGCCACGTTGACGAACAGCACCACCTTGCCCTTGTACTGGGCCAGATCGACTTCCTTGCCGTCGAGGCCGGTCATCTTGAAGGTCAGCGGGCCCATCGGTTTGGCTCCTTTCGGTTCGTCGGCGGAACAGGCGACCGTGGCACACAGCACGGCGGCGGCGAACGTCAGCGCTTTCATGGCACTCTCGAGGGGTGGAAGGCGGGGACCGGACGCGGAATAGTGATAGGCGTCCGCCGACGTGTTCGACCATCGCGGGGAGCGGTTTATTCACGCGCGGCCCGCCGGAGAGCGAAGGGAACCACTCCGCCCTCGCCCTCCCGCAGACCCGTCACTTCCGCGTGCCGCTCACCCCCGCCACCGCCACGCCGAAGCCGACGGTCGTCGCCTTGTCGCCGGCCGTCACCGGGCGGCGGAGTTGCACCACCGTCACCCCGCCGGCCTTCGCCACCAGCTTCGGCTCCACGTCCTTGCCGAAGTGCGGGAACAGCAGCAGCACCGCCGGGTGGTCGGCCCCCGTCGCCTTCCGGCTGAGCGGGATCAACTCCTTCACCTCCAGCGGTTCCAAGGACTGGTCGTTCGCCGCCGGCACCAGCAGGCCGAAGTCGGCGTGCGGGGCGGTGTCCTTGTGGTCGCCGATGTCCGGCTGCACGGCCAGCCGCAGGGTGTACGCGCCGGCCGGGATGTCCTGCTTGCGGAAGTCGGTGAACGGCACGTCGAACTTCACCACCGCGACGAGGGTGCCTTCGCCGAGTTCCCGGTACGTCAGGCCGTTCGCCACCTGGTCGGCCGTCGCCCCGGAGGGAATGTCGGCGCGGAACCAGAGTGTCAGCCGGGTGACACCGCTGGCGTCGGCGACCACGATTGCCGCCGGGTCGAGCGCCGCGCGGACCTCCTTCGCCACCGCCGCCGGCGGGTCGGTCTTGGCCACCGACAGCTTGAGGGCCGGCGGGTCGGCGGCGGCCGCGAACGGGGCGACGACGGCGAGCAGGACGAGGGTTCGGCGGTACGGCATTGCGATCCCGGTGTGCGAGGGGACGGAGGCAGTGTCGGCCGCCCGCTGGCCCGCGCGTGGCGCGTGCGGAATCGCGGGGGGAAACCCAGTAAGCCGTCCCAGGCATTGGTAGGAAGTTAAAGTACCGGCACGGGGCCAACCAAGTAGCCCGACTCTCCGGAGTCGGGCCGCGCTGCCACGGTCACACGGCCCGACTCCGGAGAGTCGGGCTACGTTGAACCCGCCGGCTCGGTCGTTCGACTTCGCGCAACCACCTAAACGGGTCGGCGCACGCCGCGTGTCGTTCAATTCTCGCGTCCAATCGACGGCCGCTCTCTCGCCGGCACACCGGCACTTCGCCTTTTTCACGCCCAACTCACCTTCCGTTGCGCCGCTTCCGGGGGAACAATACTCACACCCACCGGAGGGCGGAAGCGATGACCGAATCCCAGTGGCTGAAGGCGGCGGACGGGGACGCCCTGCTGGCGCGGGTGGAAGACCGGCTGTCGCCGCGCAAGTGGGCGCTGCTGGCCTGCGGCGTCGTCCGCCGGCTGTGGGACGTGGTGCCCGACGGCCCGTACCGCGCCGCCCTCCGCTTCCGCGAGGACCGCGCCAACGAGGTCATCCCGCACGCCGACTTCACCCCGTGGGTGCAGCGGTTGGCCGACGCGCTGCCCGCCGCGGTGGACGCCGCCGAGGCCCGTCAGCGGGAGATCGTCGCCGCCTGCGACCCGGCGGCCGACCGCCAAGCGTATCGGGAGACGGCCGCCCGCCGCACCAACCCGGCCGTGCCGCTGTTCCGCGCCGCCAGCGCCGCCGCGTCGGAGGCCATCGCGTTCGCCGGCGACGCCATCCGCTCGGCCGCCGACGCCGTTCGGCTGCTGTTCACCGAGACGGGGCACCTCCGCCTGAACCACGTCCGCCGGTACGGCATCGACGCCCTGGTCGCGCAGGCCACCGCCGGCGCGAACGCCGCGCTCGCCCTGGAATTCAAAGCGCACGGCGACGCGCTGGCCGACCTGGGGCAGGTGAAGAACCCCCGCGTCAAGCAGGCCGAGGCGGAGGAGACGGTTCACCGCAAGTCCGAATCCGCCGGCAACCGCATCGGCCTGTTGGACGAGCAGAAGGGCAAAGCCGACCGCAAGGCGCTGGGCAAGCTGCTGCTGGAACAACTCGACAACCCGTTCCGCGCGCACCGGTTCGACCCCCGCTGGCGCACCGAGGCCGTCGTCGGCCTGGCCCGCGCCATCGACGAGGACCGCACCGTCGAACGGTACCCGATCCTGCTCGACGCGCTGCTGGACGCCGGCTGCGACGACGACACCCTCCTCCGCCACGTCCGCGGCACCGAACCGCACCACCCGGACCCGACGCACGCCGTCGGCTGCTGGGTGCTGGACCTGATCCTGCGAAAGGACGAGCCGCTGTTCGCGCTGCCGCTGCTGAAGCCGACGAAGGCCGCCACCGGCCCCGGCGTACAGTTGGGCGTGGCCGAGGAACCGGCGGTGTGACGCGCAGTTGGTGACACCCGTTCACTCCCGGCCTCCCGTTGGGTTAGTACGAATGACCGAAGGTGATCCGGGAGAAGTGTTTGCGCCGAGGAAAACTCCCTCGCCCGGTTGCCGCACAACCGACTTCTCCAGCGGCAAGAGGCGGGGGAACCACCCGCCGCGCGACTCGTATCGATGGAAGACAAGTGCCTGGTGCCGATCTGCTACGTCGGCGAGGCGGCCGGCATCCCGTTCATCGCCATGCCGCTGCTAAAGGGGCAGGCGTTGAACGAGTACCTGGCGTTTCCCGGCGGGCGGCTGGCCATCCCGGACGCCGTCCGCGTCGCACGCCGTCCGTTTGTTCCGCGCGTACAAGCGGCTGGCCGGGCTACGGCCGATCGACACGGCGGCGATGTCGCCGAGGAGGTGGCGGCCAGAGCTTTGCCATCGACCCTTATGGCGGGCAGGGGAAATTTCCCGGAATGGGCGTGGCCGGCGGGCCGCCGACGGTGTAGCATTTCGCAGATCCTCTCCCGCCTCTTCCTGGTGCCGCGTATGAAACGCTTTCGCCCAACTCTGCAAAACCTGAACGACCGCATCACGCCGACCCTCGGCTTCGCCACGCAACAGATGTTCGACGTTGGGGTTCAACCGCTTTCAGTGGCGGTGGGCGACTTCAACGGCGACGGGCGCGCGGACCTGGCGGTTGTCAACTTTAACCCCTTTCTCCCCAACTCGAACACGCTGTCGGTGCTGAGAGGCCATACGGGATAAGAATCGTGTTCTAAGGTGCTGGAAACCAAGCACTTGAGGCGCGATTCATGTCCGAGAGTACTACTCGTCTGAAGCCATACACCAGTGATCTGACCGACGCGCAATGGGAAATCCTATCGCCCATGCTCCCCGTCAACACCGGTCGCGGGGCGAAGAACAAGCACCCCCTGCGCGAGATCGTGAACGCCATCTTGTACATCAACGTCAACAGTTGCAAGTGGGCCGACCTGCCGCGCGACTTCCCGCCCCCGACGTCCGTCTCGTACCACTACCGCAAGTGGGCCAAGGACGGCACCTGGCGGCGGGTGAATGACGCCCTCCGCGAGCGCGTGCGGGAGGCCGCCGGCCGGGACAAGCACCCGTCGGCCGGAGCCCTCGACAGCCAGACGGCGAAGGCCGCGAGCACCGGCGGGCACCGCGGGTACGACGGCGGGAAGGCGACGAATGGCCGGAAGCGGCACACCCTGGTGGACACCATGGGTCTGCTCATCGTGGTCCTGGTGACGGCCGCCTGCGTGTCCGACGCGGCCGGCGCGATGGGCCTCCTGCGGCAGGTCAGCCGGTTCGATCAGCCGCGGCCGGAGCTGATCGCCGCCGACCGCGCGTACCGCCGCGACGACTTCGATGCGTTCCTCGCCGCGCGGGGCCTGCGGTTGGAGATCTCATCCCGCCCGGAGGGGAGTACGACGTTCGTGCCGCTCCGCATCCGGTGGGTGGTGGAGCGGACGTACGGGTGGCTGGCGCAACACCGGCGGCACGCCAAGGACTACGAGCGGACGTATCCATCGAGCGAAGCGCAAGTATACATATCCAGTGTGAGATTGATACTCCGCCGACTCGCCAAGCCGGTTCCGTCACCCAGTTCCGCTCCCGCATCAACCGCTTGGATTCCCAGCATCGCCGCGTGAAACAATCCCGTATGGCCTCTGACGAACACGACGGCCGCAGGGGCAGCCACGCCGACGTTCGCCGACCAGCAGACGTTCGTGATCGACAGGTTCCTGAGTTCGGTGGCGGTGGCGGACTTCAACGGCGACGGGCGTGCGGACATAGCAGTCGCATCGAAAATAACTAGGGACCTATCGGTGTTGCTCAACCTGACGGCGGTGGGGGCGACCACGCCATCGTTCGCCGCCCCGCAGACGTTCGCGATCGGCATGAGCGTGCGTTCGGTGGCGGTGGGCGACTTCAACGCGGATGGACGCCCCGACCTCGCCGTGACCAACTACGGGGGCGAGAGTGCGAATACGGTCACGGTGTTGCTGAACGCGACGGCGGTGGGGGCCGCCACGCCGGCGTTCATCATCCAGCCGGCGTTCGCCGTCGGGTCGGATCCGACTTCGGTGGTGGTGGCCGACTTCAACGCCGACGGGCGACCCGACCTCGCCGTGACCAACTCCTTGTCGGGCAGCGTGTTCACGGACGTGTCGGTCCTCTTGAACGTGACGGCGGCGGGCGCGACGAGTACGTCGTTCGTGGCCCAACAGACACTCATTGCGGGCGCTCGTCCGTATTCGGCAGCCGTGGGCGATTTCGATGGCGACGGGCGGGCGGACATAGCGTTCGCAAACATCACCTCGAACACGGTATCGGTGCTGCGGAATACGACGGCAATGGGCAGCTCGACTTTGACGTTCGCCGAGATCCCGCAGACGTTCGATGTTGGGTCGAATCCGTATTCGGTGTCGGTGGGCGACTTCGACGGCGACGGCCGGCCCGACCTCGTGACCACCAACTACAGCGCGGCGACGGTATCGGTGCTGCTGAACGTGACGGCGGCAGGGGTAGCCACGCCGACGTTCGCCGCTCAGCGGACGTTCGCCGTCGGCAGCCTCGGCGGCACGTTCGACCCCGTTCTCAGCCCAATATCGGTGTCGGTGGGCGACTTCAACGGCGACGGGCGACCCGACTTGGCGGTCGCCAACGGCGAATCGGACGACGCCATGTCCAATGGCGTGGTATCGGTGCTGCTGAACACGTCCACCGGCACACTGACCACCGCGCCGGCACTGACGGGGCAGTTCGGCAACACCGGCGTGTGGGGGTACAACCGCACCACCAACATCTGGGCGAACCTGGACACCCGCAACGCGACCGCCTTGGCGACCGCGCCGAACGGGAATGTCGTGGCGAACTTCGCCGGGGCCGGGGTGTATTACTACCGCGCCAGCACCGGAGGGTGGACGAACATCAACGGTCAACCCGCGTCCGCCCTCGCCATGGATCAATACGGAAACGCCGTCATCAACTTCCCCTCGTTCGGCACCTACGAGTACAGCCTCTCCGCCGGCTACGTCAATTTGGTCGGCACCAGTGCCGCCGCGGACCAGTTGGCGGTGAGCGCCAACGGCGATGTGATCGCCAACTTCCCCGGCTTCGGCGTGTACCGGTACCGTGCCGTCGATGGGTGGCAGCAACTCAACGGGTACAACGCCACGTCGCTGGCGGTGGATCCGAACGGGTACGTGGTGTCCAGCTTCGCCGGGTTCGGGGTCGGCCAGTACATCCCATACGCCAACGGGTGGCGGCTGCTGACGCCGGCCGGGGCGACCTCGGTGGCATTGGACGGTTACGGGAACGTGTTCGCCGCGTTCGCCGGATATGGCATCGGGCGGTGGAGCGTGGCCACGGGCAGTTGGACCAACCTGGGGCCGGGCGCGGCGGCGACGAGCCTCGCGGCGGACTGGTTCGGGAACGTGTTCGCGGCCGTGCCGGGGTTCGGGGTGAGCGAGTTCAGCCAAGCGTTCGGCTGGACCCGGCGGCGGGCGAATGATGCCACTGTGCTGGGGCTGGGCCGCTGACGCCCGGCGCGAATTCGCCGGCCGGCGGGTTCCTTCCGCCGACCCGGCGCGGTATAGTAGCAAGGCACTGCCGCGCCGGTCTCTCGCGCGCAAGGCACTCTCCGCACGTTCCCCAAGGACTGTCCGTCATGGCCGAGCCGACCGCCGCCACATCGCCCGCCGCCACCGCCGAGATGAGCGGGGCCGACATCCTGGTCCACAGCCTCATCCGCCACGGCGTGGACGTGGTGTTCGCCTACCCCGGCGGCGCGTCCATGCCCATCCACCAGTCGCTCACGAAGGTGACAGACAAGCTGCGGACGATCCTCCCGCGGCACGAGCAGGGCGGCGGGTTCATGGCCCACGGGTACGCCCGCACCACCGGCAAGGTGGGCGTCTGCATGAGCACGTCCGGGCCGGGGGCGACCAACTTCGTCACCATCCTGGCCGACGCCAAGATGGACAGCGTGCCGGTCATCGCCATCACCGGGCAGGTGTCCACGAACGTGCTGGGCAACGACGCCTTCCAAGAGACGCCGATGGTGGAGATCTGCCGCGGCATCACCAAGCACCACTACCTGGTGACGCGGACGGAGGACGTGGCCCGCATCATGAAGGAGGCGTTCCACATCGCCACCACCGGCCGGCCGGGGCCGATCATCATCGACGTGTGCAAGGACGTGCAGGTGAAGAAGATCGTCCCGAACTGGGACGACCCGATGAACCTGCCAGGTTACCGCCCGACCCGCCGCGCCCCGCGCAAGGAACTGGAGCCGGTCATCCAGGCCCTCCGCGCCAGCAAGCGGCCGGTGCTGTACGTCGGCGGCGGGGCCATCCACAGCGGCGCGGCCGACGAGCTGCGGGCGTTCGCCCTCCAGGCCGGCATCCCGGTGGCCATGACCCTGCACGGCCTGGGCAGCTTCCCGGCCGACCACTACCTCAGCCTGAACATGCTCGGCATGCACGGCACCGTGTACAGCAACTACGCGGTGAACGAGGCCGACCTGCTGCTGGCGTTCGGGGTGCGGTTCGACGACCGCGTGACCGGCAAGCTGTCCGAGTTCTGCAAGCACGGCAAGATCGTCCACGTGGACATCGACCCCAGCGAGATCCACAAGAACAAGTACGCCCACGTTCCCGTCCACGGCGACCTGGCGGCGGTGCTGGCCGACCTGAACGCCATGCTCCGCGAGGACGCCAACGCGGATCTGGTCGGCCCCGGCCGGTACACCGAGTGGCTGCGGCAGATCGACGCCTGGCGGGCGGCCGACCCGATGGTGGTGCCGCCGCACGGGGCCAACACCATCATCCCGCAGTACGCCATCTCCCGCCTGCACCACCTGCTCCGCGAGCGGGGGATGCTGGACAAGACGATCATCAGCACCGGCGTCGGCCAGCACCAGATGTGGGCGGCGCAGTACTTCCCGTTCAACAAGCCCCGCCACTGGGTGACCAGCGGCGGCCTGGGCACGATGGGGTTCGGCCTGCCGGCGGCGATGGGCGCGGCCGTGGCCCACCCGGACATGCTGGCCATCGACATCGACGGCGACGGCAGCTTCCTGATGAACATCCAGGAACTGGCCTGCTGCCACACCGAGAAGATTCCGGCCAAGGTGATGCTGCTGAACAACCAGCACCTGGGCATGGTGATGCAGTGGGAGGACCGGTTCTTCGGGAGCAACCGGGCGCAGACGTACCTGGGGGCGGGCGACGACAAGGCCCCGTACCCGAACTTCGTCAAGGTGGCCGAGGGGTTCGGCATCCCCGGCCGCGGGGTGACGGACAAGGACGACCTGGACGCCGCGCTGATCGAGATGATCGAGTCGCCGACGGCGTTCGTGCTGGACGTGCATGTACCGCACCAGGAGCACGTGCTGCCGATGATCCCGTCGGGCATGACCGTCAAGGACATGATCAAGGCGTGACGGGTGCGGGATTCGCCGAGCGCGTCACCCGACGCGCTCGGCGGTGTCTGGCGGTAACAGTGTCGGTCACTACCCTTTCATCAGCTGCTTCAATGCGTCGTTCGCCTTCGGCGGGTTGTCCAGCATCTCAAGGAAAAAGTCCTTATCCGCCCCGCTCAGGACGAGCGGCTCTTCCTCACTGAAGTACACATTAGCCTCGTGTTTCTCTTTTTCGGCATCCACGGCGAATTCCCCTGGAAGTGTGACGAGACTTCGGTTTACTGACACGGCGTCCGCGAAGTCCGTTCGCGCGGGCACGGGTGATTCGTCCCGGCGTTGACGGTCATGGCCCGCAAGAAGCGACCCAGCGACCCCGGCCCGTACCTACTGCACTTGGAACTGCTCCGCGACCGCATCCCGGATGCGAGCAAGTTTCCGTACACACTCCCGGCGATTCGCGGCCTCACGACGCTGCCGTTCCACCCGAAGGTGACGTTTCTCGCCGGCGAGAACGGATCGGGGAAATCGACGCTGCTGGAAGCCATCGCCGTCGCCTGTGGACTCAACCCCGAAGGCGGCAGCCGCAACTTCAACTTCGCCACCCGCGCCTCGCATTCCCCACTCGACGAAGCGATTCGTCTGGCACGAACACCCGCGACCCCATCGGACAGCTACTTCCTCCGCGCCGAGAGTTACTTCAACGTAGCGACCGAGATCGAGCTATTGGATGTGGACAGGCCGGGTGACTGCCCCGGCCCGAAACTGACGCCCGTGTACGGCGGCAAGTCGCTGCACGAGCAGTCGCACGGCGAATCCTTCTTCGCCTTGTTCAAGAACCGCTTCCGGGGGCGCGGCCTGTACCTGCTGGACGAACCCGAAGCGGCGCTGTCCCCGAAGCGACAACTCGAATTCCTGGTGGTGTTGCACCAATACGTGAAGGACGGCGGGCAGTTCGTCATCGCCACCCACTCGCCGATCATCATGGCGTACCCGGACGCCCGGATTTACCAACTCGACACGGCCGGCATCCGCGAAGTGCCGTACACCGACACCGAACACTACCTGATCACGCGCGGGTTCCTGAGCAACCCGTAGCGGTCCTTGAACGACCTGTTCGGCGAGTAGGAGGTTGCGGACGCGGGTGACGCCTGCCAAGACACTCGCCTCCCCCTCGGATCGCGTGCGCCTCGGCAGGCGTCGTGGTAGTATGCCGCCATGTTCCATACCACGCGCTGGAGCCGGATCGCCGCCGCCGCCGATCCGGCCTCGCCGGAATCGCGGCAGGCGCTCGCCGACCTGTGCGGACAGTACTGGTATCCCGTTTATGCGTACATCCGCCGTCGCGGGAACGACCGGCACAGCGCCGAAGACCTGACGCAAGGGTTCTTCGCGCGGTTGCTGGAGAAGAACGGCCTCGCCGTCGCCGACCGGACGCGGGGGCGGTTCCGGACGTTCCTGCTCGCCGCCTGCCAGCACTTCCTGGCGAACGTCCACGACTGCGAAACGGCGCGGAAGCGCGGCGGCGGGATGCGCCCGTTGCCGCTCGACTTCGACGACGGGGAGCGGCGGTTCACGAACGAACCGGCCGACCGGCACACCGGCGACGGCGAGTTCGAGCGCCGCTGGGCGCTCGCGCTGCTCGACCGGACGCTGACGGAACTGCGGACGGAGTACGCCGACGGTGGTCGGGTGGAGCTGTTCGACGCGCTGAAGGACACGCTCACCGGCGACGGCGCGGCCTACCGGGACTTGGGCGACCGGCTCGGCCTGAGCGAGGGGGCGGTGAAGGTGGCCGCCCACCGGTTGCGGCAGCGATACCGCGACCGGCTGCGGGCCGTCATCGCGGAGACGGTGGACCGGCCGGCCGACGTGGACGACGAGATCCGCGACCTGTTCGCCGCGCTCGGCTGACTCTTTTTCGTGTAACCTTTCCGGCGGGACACTTTAGAAGGTGGTAACTCCTGTTCCACCGAGGGTCGATCATGAGCCGCGCCGCCTTCGCCTCCGCTCTGTTCGCGCAGTCGCCGGCCGGGGTGTCCCCGCCGTCGAACGCCGTCAATATTACCCTCGTGGTGATCGGCGGTCTGGTGGCCGTCGGCGTGTTGCTGGTGCTGATCGTCCGGCTGGCGTCGAGTTCGCACCCCGTGTTCTGGACCCTGTCGGCCGCGTGGTCGGTCGGTCTGGTCGTGGTCGGCGTCGCGCTCGTCGGATTCGTTCAGGTGTCTCAGAACGGTGTCAATTCGTGGCTCGGGTACCCTTACATCTGGTGGGAGCGGGGCGCGATCATCTGGCCCACCGTCGTGTTCGGCGGCTTGGGCACCGTGTCAGTCGTGCGGATGTGGCTCCGGAGTATCGACGCCGCCGTGCCGCCCGGCACCCCGGCACATGTGTCCGCCGCGGTGCCGAAGCCCGATGCCCCGCCCCCGGACACGCCGCCGAAACCCGACCTCGGCCCGTGGCTCACGCTCGGGGAGGCGTCCGGCGTCGTCGCCAGTGGCCTGCTCTGCCTCGTCTCGCCGTGGGTGTTCATCCATGCCCTGGGGTACGTCCTGACGAAGGACGAGACCGCCATGGCCGTCCTCCTGTCGCTGTTCCTTTTCGCACTGGGGATCGTGTGCGTCATGCTGTCCCGCGCGACCCGGCGGTCGGACTTGGCTCCCGGCACGACCCCATACGACCACCACGTCCGCGCGCGCGCGAGGCTCGGCCTGCCGCCGGCGCTGACGCGGGCCGAGTTCAACGCCCAACTGGACGAGCAACTCCGGGCGAACGTGCTCGCGGCGGAAGCGGAGGCGCGGCCACCCACCCCACCGGCCGCCGTCGTCGCCTGCCCGACCTGCGGCGCGGCCATCCCGCCGGGGTCGCCGCAGAACCTGTGCCCGCGGTGCCTGCTCCGCCGGGCGATGCCGTCGCCGTCGATGACCCGCGGCCGCCCGACGCGGGCGGTCGAACCGCCGTCGGCGGCCGAACTGGCCGCGCTGCTGCCGCACCTGGAGGTGTTGGAACTGATCGGCGTCGGCGGCATGGGCGCGGTGTACAAGGCGCGGCAGCCGAACCTGGACCGGCTGGTGGCACTGAAGATCGTGCAGTCGCCGACGGGCGAGGCCGACCCGGAGTTCGCCGCGCGGTTCGCCCGCGAGGCCCGCGCGATGGCCAAACTCGACCACCCGAACATCGTCGCCATCCACGAGAGCGGCGAAGCTGGCGGGGTGCCGTACCTGCTCATGGAGTACGTCGACGGCATCACCCTTCGGGAGGCGATGGCGAACAAAGTCCTCACCCTGGCGGAGGCGTTGGCCGTCGTCCCGCAGGTGTGCGACGCCCTCGACTACGCCCACCGCGCCGGCGTCGTCCACCGCGACATCAAGCCGGAGAACATCCTGATCGACCAGACCGGGCGGGTGCGGATCGCCGACTTCGGGCTGGCCAAGCTGGCCGACGCGACCGGCACCTCGCTCACCCACTCCCGCCAGATGATGGGCACCCCGCACTACATGGCCCCGGAGCAGTGGGAGCGGCCGAACGAGGTGGATCACCGCGCCGACATCTACGCCCTCGGCGTGATTCTGTACGAGTTGCTGACCGGCGAACTGCCGCTCGGCCGGTTCGACCTGCCGTCGCAGAAGGGGCGGGGAGACGCGCGCGTGGACGCCATCATTCTCCTCGCGCTGGCGAAGGAGCCGAATCAGCGGTATCAGCGCGCCGGCGACGTGAAGACCGCGCTGAGCGGAATCGACTTGAGCCTGTGGAAGGCCCCGTAATACGTCGGGTCGGAGCGAGACGGTTCATGCCGCGCGCCGCGACGACAGGCGTGACCCGTCGCTCTCAGCTTACCCCCAGCTTCGCCCTCGCCTCGTCCAGAATGGCCTTGGTCGCAGTGGCTCCCACGCGGGTGACGCCGATGGCCCGCACCTCGAGCAGCTTGTCGAACGTCCGCACCCCGCCGGCGGCCTTCACCTGCACCCACGGCGGGCTGCACTCCCGCATCAGCTTCAGGTCTTCGACCGTCGCGCCGCTCTCCGCGTAGCCGGTGCTGGTCTTCACCCAATCGGCCCGCACCTCGCCGCAAATGCGGCAGAGCATCCTCTTGTGGTCGTCCTTCAGCAGGGCGTTCTCGAAGATGACCTTCACCTTCGCCTGGGCCGCGTGCGCCACTCGCACCACCGCCGCGATGTCGTCGGCGACGTAGTTCCACTCGCCGGACAGCACCTTGCCGATGTTCACCACCATGTCCAGTTCGGTCGCGCCGTCGGCGAGCGCGATCTCGCTCTCGGCCACCTTGATCGCCGTGACGTGCCCGCCGTGCGGGAAGCCGATGGTGGTGCTGGCCTGCACGGTGCTGCCGGCGAGCAACTTCGCCGCCAGCTTCACCGCGTAGGGCTTGATGCACACCGACGCCACGACGAGTTCGCGGGCGAGCAGGAGGCCGGCGACGAGGTCGGCGTCGGTCAGTTGGGGTTGGAGGAGAGAGTGGTCGAACATGCGGGCCAGTTCGGGGAGCGTCGGTTGCGACACGGGGAACCTCGGAAGGCGACGGGCATAAGAGAAGTCCCATTCTACGGCGAAAGACCTACACCCGGAAAGTGCGGTCGCACCCGTTCGACCACCGCCGCCGAAAGCCCCCGACCGGATAGTTGTGACCGCACCAACGCTCGACGGGGGAGGTGTGTTGGTTCCACCGCTCGGGTCAGGCATGTGCCGGCGTCGAACGGATCGACCCACACCGTGCCGGGTATCGGTTATCCGCCGCCGCGTTCAGCACGTCGATCAGTTCCCGCAGGCGACCGTGGTCGTGCTTGTTGAAGCGGAACCGCAGGCGCGGCAGGGCGGCTAGGCTCGGTTCGTTGGCTTCTTCCGGCAGGGCCGCGCTCGGTTCGTAGGTGCCGCCGCCGAGGATGGCGGCGAATTCCGCCCGCACCTTCGCCAGCGTCGAATCGCTCACCGGGGCCGTCAGTCGCAGCACCAGTTCCCCGCGGACGTACCTCATGCTGTGGTAGACGCGGTAGAACCGCCGCACCTCCTCCACGGCGTCGGTCACGGAATCGGTGATGCGGTACAGGCTCAGGTCTTGCCGGGCGATGTACCCCCGCGCGAGGAAGTCGGTCTCGACGAACCGCTGGAAGCCCTGCCAGTAGGTGCCGCCCGGCTCGTCCACCAGCACGATGGGGAAGACGTGCGACTTGCCGGTCTGGATGAGCGTCAGCGTCTCGAACAGCTCGTCGTGCGTGCCGAACCCGCCGGGGAACAGCACCACCGCGTCCGACTCCTTGAGGAACGCCAGCTTGCGGGTGAAGAAGTACCGCAGGT
This sequence comes from Fimbriiglobus sp., assembly GCA_043745295.1. Taxonomy (GTDB): domain Bacteria; phylum Planctomycetota; class Planctomycetia; order Gemmatales; family Gemmataceae; genus JALHQU01. The sequence continues at coordinate 23,735 of JAYTTN010000591.1, read as the reverse complement.
TCATCAGCTTCGGGTCGCCGCTGATGACCGCGTTGGCGCTGCTCTCGAACGGCAGCAGGATGTTCAGCCCGAAGCTCCGGTCCCGGCCGGCCCCGACGTGCCCGGCCTCCATGATGCCCGACGCCGCGCCGGTGATGACCATCCACCCGGCGTCCGCCATCGCGCGGCCGAAGTCCACCGCCGCCCGGTACGCCGGGTGATCGGGCTTGGTGCGGGCGGAGCCGAACACCGTCACCTTCCGCGTGCCCCGATACTTGGCGAACACGCGGAAGCAGTGCCGCAGCTCCTTCGTCGCGCTGACGAGCAGCTTGGCGTCGCCCCGCGTCGCGCCGTCGGCGGTCAGCTTGTCCGCGACTTCCTTGAGCTGGGCGACGAAGTCGTCGATGTCCTCCGGCTTGGCCCGCTCGCCCGGATCGGTGGCGTCCGGTTCGAGGAACGACTCGAACGGCGTGTCGGGCGGGAGCATCGTGCGGCCTCGGCGCGGGGCGGATGGGGAATTGTATTCGGGCCGAGGCCGAGGAAGGCCAACCACGAGGCGCGGATGGGAGTTGCGCCGTTGGCGGTTCGTGTCCCACCCGCGAGGGCTTTCAGGGTGGTGTCGAAGCGGGCGTCACCCGTCGGCGAACGGCTCGAACAGTTCCGTCGTGAAGTACCGCTCCATGCGGTCCGGGAAGACCGTTACCACTTGGGCTCACGGCGAGTCCAGCGTCTTCAGCACCTCCACCGCCGCCCGGTAGTTCAGCCCCGAACTCGGGCCGACGGGGAACCCCAGCCGCATCAGTTGTCGGGTGGTGTCGATGGCGTCGTCGTCGCACACCTCCACCGTCATCAGGCCGGGCAGCCGGTCCTCGCGGAAGATGTCCGAGATGCGATCCGCCACGCCGGGGATGCGACTGCTGAAACTGCAACACTCCAGTTCACCAGCCGGGTACAGGCCGACCGGCGTGCCGCCGGTGCCGACGCCGCTGACCACGGCATCGACCCGCCCGCCGGGGATTCGGTCGAGGATTTCGCAGCCGTGCCCAGCCGGTGCGCTGTCAACTCCGGATTGAGTATACCGACACCGCCCGTTTCCACTCGCACCGAGCCTTCCCCATGATCCGCACCCTGACCGCGTTCGCCGCCGGGCTGGCCGTCGCCGCCCTGTTCCTCGCCCGTCCGGGGGACGCCGCCGCCCGGCAGAACCCGTTGCTGCTCGGCCAGCTCCAGCAGGAGTTGCAGACGGTGAAGGCGCAACTGGCCGCCTTCCAGAACGCCAAGTACGCGCACTACAGCGTGTGGAAGCGGCGGCCGTTCGTCCCGCAGCGGGCGGCCGACGCCTTCGCCGACGACGTGTACGGCGCGCTGGCGAAGGAGGGGTCGGTCCGCGGGGCGTGGGTCGGGCCGACCAGCGTGCCGGAAACGGCCGGCGGGGAGATCGCCCTGCTGCTGCTGTTCGACGACCGCGACGGGCACAAGCAGTACCTGGAGGACGCGACGACGAAGCGGTTCTCCGAGAAGCACGGCCGCCGGTGGGAGATGGTGAAGGCCCTCGACGTGCTGGCGAAGTGAGCGGAATCTCGCGGCGACGGCCCGTCGGCGGTGTTAAATTGGGGGTGTCTCCGCTCCCCCGGATGAGGTGCCGTCATGGTCCGTCGCCGTCTGCTGGCCGCGTCCCTGTTCGCCGTCGGGTTCCTCGGTCTCGCCGCGCTGTCCCTGCCGCCGACGGCGCTCGGGCAGGACAAGAAGGCGAACGCCGAAGCCGCCCTCCGCGCCCAGCTCCGGAACGCCGAACAGCAGGTCGCCGCGCTACAGGCCGAGATCCGCGAGGGGAAGGCCCTCGTCGTCTCGCTCCAGACCGAGTTGAAGAAGGAGAAGGCCGGCGACGTGACGGACAATAAGACCATCCAGTCGCTGTCCGCGCAGCTGACGGGCATTCGCGGGGCGAAGTACGTCCACACCAGCACCTGGAAGCGGAAGTCGGACACGACGGACGCCGACGTGCAGGCGTTCGCGGACGACGCGCGGACCGTCCTCGGCGCGGCCAAACCGGTCCGCGGCGCGTGGGCCGGCAAGCCGCTCACCCCGACCGACGACTTCGACGCCGTGCTGGTGCTGGCCTTCGACGACGTGGCCGCGTTCGAGAAGCACAAGCTCGACCCGCAGGCCAAGAAGTTCCACGACAAGCACGACAAGAAGTTCGACACGCCGAAGGCGGTCGATTTCGCCACCAAGTGACCGCCCGGCGAGATTCCCGCGCGGCCCCGTCGTATCCCTGTGGGTGGAGGGTCACCGCCCGGAGGATCGCCCGTGACCGCCTTCAACCCCGGCTTCGCCAAGTCGCTCGCCCGACTGGCGTCCGCCGCCTACGCCCCGACGCCGCACGGGATGTCGTTCGGCGACGCGCAACTCGGCCACCTGGGGAACGTGTTCCAGGACGCCGACAACGTCATCGTCGCGTACCGGGGGTCGCGGGTGCCGCGCGGGGCGGACACGCTGCCCGAGTTGCTGGTCGCCGGCGACGACTGGCTGGGGGTGAACTTCCAGTTCGGCCAGGTGAACGAACTCGGCGGAATGGTCCACCGGGGGTTCTGGGAGCGATCCGAGCGGACGTGGCCGGACCTGCTGGCGTGGGTGCGGCGGCACCTGAACGGACGGCGGCTCTGGGTGACGGGCCACAGCATGGGCGGGGCGCTGGCGATACTCGCCGGGCAGCGGTTCGCCGAGGCCGGGATTCCTCCGGCCGGGGTGTACGCCTTCGGCGCGCCGATGGTCGGGGACGAGGCGTTCCGCGACGCCTACGCGGCCCCGCTGTTCTGCGTGGAACACCGGCACGACATCATCCCGCACCTGCCGTTCGGCGGGCGGTTGCTCAAGTGGCTGCCCGCGCCCCTGAAGCGGGGGCTGTCGAAGTTCGTCGTGAGCGACGGGTACACCGCGGTCGGGGAGATTCACTGGATCACGCCCGGCGGCGAGCTGGTCCCCTACGGCGGGACGACGGTGGAGAGCGTGCTGCGCGGCGGGCTGCTGATGGCGAATCGGGGGTCGTGGGTGCCGGACCACTGGGTCGAGAAGCACACCGGCTTCCTCGGCCGCTACCCGGACTCGTGAACGACCGAACCCCGTGGCACCGGCCACGGGGTTCGCTTTTTGACCTTCCGACCCGTTGGCGGCTCACGTCGCCATCGCGGCCGGGGCGATCTCGGCGGCCGGCGGCGGGGCGGCCCCGCCCGGCAGTTTCGACTTCCCTTCCCCGAAAATGAGCAGCAGCGGGGCGGCGATGTAGATGCTGCTGTACGTCCCGACGATCACCCCCATCACCATCACGAACGCGAACAGGTGGACCCCCTCGCCGCCCCAGATGTACAGCACCACCACCACCAGGAACACGGTGAGGGCGGCCAGGATGGTCCGGCTGAGCGTCTGGTTCACGCTGTCGTTGATCATCTGCGTCGTCAGCAGCGTACTCTTGCCCCGCACCTCGCGGATGCGGTCGAACACGACGATGGTGTCGTTCACCGAGTAGCCGACCAGCGTCAGCAGCGCTGCCACAGCCGCCAGGTCGATCTTGAAGTCCTGCAAGCCGAGCAGCGCCCCGAAGCCGGTGTCGTGCAGGTAGTGGCAGACGGCGATGGCCCCCAGGGTGAAGCACAGGTCGTGGATCAGGCAGAGGACGGCGGCCAGGCCGAACGTCCAACTGCCGAACCGGAACCACAGGAACGCCAGGATGGCGATCCAACTGACGAGGACGGCGAACAGCGCGCTGTTCCGGGTGGACGCGGCCAGGGCCGGGTCGAACACCTCCAGCCGATCCGGGGCCGGCCGCTCCTCGAACGCCTGCTTCGCCCCGGCGATGGCGTTCGCCAGTTCGGTTCGCAGCTTGACCTTCTCCCGTTCCAGCGCCGGCTTGTCGCCGTCGTCGGCCACGGTGGCGTTCAGCCGGTTGAACACGTCCACCTGCGCCAGGTCGAGCCGCACCGTCGCGTAGCGGGCCGTCCGCTGCTCCTCGGCGGCCGTAGCCGGGTCGGCGCTCGACACGCCGGTCGCCTCGATGTCCGTCTTGGCCCCGTCCTTGTTCATGTCCTGGAGTTGCAGGCGGATCTCGCGGACGAGGAACCGCTTGAAGTAGCCCGGCGACACCGGGCGGTCGAAGGTGACGGTGACGGCGGCGCTGTTCGCCGGCTTGGCCCCCACGGCCGGGACGCCGTACACCGGCGCGCCGACGACTTTGGTCGTCGTCAGCAGCGGGGCGTTGCCCGGCCCGTCCCGCAGCAGGCGGTCGAGCATGACCTGCACCAGCTCCGGCTCCTTCTCGGTGGTGCGAACGGTAAACGACGCCGACTTGTTCTGGTCGAACGCATCGTCCTTGAGGAACACCTGCTCGACGGAGGCGTCCGGCAGGTGGCCGGCGCGGGCCTTCAGGTCGGCCATCTGCTCGGCCTCCGTCGCCCCGTCCGGCTTGTTCGCCAGGGTGACGGTGACGGCGGTCGATTTGCCGTCGGCCTCCTCGTACACGATGCTGTAGTAGTTCGCGTCCGTCCGCTGCTCGGTGCCCGCCTCGCCGCCCCGCTTGGGCGTCACGTCCTTCACCTTCAGCCGCGTGTCCTGGCGGTCCTTGGACAGCAGGTCGAGCAGGCCGAGCTTGCCGTCGGCGGTGGTGCCGAGGCTGCGCTCCTGGCCGTCCGTCAGCCGCCCGCCGTACACCGTCCCCTGGGTGAAGTCCACGTTCAGCGACTTCTCGCCGCGGGCCAGGAACAGGGCCAGGCCGAGGACGCTGCTGATCGCCGTCAGGCCGAACATGAAGTTGCGGATCCGCATGAAGTCGAACTTCGGGCGGGCGAACAGCTTCATCATCTTCAACTGCGACACCCACCGCTTGTGCGTCCAGAAGTCGAACATCAGGCGGGTGACGTACAGCGAGGTGAACAGGCTGATGATCAGGCCCAGGGTGAGCGAGACGCTGAACCCCTTCAGGTTGTCGTTGCCGAACGTGTACAGCACGATGGAGGTGAAGATGCTCGTCAAGTGGGTGTCGATGATCGTCGGCAACGCCCGGTCGTACCCGTTGCGGATGGCCCCCACCAGGGTGGCCCCCTTCTCCCGCTCCTCGCGGATCCGCTCGTAGATGAGTACGTTGGCGTCCACCGCCATGCCGAGCATCAGCACCAGTCCGGCCAAGCCGGGGAGGGTGAAGGCGGCGTTCACGGCGACCATGAAGCCGACGGTCAGCAGCAGGTTGATGAACAGCGCCACGCACGCCACGAACCCGGCGAACCGGTAGTAGACGACCATGAACAGCAGCACCGCCGCGAACGACCCGGCGACGGACAGCAGCCCCTTGCGGATGGTGCTCTCGCCGAGGGTGGCCCCGACCGCGTTGGTGGACACCGGTTCCGGCTTCAGGTCGGCGTTCAGGTTGCCCGACTTCAGGATGTTGACGAGGCGGTTCACCGCCTTCTGCGTGAAGTTGCCGCTGATCTGCCCGCCCTCGCGGAGGACGGCGTTCAGCGTCGGGGCGGACACGATCTTGTTGTCCATCACGATGGCCAGGTTGCGGAGGATGCTCGTCGGCTGGTTCCGCTCGCACATGTCGCCGAACAGCCGCGGCCCGGAGCCGCGGAAGGTGAAGCCGACGGCCGGGCCTTTCATCGTGTCCGGTTCGGACCGGGCCTCCAGCCGCACTTCGCCCTTCACCCGCAGGGCGTCCTTGTCGGACACCCGCGTGAGGAGGAAGTACTCGACCCCCTTGCCGGCCTCGTCCTTGGTCGGCTTCTCCTTCTCGAACTTGCGGGAGTAGAGCAGGTAGCTGTGCGGCTTCTGGTCCTTCGTGCCGGGGTAGTCCTCGACGTGGGTTCGCCCCCGCGCGGCGGCGACCGCCTTGTAGCGGAACGTCAGCCCGTCCGTCGATTCGCCGCGCTTGGGCGGGGGGGCGGTTCCGGCCGCGGCGTACCGGTTGCTCAGGTGGAGCGAATCCCGCTCCTCCGGGCCGAGCTCCAGCCACTCGTACCGAACCGACAGTTCCTCGCCAGTGCCGATCTTCACCTGGAACGGGCCGAGCGGGGCCGGCGGGCGGCCGTCCTTCGCCCGCCGCTCGTTCTCGGCCTTCTCGGCGGGCTGCGGGTCGTCGATCATCCGCCGCGCCTCGGCGACGCCGGGGCCGTCGTCGGTCAGGTTCGCCAGGATGCGGAACTCCAGCACCCCGGCCTGCTTCACCTGCTGGCGGACCTCCTCGGCGAACTCCTCATTCCCCGCCACCTTGTTGCCGTCCGTCGCCGACCCGGAGTACGGCAGGATGATCTCGATCCGCGCCTCCCCGACGGGGCGGACGACGACGTTCTTCAGGTCCGACGGGTCGATCCGCTTCTTGATCTTCTCGGCCAGCTCCCGCATGTCCGGCTGCTCGTCCTCGTACCGCCGCTCGCGGTAGTTCGGCGTGGACTTTTTCGCCTCATTGTCTTCGGCGATCTGCCGCTTCATCCCCTCGACATCGATCTCGTACACGAGGATGGTGCCGCCGGCCAGGTCGATGCCGCGGCGGAACCCGACCTGCCCGGCCAGTTCCTTGTTGAACGCCATGACCGTGAACAGCCCGGCCAGGGCGGTCGGGATCAGGCAGAGGAGGAAGCCGCGGAGGAAGTTGCGTCGCATGGGGGAGCCTTCGGGAAAAAATCGCGTGAGTCGGTGTCGGGAGTCGGAAGCGGGCGGCGGGCTATTTCGTCGCGGTCGTCGTGTCGCTGACCAGTTTCAGGTCCACGTTCAGGCAGCCGGAGTTCAACAGGCTGACCAGCCGCCGCACGTCTTGCGGGGTGAAGTTGCCGCTGATCTGTCCGCCCTCGCGGAGGACGGCGTTCAGCGTCGGGGCGGACGCCACCTTGTTGTCCATGACTATGGCCAGGTTCCGCAGCACATGGGTCGGCTGGTTCCGTTCGGTCATCGCTCCGAATCGGGCAGCCCCCGCCTTGTTGAAGCTGAAGCCGACGGCCGGCCGCTGATCCCACTCCTCCGTCTCACGGGCACGGAGGCCGATGTCGCCGGCTACCCGGAGCGAATCCGCGTCCGACACCCGCGTGAGGACGTAATACTCGACCGGATCGGCCGCCAGTTTCGCCGCCGTCCGACTGTGGAGGACATAGCTGTACCCGAGGCGTTGTTCCATCCCACGGGACGTATTCAGGAAAGTCTTGCCGCGCGTCGCGGCGACCTCGCGGTAAAAAGCAGTCACGTTCTCCGGGGTTTCGTACTTCCGGCGGACGGGCGCGGTGGCCGGGTCCGAATAGGCGTTGCTCAGTCGGAGCGACTCCACCTCTTCCCGGGCCAGTTCCAGCCACTCGTATCGGGCAATCACCTCTTCGCTCCGTTCGCCAACCTTCACGCTGAACGTCCCGACAGGGCCGTAGGGCGAGCGGCCTTCCATCGCCCGCTTGTCGTTCTCCGCCTTCTCGGCGGGGGTCGGGTCGTCGATCATCCGCCGGGCCTCGGCAATGCCGTTGGGGTCGTCGGTCTCGTTCGCCAGGATGCGGAATTCCAGCGCCCCGGCGCGGCTCAACAATGCGCGGACATCGTCGGCGAACTCGGCATCGGCCGTCTTGCCTTTGCCGCCGGAAGGGATCACGATCTCGATCCGCAACTCGCCGAGTGGGCGAACCGCCACGTCCCGCTCGTCCTCCGGGTCGATCCGTGTCTTCACACGACTGATCAACTCAACGAGGTCGGGCGGTTCATGGCCCATCGGCTGATACCCCGGCCTCCCCTCGTTGAACTCGTTCATCTCGTCGAGCATCCGCTGGGCCTTCGTCAGGTCCACCTCGTACACCAGGGTCGTCGCGTTGGTCCAGTCGATGCTTCGCCGGAGTCCGAGCCGTCGGGCCAAGTCCTTGTTCAGCGTCACGACCGCCACCAGCCCGGCGACCGCGAGGGTCGGGACCAGAACGAGCAGCAAGTTGCGGACGGACCTGCGTCGCATGGGGGCGGCCTTCGGAAAACACCGCCGGGCGGTAGAGGGAACGTCGTGGGGAACCAGTTCGGTCAGCTCTTCGTTTCGGTGTCCTCGCCCAGGACGCGGGCGATGGTGCTGCGGAGGATCTTGATGCGGCTGTCCTCCGACTTGATGACCACCTCGTCCTCGCCGTCCTTGATCTTCACGATGGTGCCGAGGATGCCGCCGGTGGTGACCACCTTCGCCCCCGCCTTCAGGGACGACATCATCGCCGCCGCCTCCCGCTTCTGCCGCCGGCTGGCGGGCAGCATGACGACCAGGAAGAACAGCCCGAACATCAGGACGAGGAACAGCGGGTTGGCGAAGAACGGCACCTGCGGCTGTTCCTTGACCGCCTGCGGTTCTTCGGCGAGGATCGCAGTGAACATCACGGGGAAAGTCCTGATTTAGGCTGGCACAAACGGAACGCCCATCCTAGTTGCCGGCTCGCGGCGCGGCAAGGCGGGCTGTGCGTTCGTCGCGGCTCGCCAAGACGCAATTCCAAACGACGCGGCCGCCGGTCCGCATCCCACCACGGGACGCGAACCGGCGGCCGTCTCGCTTCGGGGCCGCGAACCGGTCACTTCTTCGGTTCGGGCGGCTTCGCCGGCGGCTGGACTTCCACGTCCAGTTTCAGGGGTGCGACGACCGTCCGGTAGCGGACCTGTTCGGCCGGTTTCAGTTTGTCGGCATGCGTCTTGGCCTCGTCGGTGCCGGCCAGGGTGCCGGCGATACCGGCCCACGCCGCTATCTTGTCCTTCTCCTTCGCCACCATGCCGGCGACCAGCTTCTTCTCGGTGTCGGTCGGCAGCCGGCCGGTGATCGCAAGCGTCAGGCTTTCCAGGATTTGCTCGTCGGTCTTCTTCGCGGCCTGCAACTCGCCGATCAGCTTCGACCAGTCCGGCCCGGCGACTGTGAAGACGACCGTGAACCGCTGCGGCGGGTTGAGCATGTTCTTCTTCCACTCCGGGCCGACCTTCTTGGCCACGGCCGGATCGCTCAGCAGCAGGTCGAGCAGCTTCGCCCGCTTCTTCGGGTCTTTGTCCGCGAGGAAGTATTCCCGTTCGATCTTGGTGGGCGCGTTGCCCCGCGCCCCGGTGGTGGCTTTGTTCAGGAACTCGGCGTCGGTGTTGACGGGCACGTCCCAAAGCCGATCCGTCGTCCATCGCAGTCGCAAGGATTGATCGATCTTTTCCCCGAGCGGCTTCGGCTCGTCGGCCTTCGGCTGAGCGGGTTGCGGCACCGGCTTACCGTCCGCGTCCCACACCCGGATTCCGTCCGCCTTCAACTCGTCGGCGTTCTGGTAGAACCACAGCGAGTCCGCGCTCGGCGTCGTCCCGCCGTCCGAATTGAGCGACAACTTGCCGGGGCCGCTGACATCGATCCGACCGTCCGAGTCGAAGTCCAGCACCGCCGCACCTTTCGGGTTCTCGATCCACGCGATCCGGTAGTAGGTGAACGTGTCCATCGCTGTCGCCACTTCGGTCAGCCAGGTGACGACCTTCTTCCGCTTGCCGGCGTCGGAGTCGGCGACGAAGTAGCCGAGTTCGGCCGGCGTCGCCGGAGTGCCCCGCAGGGTGTCGCACGTCCGCTTGAGGAACTCGGCGTCGGACAGGTTCGGGCCGAGGGCCGGCTTCGCTTTCGAGGCCGGCTGGCCCTGGGCGAAGGCGTGCGGCAGGGTGCCCAGGCCCAGCCCGCCAAGTAGCATCAGCCCGGCCAGGACGGCGGCCGTGACCGCCTTCAGCTTGGACAGCATCATCATTCGCAGGACTCCTTCGGAGAGTTGAAGAACCGACTCCGGAACGGCCCCCGCCGCCGCGCCGACCGCCCCCAGCCCCACTTTGGCCGCCGCCGCGCACAGCCCGGCCGGCACCGCCGCCTGCCCGACGTTCGCGCCCAGCACGGTGGCGAACAGCCCGCCGGACAGGGTGATCCCCCGCGCCGTCAGCCGCTCGGCCAACTTCCGCCGCGCGGTCGCCAGCCGGTTCGCCAGGGTCGCCGGCGGCACCTTCAACTGCTTGGCCGCGTCCCGCTGGGTCCGCCCTTCCAAGTCGCACAGCACGACCGGCAACCGCAAGTGGTCCGGCAGCGCCGCCAGTTCCAAGTCCAGCACCGGCTGGATTTCGGTCCACAACTCGGCGGCGGCGGCGGGCACGTCCGGCATGACGAGTACCTGTTTCTCGCGGGACCGCCGGCGGGCGAGCAGGCCCCGCGCCTTCAGCGCCGTGCGGTAGGCGACGCCGAACAGCCAGTTGGCCAGTTGCTCGCGGGGCTTCACCGCTGCCGCCTTGCGGGCGAGGACGACGAACACGGCCTGAAAAGCGTCCTCGGCCGAGTGGGTGTGGCCGATCACCCGCCGGCAGACGCCGAACACCATCGGCCCGTGCCGACGGACGAGGGTCTCGAACGCGGCCGGATCGCGGTCGGCGACGAACGCGCCGAGCAGTTGGCCGTCGGTCAGCGGGGCGGAATCGCGGGACAGGGCGGCCCGCCGCAGGTGCGGCATGAGGCGTTCGGACAGCGTCGGCATGGGTGGCTCCGCGTACGGGACTGGTCCCGCCGGAGGTGTATTGCCCGTCGGAAGTCGAGCGCTCGGGGGAGAAAAGAGAAAAATATCGGAGTCGCGCAGGACTGAAATGTTCAAGCCCGAACCGAAGTCCGACGATGGTTGTAACTACAAAGCTGGCAATAGAGTTCAGGCTGGGGTTCTTGTAGCGATTGGGTGATTTGGATAAAGTTTCCGGTAACGCTTGAAGTATAGCACAGATTCGGTTTCCAGTTGACACTTATTACCGACCTTGACAGAATACCCACGCAGTTCGGGTGCCCCCTTACCTCGCACCTGAATTCGCCCAGGAAACTCGCCATGCTCCGCCTCGAACGCCTCGAATCGCGGGAAAACCCGAGTGGGCCGGAACTGATCGATCCCACCGCCATCCTCGGCGGCAACCCGACGACGGTCCCGCCGGCCACCAGCCCCCCGCCCGTCGTCACCCCGCCGGGCACCCCCCCGCCGGCGGTCGATTGGTCCTGGCTCCTGGGCTCCGGTGCCACCGGCGGCGTCCCCATCGCCCCGCCGATCAACCTGCTCGGCGGCCAGTAATCGTGCGAGTCCGAGCGCAGCACTACCAGCCCGGCCGCGAAGCCGGGTTTTTTCGTGCCCCCGCTCGCGTCACTCCGGCAGCTTCACCCGTGCGGCCGTCACCGCGAACAGGTGCTTCTCCGGGTCCGTGCGGTTCAATTCCAGTTTGCCCGCGACCACCACGGCACCGGGCAGGTAGTCTGTCCGCTTCCCGCCCGCCAGTTCGATCACTGCCACTTGCAGCGGCCCCGGCTGGTCGCAGAACCAGCAGCCGACGGGGAACTCGGTCAGGACGAACTCGTCCGTCGCGCCGCCGAACGGCCGCATGAAGCCGACCAACTCGACCGTCTTGCCGTCGAGGTCGGCGACGTGCTTGAGGAAGTTCGGCGCGAACTTCGGCCCGACGGCGGTGTCGCCCAGCGCCGCCCACGGCAGGCGGTTCACCCCGGCCGGGTCGATCTTCGGCAAGCGGGCCTCGTCGGTCAGTTTGGCGAACAAGCGGGCCGACTTGAAGGCTTGCGTCCCCCGGTGCGCAGCGTGGTCCTCGGACTTGGCCAACTCGTCGGCGGCCGCGCGGTAGACCTTCCGCCGCGCCCGCGCGTCCTCGCTCTTCAGTCCGAAGTCGCCGACGCAGCCGTCGAGGATGTTGGCGGCGGTACGAACGTCCCCGGTCGCGTTCGCCACCTCGCCGAGTTGCCAGAGCAGCCGCGCGTCCGCCGGCGAGCGGGCGAGCAGGTGCTGCACGACCGCGACGGCGTCGGCGGGCAGCTTCTTCCGCTCGGCCGCCGCGAGCTTCCCCGCTTCGGGTTTGCCCGACTCGCCCACGAACCTCACCCCGAACAGGTCGTCGAGTCCGTCGGCGTCCTTCGCCTCCTTGGCGCGGGCGCGGGCGAGCGACCGATGCGCGGCGTCCACGTCTTTCCATGCGGCGGGGGCAAGACTCACTCCGTCGTCGAAGGCGTTCGCCGCCTGATTCCAGTCGCCGGCGGCGGCCCACGCGATTCCCAAACCGGCTGCGGCGCGGTAGTGCTTCGGGTCGCTCCGCCGCGCGTCCCGCAGCACGCCGACGGCTTTGAGCGGCTGACCGAGGCGGACGTGGCACTCGCCCAGGTCCGCGGCCTCGTCGGCGGACAGCGCGGCGGTCTTCGCCCTCGCTTCGAGCGCCGCCACGCGGTCGGTCAGAGTCTCCCGTAACGGATTCGGGCCGGGGGCCGGGTTGGCGGCGTTCCGCAGCGTCCGCAGGTCGGACAGGAACCCCCGCCACTCGACCGGCAGCGGGCGGAAGGGGATGGCGTCGGCCAGGGCGGGCGCGGACGAGAGGAGGAGGAGAATCAGAGGGCGCATCACGCCTCCGGTTCGAGGACGAACAGCGGGCCGGGGGAATCCAGGAACCACTCGGTGTCCGTCGGCACGCGGAGGACGAATCTCGTATCGTCGCCGAGGTCGAGTTGCTCGCCGGCGGCGAACGTCTCGCCCAGCTCCCGGAGGTAGCCGAGGATGCCGGCGAAGGTCTGGAACGCGCGGCGGGCATCGTCCGGGGTGGCCAGTTTGATGGCCAGGTTCGGCAGGCCGAGGCAGTGGCAGGCGAACGTCCGCACCCAACTCCCGGCGTGCCCGGCGTCCATCCGCACGAACCCGCCGAACAGGTACGGGATGGGCAGCGTCCGGTACGTCCGCAGCGCGTCCTCGCCGTCGTCCGGGATCAGGTCGAGCGCGGGCACGGCGGTGCGGGCCTCCTCGTTCAGCACGACGATACCGCCGAACCGGGCCAGCGCGCCGGCGACCGCGCACAGCGCGCCGTACCCCTCCAGCGGGTCCGACGGTTTCCCCACGAAGTACAGCAAGGCGTGCGCCCGGTGCTGGGCGGCGTCCACCTTCATCGGCGGCGGGATCAGCGCCGGGCCGACGCACGCCTCCACCGGGCCGTAAGGCATGGGTGCGTCGAACGTCACCAGCTTCACGGCGCGACCGGACCACGAAATCAGGCCGAGAACGGACGCGGGCGGGCCGTCGGCGGACACCACCGTCGCCGCTTCGGGAAGTCCGGCGACCGCCAGCAACTCCACCGCCACACCGGGCAAATGCGGGGCCAAGGCGTCCGTCAACTCCGCGACCGTGAGCGGCGGCGGGTCGAAGAAGAGAATCTGGAAACTGAGCGGTTCGGCCCCGACCTCGGCGGCGGCGAAGCGATCAAGAAAGGCACTGGAGTCGTGGGTCATGGAATCTTCCTCAGTTCGACACGATCACCCGCGTCTTGCCGTCCGAGGCGGTCAGCTGCCAGCCGCCTTTCGTCCGCTCGATCAGCTTGGTCGGGTACGTCGTCACCAGTTCGGCCGCCCGCTTCACGTCCGGCGTCGGGAACGGCTGTCCCGCCACGACCGCCGGCTGCACGTTTGCCAGCACCGGTAGCCCGTCCGTCGTCGCCGCCTGCGGCAGCAGAATGCCGGCGGCGTCCACGGCACGGGGGCCGAGTTCGCCCTTCAGCGTGACGGCCAGCACCGGTTTGCGGAATGTCAGTTCCACGCGAATCACCCGCTCCGGCGACACCGTCACCGCCGTCACGTCGGCCACCCACGGGTGTTTCGAGAACGCGGTGCGGAGCATGTCGGCCAACTTCGGATCGACCGCTTGCACCGCCTCCGGCAGCTCGCCGAGGTAGCGGACTTCGGTGAGGAAGGCGGACCGTTCCAGGAACGCCGGCAACTGCACCTGGATGTCCGCGACCCGCACCGCGAACCGGTCGCGGTCGGCCACCGCTTCGCCCGCCCGCCGGCCGAGGTAGCCCAACCCGCCGATCAGCAACCCCACCAGAGCAATGGCGAGGACCGTCTTCGCCACGACCGCGACGGCCTGCGTGCCGCCGGCTGGCGGGGGGTGCTTCGGCGGCGGCTTGCGTTTGGCCATGACGGTTTGCACGGGAAGAAGAGAAGGTCTCAAGCGGGTGGAGCGGCGTGGTATTGTTAGCCCGCCGCGCGCAAGGGCCGAGCCGCCGCGGCGGAACAACGCGGACGGTGACACCGCGTTGGCCAACGGCCCTTGCTCGCGCGGCGGGCTAACAACACTACCCACAACGTCCGCCCACTCACTTCTTCTCGGTCGCCGCCGTCACCTCGGCGGCGTACTTGGCGTCCACTGCTACCGCCGGGCCGTCGAGGATCGTCAGCGTCGCCTCCGGCATGAGCGTCTTCGGCGGGAAGCAGTTGTCCTTGTCGCACACGCTGACCACGAACTTCGGCACCGTCACCGTCACCTTGCCGGCCTTCGCCGCCGGCGACACCACCGCCGTCCGTTCGTACACCACCGTCCCGGTGCAATACTTCATGGCCTCGATGCCGAGCAGCGGCTCGGCCTTGATCTCGGCGTTCGCCGGGTCGATGACCTCGCCGACGAACACCACCGCGCCGGCCGCCGGGAAGGCGACTTTGTTCACCATCGCCGCCGCCTTCTTGTCGGTCTGGACGAGCGGGTAGGTGTGGTAGCCGTCGGTCAGTTCGACGGTCAACTTCAGCGTCACCGTCTGGCCCGGTTTGGCCTCGGCCGGGTGGAAGGTCGCCGTCACCTTGGTGACGGCTTTGTCGAACCCCTTGTCGGCCAGCACGACGGCGGGCAGGGCGAACAGCGGCAAGCACAGGAGCAGGGCGAGGCGGCGCATGGGAAATCCTCGGACGCGGGACGGACGAGTGATTGTACACAGGAGGGCCAGGAAAACGGGGGACCAACGGCGGGCAGTCGTTCGTCAGCACCTCGCCGGCGGGCGGTTCGGTGGTGCGGCGTCACTCCGGCACGCGGAAGGTGAGGGTGGTCCAGAACGACTCCCACTCGTGGTCCTTGGCCTTCGGGCGGGTCATGTGCGTCAGGCGGATGGTCATCAGTCCGGCTTTCGCCACCGGAATCAGCGCCTCGCCCGTCGCGTCGGTGCGGACGGTGCCGGCCGGCTCGTCGCCGTCGCCGGGGTGGTCCCAGCCGAGGTGGGCGTCGGCCAGCGGCTTGTCCCCGAACAGCACCCGGACCTTCAGCGCGTCGCCGAACTTCTTGGCGAACGGGTCGTCCAGCGGGATGATTTCCAGCGGCAGACCGAGCGGCTTGGTCGGATTGCCGCCCTTGCCGTCGCCGACGCGGACCAGCGCCTTCGGCGACTTCGAGTACCGCTCGACACCCGGCTGGTCGAGCGTCTTCTCCTTCGCCCGCAGCCGGTAAATGTGCGGCATCCCGTCGCTCACGAGGTAGCCGTTGAACGCCTCGGCGTCCAGCTTGATGACCTTCGGCGTCGTCTGAACGGCCACCGCATACACCCCGCTTTTCGCCGGCGTCCACGCGAGCAATCCGACCTTGTCGCCGGTGCCCGCCGCCTCGACCTCCACGACCTTCCCGTCGGCTCCGACGGCGATCCGCGCGGCGAACTTGGCCGGGTCGGGCGCGTGGTCGCCGGTCGGGAATTTGTTCCCCGACACGGCCTCGACCACGACCTTCTCGCCGGGTTTGGCCGTCGCCGGCGGGATCAGCCAGAGGTCGTGCGCGAAGACCGGCGCGGCGCAGCCGAGGGCCAGCACCGATACCGAGGCGAAGAAGCGCGTCATGTGCGAACCTCGTGAGTGATTACCAGTCCCCGCCCAGCACCTCGCCGCCGGCGCGGGTGCCGACGGCCAGCCGCTGCCGGAGTGTTACTCGGCCAGGAACAGAAAATACCGCGCGGCCCCTTCGCTTCAACTAGAAAATCTTCGTGCGGATCGCCCTCTCCTCGCCGGTGCCCCATGTCCGAACTGGTCCGCTTCTCGGTGTCGCTGGAAAAGGATTTGCTCGACGAGTTCGACGCGCATTGCGCCGCCGGCAAGTTCGCCACCCGCTCGGAGGCCATCCGCCAGCTCCTCCGCGAGAAGCTGACGGCCGACGCCTGGGCGGGCGCGGCGGCCGACGTGGCCGCGTCCCTCACCCTCGTGTACGACCACCACAAGACGAAGCTGACCGACCAACTGCTGGAGGTGCAGCACCGGCACGGCAAGGAGGTGGTGTCGAGTATGCACGTCCACCTGGACCACGACCTGTGCATGGAGGTCATCGTGCTGCGCGGGACGGCGAAGGGGTTGCAGGAACTGGCGGCGGAGTTGTCCGGGCTGAAGGGCATCCGCCAGGCGCAGTTGGTCATCGCCCGCGCCGTGGACGCCGACCACTCGCATGCCCACGGGCATTCGGACCCGCACAAGCACTGACCGTTCCGCGTCGGGCGGTGTACTCTTGGCTTCGCCCCGTCCGTTACCCGTTACGAGGTCCGCCATGCGCCGCCTGCTCGCCGCCCTGTTCGCCGTCGCCATCTGCACCGCCGCGTTCGCCCAGGACAAACCGAAGGGTGAGAAGCTCGACCTCGGCACCTTCGGCGGCCACTTCGAGAAGAACAACGCCGGCCAGAAGGGCGATTCGTCCTTCCTGCTGATCCCGGACACTGCCGCGTTCGAGAAAGTGTTCGGCACCGTGCCGCCGGCCGGGTTGGGCAAGAACCCCGGCCGCAAGACCGTGCCGGTGACGAAGGCGACCTTCGAGACGAGCCTCGTCGCGGCGGTCGTCAAGCGGGGCGACGCCGTCACCACCTACAGCGACGTGGCCGCGTACCTGGACGGCGACACCGTGACCGTCACGTACACGGCCGACACCGGCAAGCCGGGCACGGCCAAGTTCGCCAGCCCGCTGTTCGTGGCGGTGCCGAAGGACAAGGTGAAGAAGGTGGTGTTCGTCGAGAACGGCAAAGAAGTCGGCACGGCGAAGTGACCGCCGCGAAAGACTCGGCCCCCTCGCCCCGTAGGAACTGGGCGGGACACACCCGCCCAACCCGCGCGAGGGCCGCCGATGCCGAAATCGAATACGACCCAGGTCAAATCGACGATCCCGACGCCACCGGCGTTCAAACCGACGCTGTCCAAACTCAAGAAGAACCGGCACGGCCGCTGCTTCAAGTCTCACTTGCGGCTGCGGCACAAAGCGATCATCGGGGCCAGGCCGGTCGATCCGCTGGTGGCCGCGATCAAAATGGACTTGGCGGCCCGCAGGAAGGTGGCGGCCGACGCCCGCGCGACCGGCGCGGTCCTGGAGTACGCCTTCGGCGGCAGCTACGACATCGTCGCCGCCGCCGACAAAGAGGTGCGGAGCGTAGTCTACCTGGAGGCGAACCACTCGCCGCCGATCGATTCGTATGTGGGCACCCCCTACGCCGGGCTTCTGTCGGACGGGGCCAAGCCGGCCCACGCCATGCTCTTCTACCACCACCGCGCGCCGCGGGGTTCGACCGGCGGCTTGACCTCGACCGGCGGGTCGAGCTTCAACAAGCCGTGGGCCGAGAAGCTCCGCGTGTACATGAACGCCGGCCAGTACGCCGAGGCCATGTTCTGGGACTTCAACGACATCATGGCCACGACCACCCCGAACCGCGGGTACTACGCCCTGGCCCTGCACCGCTGCGCCCTGTACGCCCGGCACCTCGGCCTGATCGACGAAGTCGGCCTCCGGCGGATCACGACGCTGTACGGCCAGCACCTGACCGGCGACGCGTTCAACATCGCCTTCACCGATGCGGACGAGGCGGTCTGACCCGCGTCACTGGCGGATCGCCACGACCTGGACGTGCGGCTTCCGCACGGCCCCGTCCGGCGTCCGCGTCACTTCGTCGTAGTACACCGCGCACTCCCAGGTCACTTTGCCGTCCTCGCCGCGAAGCCCGACGCGGATCTTGGTGATCGTGATGTCGTCGCGGAACACCTCGACGCCCTTCGGCTTCGGCAGCGCCCGTAGCACAGCGGTGTCGGTCGGCGGTTCGGCCGGCTTCAGCGGTGGGAGGGGCCTGGCCGGGTCCACGCGGGTGAACTTGCCGAGTGCCGAAGTCCACAACTTATCAACATCACTCAGCTTCGATTCCGTCTTCGCCGGCTCGGACCGGAACGTTTGCCCGAAGGTGCGGCATTCCTTGATGACGAGACACCCATCGACGATGGCCATCGGCAGCACCACGGGTTGTCCGAGAATCGCACCTACCATGTCCTTTTGGATCGGCTTTTTCTTCTCAGGGTCGTTTTCCCAGGCCTCACAACTCTTGATCACCCCGAGCATCTGCGTTCCTCGGTGGACCGCATAGTCGGCTTGCAGCGCGAAGCCGGCACGTCCGCCCTTGTCGATGCCGTCCCACTCCAGCGTCAGGGTGTCCTCGCGGAGCGTAAGGACGGCTCGCCCGTCGATAGTCTTGTGTTCCAACTTCACCTCGATCTCCTTCACCCACGTCCCGACCCATGCGTTCGCCTTCGCCTTCGGCACCTCGGCCTTCGCCGCCGGTTGCTCGGCCCCGGCGTGACCGTTCGGCCAGACGCCCGCCGCCACCGCCACCAGTAGCCCGACGGCCGCGATCAGTTTCGGAATGAACATGGCTTCCTTCCAGTTGTTGAAGAACGGGAACAGACCCGCCGGCGGGGCATCCAGCCTCCGCCGCGCGGCCGCCACGGTCGCGGCCACCCCCCGCGCCGAGACGACAGAAATCGCAACGGAGCCGAGTGCCACGCCCCGCCGGGTGAGGCGGTCGTGCAGCCGCTTCCGCGCCCACGCCAACCGGGTGAGGACGGTCCCCTTGGCCCAGCCGAGTTCGGCCGCCGCGTCCGCCGTGGTCTTCCCGCCGAGGTAGCAGAAGGCCACCGCCTGGCGGTACTTCTCCGGCAACCTGGCGACTTCCTCCATCACCACATCGGCATCGTCGAACGCGACGTGGGGTTCGCCGGGCAACTCGTCCGGCAGCGGCGCGGCGGGTCGCCGACGGCGGAGGCGATTGGCGGCGCGCTCGGCCACGCGGTACACCCACCCGCCCAGCGCCGCCCGCACGCGGATGTGTTCGGCCTTCCGCACCAGTTCCAGGAACGTGGTCTGGAACACGTCGTCGGCGTCGGCCTCGGACAGCCGGTGAACCCGGCAGGCGGCGCGAACGGCCGGCGCGTACCGCCGCACCAGCACGGCGAACGCGCCGTCGTCCCCGGCCTCGACGAACCGGGCGAGCAGGACGGCGTCGGGCAGCGTGCCCGACGCGAGGTCGGCGAAGCCGGGCGGAATTCGGATAACGGGCATTCCCCCTCCTGGGTGGCGCGGGCCGTCCGTGACTGGAAGTGAAGTGCCCGGAGCGGGCAGTTCGATTTTCCGAGTTTACCGCGAGTCGGCTCGGCGTCGGAAGTCGAACCGCGATCCGATCCCCCGTCTCCGTCATTCTCCCTTCCCCTGCGGGGTACAATTCGCCGTCCCCAGCGCCCCATCGACGCCGGGTTTGGAAAATCGGAAATCGTCGGCTACGAACATCGTGCGGGGGACGGGTGTCGGGTAAAACCCACCTACCCCCGCGAGGAACTGCGATGGCCCGAACGGACGCGGACACCCCGCCCACGCCCCCGATCACCCCCGTCACGGACGTGGTGACGGGTTTGAACCTGTCCCCCGAAGTCCTCCGCCTCGCGCACTGGCGGAAACTGCCGCCGCTGCCCGTGCCAGCAGTGCCCGCGTTCGACCTCGAAAACGGCTGCGAGCGGCTGGGCAAAGCGCGGCGGGTGGAATACTCCGCCGCCGACTGGTCGCCGGCGCAACTCCGCTGGGGCATGTCGGCGGAAGAAGCCCGGTTCTGGGTGGCGGCCGGCGGGCGGTGGTGCGGCAAATCGCACGAGACCAACGCGCAGATCGTCGCCGCCGCGCGAAAAGTCCTCGCGCCGGACGCGGCCGATCTCGATTGGGTGCGGGCGCAGTTCGCCGAGCGGCAGCGGGAATTGCCGGCGGAGCTGGCCGTCCCGCTCGCCACCCTCCTCGGCCCCGCGCGGCTGCTCGAACTCCTCATCGACGGGCTGTTCTTGCCGACGGCCGGCACGCACTCGTGGTATCTGAAGCACGACATCTCGCTGTATCGCGGCTTTTGGGAACACGTCCTGCCGTACCTCGACCCGGCCGAGTTGGACCCCGTCCGCGAGGCGGTGCGGCCGAAACTCGGCCCGGAGACGTGGCCGAAGAACCACTACGACGGCACGCCCCGGCACTTCTTCGTTGCCGGCCTCCTCGGCATGAGCGGCGAACTCGAAGACCTCGTGCGGACGTGGCCGGTGATCGGGCCGAAGGATCCCAACCCCTACCACGTCACGGGCAATTACCCCCTTCTGGTGCTGTTCGGGCTGTCGTCCCCGACCCGCATCGAGTCCGTCGCGCGGAACCTCGGACTGCAAAGCCACGTCATGCAGTTTCAGAACCCGTTCGAGCTGCGCGGCTGGTTGGCGACGACCGGCGTCGGCGGGCTGGACTTCGCCGCCGCGAAGATTCAGCAGAAGGATTCCGCTTGGAACGGGACGCTGGCGGCCGAGCTGTGCGGGGTGACGGACCCGGCCGCCGCCCCGCACGTCCTGGCACTGAAGTTGAACGGCCAGTACCCGGCGGTCGCCCGCCAGTGGCTGACGCGGAACGTCGGCTCCGCCGTCGCCGGGCTGCTGACCACGGCCGCCGGTCGCGGCCGCACCGCCGACGCCGCCGTCGAATACCTCCGTGACCTGACCAAGACTGGCTTCGCCTGGGTGATCGACCGCGAACTGCCCTCGGCGACCCCCGAAGTCGCCGCGCGGCTGCGGCGGGCGGTGCTGGAAAAGCCCGAACGCCGAAGCGAACCGCTGACCGCCGAGACCGAGCCGGCGTGGTTCACCGCCGCCTTCCGCGCCGTGACCGACTCCCGCTCGCCATTGCCGGAGTGGTTGAACCCGTCCACCCTGCCGCCGATCCTCGTGGACGGCCGTCGAGTGGCGGACGAGAAGGTGGCGGTGCTGCTCCGGGACATCAAGGGGACGGCGGCCGACGCCACCCCGCACCTGGCATCGACCCTGGCAGCCGGGGCGGATGCCGGGACGTGCGACCGGTTCGCCGCCGCCCTCTTCGGCCGGTGGATCGCCGAGAAGAACCAAACCTCGGACGGCTGGGTGCTGACCGCCGTCGCCTGGCTGGGCGGGGATGCGACGGTGGCGGCGGTGGTGCCGAAGCTGAAGCGGTGGCCGGGTGGCGCGTCGCCAAAGCGGATCAAGGAGGGGCTGAAGGCCATCCGGCGGATCGGCACGCCCTACGCACTGGCGCAGCTGGCGTCCCTGGCGACGGCCGCCGGGAACAACCGCCTCCGTCACCATGCCAACCACGAGTTGACCGAAGCCGCGGTCGAGCGGCGGCTGGGCATCGAACAACTGGAAGACCGCACCATCCCGACGCTCGGCCTGGACGACCCGTCGTCCGCCGAGGCCACCCTCGACTACGGCCCGCGGCAGTTCCGCGCCGCCGTCGCCCCGGACCTGCGGCTGCTGGCCCGCGACGACCGGGGCAAGGCGTTCCTGGTGCTGCCGACGCCCCGCAAGTCGGACGACGCGGTGAAAGTGGGCGAGGCCCGCGCGGCGTGGAAGCTGGCCAAGAAGCAGTTCGACTTGGTGATGGCCGGCGTGTGCAAGCGGATGGAACTGGCGATGATCGGTCAGCGGAAGTGGGCCGCCGACGAGTTCGACGCGCACCTCGTCCGCCACCCGATCTCCGGGGCCGTCGCCCGCCGGCTACTGTGGGGGCGGTTCGATCCGGCCACCCGCCGCCTGGCCGAGACGTTCCGCGTCTCGGACGAGGGCGAATATGTGGACGCCGACGACCGCCCGCTACCCGGCAACGGTTTGCCCGTCGGCCTCATTCACCCCGCGCACCTCGAGCCGGCCGACCGCGCGGCGTGGGCCGAACGGCTGGCCGACTACGAGATCGTCCCGCCGTTCCCGCAACTGGCCCGCCTGGTGGTGGTACTCACCGACGCCGAGCGGGCGGGGACCGAGTTCACCCGGTTCAACTGCAAGACCCTGAACCGGTGGGCGATGAACAACACGCCGACCTTCAACCGCTGGAACTGGGAGCACCAGTCCGTGGCGCGGGGGTTCTCCGGCCAAGGCGTAAAGGCGATCGCCCGGATGCACGGGAATCACCCGATGGAGCTGCTCGGCGTGTCGTTCAAGTCGAACGCCGCCCCGGTGCGGAACGCCCCGCCGGAGCCGTTCCACCCGCTGGGCACCGTCGATCCGGTGGCGCTGTGCGAGGCCCTCGCCGACGTGCAAGGGTGGGCGGGCGTATCATGACGGTTGCCGCGCGAACGGGTTCCACAGTCGGTAGCCAAGTAGTCCCATGCCGATTCTCGTCATCCTGTTCCTGACCGCCACCTGCCTGCCGGTGGAGTGGCCCGAACCGCTGCTCGGCGCGGCGGGCGAACTCACCGCGGGGTTCGTCGCCGCCGCGCTACTGGCGTCCACCACCTTGAGTGCGTGGGTCAGCCGGAACGCCGGCCGGTCGTTCGCCGCGGGCGTCTACTCGCGGTGGCGGCGGCGGCTGTTCTTCGTCAACGTGTTCGGCACGGCCGCGTGCATCGCCGTCGGCTGGGGGTGGACGGTGCAAACCGAGTTCGCGGTGTCGCCCCGGCCGAACCCCGCCGTCGCTCCGTTCGCCGAACTGCTGATCCCAGGGCCGTACCTGCTCGTCGTGATGGCCAACTGGTTCGTCTACTACTTCGCCGAGCGGGCGCTGCACCGGGCGTCGGCGGGCGAGAGGGGCGAGCGGTTCTGGTCGCTGCCGGCGTTCGTGTTCTTCAACGCGCGGCAGTTCGCGCTGATCTTCCTGCTGCCGCTGCTGCTCATGACCGGACGGCGGGCGGGCGAGCTGTACGCCCCGGAAGCGGCCCGCGCGTGGTGGTACCAACTGGCGTCGTTCGCCGCGCTGCTGCTGCTGTTCGTGTTCCTGCCGCTGCTGGCGCGGCCGGTGCTGGGGCTTCGGCGGATGCCCGCCGGCCCAATCCGCGACCGCCTGCTCGCCACCGCCGCCCGCCTCGGATTCCGTTCCCCGCTGCTCTTCTGGCCGACCCGCAACGCGGTGGCGAACGCGGTCATCCTGGGCATGGTGCCGCCGGCCCGGTTCGTCGCGTTCACCGACAAACTGCTGGACACGCTGCGGCCGGACGAACTGGACGCCGTGTTCGGCCACGAGGTCGGCCACGCCCGTCACCTGCACCTGCCGTATTACGCCGGGTTCCTGCTGCTCAGCGTCACGGCCATCGCCCTGGCGCTGACGGCCGCGACCGCGCTGGCGTTCGGGCCGGACTGGGACTTGCCCGGCGGTTGGGGGCCGTTCGCCCTGCTCGGCCTGCTGGCCGGCTACCTGTTCGTCGCGTTCGGGTTCCTGTCGCGGACGTGCGAGCGGCAGGCCGACCTGGCCGGCGCGCGGGCGGTGTCGTGCGGCGACCCGGCGTGCGCCTGGCACTCCACTGACACGGTACTGTCAGTGGGCCGGGGGCCGGTGTGCGGCACCGGCGCGCGGACGATGGCCCGCGCCCTGGAGCGGGTGGTGCTGTCCGGCACCGAGACCGAGCAGCGCGGCCGGTGGCGGCGGCTCGGCGAGTGGGTGAAGGCGTGGCAGCACGGGCCGGCAACGGGGCGGGTCGAGTTCCTGCACCGCGTGGCCGAGCGGCCGCCGCTGGCCGACCGCCACGACCGCTTCGCCTTCCGCGTGCGGGTCGGGCTGGCGGCGGCGCTGGTCGCGGTCGTCGTTGTTAGCGGCTCCGTCATCGGCTGGGAGCTGGTGTGGAAGATGCTGTGACATCTTGCTTGTCGCGACCGCCAGGGAGTGGCATTTTTCGGTCGATCCGAGCCGGAAGCGTGA
>JAYTTN010000590.1:0-1200 GCA_043745295.1 Fimbriiglobus sp. | reverse complement strand
CCGTCGCTCACGCTTCCGGCTCCGACCGACCGCGGCGCGTCGCGGAGGAACAGCACCAGCGGCACGGCGTACAGCACTCCGACCGCGCCGCAGACGGTGAAGGCGAACCGCCAGCCGAGGTCCGGGTCCGCCGCCGCGTACCCGCCGAACCCGCCGGCGATGACGCCGCCGTAGATCGCCATTTGGTGCAGCCCGACGGCGCGGGAGCGGGTGCCGCCGGTGTGGTAGTCGGCGATCAGCGCCAGCGCCGCCGGGATGTAGAACGCCTCGCTGAAGCCCATCAGCGACCGCGCCCAGAGCAGGCCGTCGTAGGTCGTGACTTGGCCGGTCCACCCCGTCACCCCGGACCAGACGAACAGGCTGGCGCAGACCGTCAGCCGCCGGCTGAACCGGTCCGCGACGTACCCGCCGATCAGGCTGACGACGGCGTACACCCACTTGAACTGGCCGAGCATGAACCCCCAGTTCTCCTGGGTCTGGATGGTCGGGATGTCCGCCATCACCGACGCCTGCATGGACGCCAGCATCTGTCGGTCGAGGTAGTTCAGCAGGGCGACGGGCATGAGCAGCGCGACCGCCCGCCAGGCGGTGCCGGACGCGGCGGGGCGCGGGGAGAGGGGATCGCTCATGCCGACCTCGCCGACGGGAGACCCGGCTCCGGGCGCGCGGGGAGTGTCAGGGTAGGCAACGGAGTCGCCCCGGCATCGGGGGTACGAGGCCGGGGCGAGGGCGTTGCGGAATTGGAGGCGGCGGGATGGGGCAGCCGCGATTCGAGACGTGCTAAAAATCCTTGTTTTCCAGGCACTTTCGGCAATTTAATCGTTGGCGATCCGCCGAAATGCGTCAACTTTTCAGACCGATTTCAGACCGGCGATCGCCACGACAAATCAAGGCATGGAACCCGTCAGGAGTGGCAGACTGCTCGGACTGGTCTGATTTGACAACGGCGATGCTCACCGACTCTTCCTGCCAGGCGACCGCGAAACAACCGATTTCGGCGTGGCTGGCGTCACCCGCCGCCACACGAACGGAAGATCATCCCCGAGGTGGTAGCGCATGGTGCCGGTGATCGTGTCATCGGCAGCGTTGTAGCCCGCGTCGGCGGCGGCACCGCTGATCTCGTCGCCTTCGTCGGTGCCGACGAACGTGAAGAAGAGCGCCGCCGCATGCGTCCAGACCTCGTCCACCCTGCCGTCGATC
>JAYTTN010000589.1:0-4443 GCA_043745295.1 Fimbriiglobus sp. | reverse complement strand
CTCCTCGTTCGCCGCCGACACCGGGTACGAGCCGAGGGGCGACACGCTATCGCAGATGGCTTCCAGGCCCTTGACGGTCTTCTTCACCTTCAAGTCCTCGTTGTGCCCCTCGAAGTCCACGAAGAACACGTACTCGCCCTTCGCCTCGCGGTACGGGAACGACTCGATCCACGTCAGGTTCACCTTGTTCGCCTTGAACACGCCCAACACGTCCGCCAGCGCGCCGGGGGCGTGCGGCACCTGGAAGATCAGCGCCGTCTTGTCGGTCCCGGTGCGGGCGCTGTCGGCCAGAGCGATCACGGCGAACCGCGTCTCGTTCTCCGGCGAGTCCTCGATGGACGAAAACAGCGCCTTCAGGCCGTACTGCACGCCCGCCTGCCGGCTGGCCACCGCCGCCGCGAACGGCTCCCGCTGCACCAACTCGGCCGCGTGCGCCGTGCTGGTCACCTCGTGTAACGAGGCGTTCGGCAAGTTCTTGCCCAGCCAGTTGCGGCACTGTGACAGAGCTTGCGCCTTGCTGTACACCCGCCGCACTTCGGCCGGCTGGCAGTTGGCCAGCAGGTGATGGTGGACCCGCAGGCGGATCTCCATGCAGATCTTCACCTGCGGCATGCGGATGAAGCAGTCGAGCGTGTCGGCGATGCGGCCGTCGGTGCTGTTCTCCAGGGGCACCACGCCGAGGTGCGCGTGCTTGCGGGCGACCTCCTCGAACACCGCCGAGATGGTCCCGACGCGGGCGTACTCCACGCCCTGCCCGAACCGCTCCAGGGCGGCGAGCTGGCTGTAGCTGTACTCCGGCCCCAGGTACGCCACCCGCTGGATCGACTGTAGCGCCCGCGAGCCGGAGATGAGTTCGCGGTAAATGGCCTTCAGCGTGACTTCTTGCAGCGGCCCCTTGTTCGCCTTCAGCACGTTGCCGAGAACTTCCTCCTCGCGGGAGGCGCTGAACACCTCGCCGCCGGAATCGGCCTTCACCTTGCCGATCCGCGCGGCGATGGCGGCCCGCTTGCTCAGCAGTTCCAAGATCTGCAAGTCGAACTTGTCGATCTGGACGCGGAGCGCCTTCAGGTTGACGGCGGACGGATCGACATCGGGCTTGCGCGACATGGAGGGATTCGGGGGTGGGTGTGCGCGAGGCGTATCGGTCCCAACTGTATTGTCCCAAAGGTATTGCCGCGCGGCACGCCGTCAACGAGCGAAGCGGGCATAAACCGGACGCGACCCGGCGGATCGGGCCGATTGTAGGGGATGGACTGCCTCGTGTTCGCCAAGTTACGGGTTCCGTTCCCATCGATCTCGAGTCGCATCCGTCACAAGTGATTGCCGAATCTCTCTTTAAATCCCCGGTGCCAGGTCTGTTGGCGTTTGCCACACCGTCGGGATAGAATTGGGCGAACAAGACCGTTTCGAGACGGAGGATTCCGGATGGATAACACTTTCGCCGCTCGACTCTTGGAGTTTCGGCTACCGATAGCGACCGAAGAGAAACTCCGCGCGAAAGCCGATGCCCTCGGCGTGCCCGTCGAGGCGTATCTCCGAACGCTCGTCGAACGGGACACGGCGGAGGACGCTCGCCCCGACGCGCTGGCCGAGGCGATCCAACGCCTCACCTCCCGAACGCCCGCCGAGATCGACGCCGATCGCGCCCGCATCCTCGCGCTGACCGAAGACCCCCGCCCGTTGCCGGCGGGGAAAACCCTCGCGGATGTCGTCGTGGGCCAGTGGCCGGGAGACGAAACGGACGAGGAAATGCGCGAACTGTTGGAGGAACTGTCGTGACGCCGGGAACGTTGTACCTCCTCGATACGAACATCCTGGTTCACGCCGTCCGGTCGGACGCGGTCTGGGACCGCCTCCGCGAGACGCACAACCTCCTCGCCGTCGAACCGACTCCGCTCATCTCCGTCGTGACGGTGGGCGAACTCCGTTCGCTGGCGTATCAGCGGGATTGGTCGGTCGCCAAGCGGGAACAGATGGCTTTCCTGCTGGGCTACTTCAAGAAAGTGACCATCGACGACCCGACGATTTACGAAACCTACGCCGTCATCGACGCGAATCTCCGGCGGATGGGACGGAAGCTGGGCAAAAACGACTTGTGGATTGCTGCCACAACCAACGTCTTTGCCGCGACGTTGATCACCACCGATTCGGATTTCGATCCCATTCAACCAACCTTCATCCGCCGCGAACGGATCGCGGCTCTGATTCCAAATGCGTCGGGCTGAATCTCCGTCTCCTCCCGCCGAATTGGCAGGGCGCGGCTTTCAGCCTGTCAGCCACACGCGGCGCAACGGTATTCCCCATCGGCGGTTAGTGCCGCGCCGGGATTCCGCGAATCCCCGGCACGGCGGTTGCCCTCCAATTCGCCGTAACGGTCGGGAGGGCACGACTCGCCCGCCGACCTCGAACCCACACTCGACACGGAGCGGATAGTCATGGCGGAAGAGAAGATCATCGGCATCGACCTGGGCACCACCAACTCCGTCGTCGCCGTGATGGAAGGCGGCGAGGTCAAGGTGATCGAGAACCAGGAGGGTGCCCGCACCACCCCCAGCGTCGTCGGCTTCGCCCGCGACGGCAACCGGCTGGTCGGCGAGCCGGCCAAGCGGCAGGCCATCACCAACCCGACGAAAACCGTGTTCAGCATCAAGCGGTTCATGGGCCGCCGGCACGAGGAGGTCGAGAGCGAGGAGAAGTTGGTGCCGTACAAGCTGACCGGCGGCCGCACCGACCTGGTGAAGGTGGACATCGACGGCAAGGCGTACACCCCGCCGGAGGTGTCGGCCATGATCCTCCGCAAGCTGAAGGAGGCGGCCGAGGCGTATCTCGGGCACACCGTGCGGAAGGCCGTCATCACCGTCCCGGCGTACTTCAACGACGCCCAGCGGCAGGCCACCATCGACGCCGCCAGCGTCGCCGGGTTCGACACCGAGTGGGAACTGGAAGACCCGGAGACGAAGAAGAAGTCCAAGCAGCGGATGCGGATCATCAACGAGCCGACCGCCGCCGCGCTGGCCTACGCACTGGACAAGAAGAAGGACCAGAAGATCGCCGTGTTCGACCTGGGCGGCGGCACGTTCGACGTGAGCGTGCTGGAGGTCGGCGAGGACGGCGTCTTCCAGGTGAAGTCCACCAACGGCGACACCCACCTGGGCGGCGACGACTTCGACCAGATCCTCATCGACCACATCGCCGAGGAGTTCAAGAAGGAGAACGGCGTCGATCTGCGGAAAGACCCGATGGCCATGCAGCGGCTGAAGGACGAGGCCGAGAAGGTGAAGAAGTTCCTGTCCGCGCAGACGGCCGCCGAGGTCAACCTGCCGTTCATCACGGCCATCGACGGGGTGCCCAAGCACATCAGCCTGAGCGTCACCCGCAACCAGTTCGAGCGGATGGTGGAACACCTGATCGAGCGGTGCAAGAAGCCGGTGCTGACGGCCCTGGAGGACGCCGGCCTGAAGCCGAGCCAGATCGACGAGGTGGTCATGGTCGGCGGCATGACGCGGATGCCCCGCGTGCAGCAACTGGTGAAGGACATCTTCGGCAAGGAGGGGCACAAGGGCGTGAACCCGGACGAGGTGGTCGCCATCGGCGCGGCCATCCAGGGCGCGCAGCTGCTGCTCGGGTCGAAGTCCGACCTGCTGCTGCTGGACGTGACGCCGCTCAGCCTGGGCCTGGAGACCCTGGGCGGGGTGATGACGGTGATGATCGGCAAGAACACCACCATCCCGACCAAGAAGACGGAGACGTACACCACCGCCGCCGACAACCAGCCGTCGGTCGAGCTGGTCATCTGCCAGGGCGAGCGGCCGATGGCCCGCGACAACAAGCTGATCGGCAACTTCCACCTGGACGGCATCCCGCCGGCCCCCCGCAGCGCGCCGAAGATCGAGGTGACGTTCGACCTGGACGCCAACGGCATCCTGAACGTGACCGCGAAGGACACCGGCACCGGCAAGGAGAACAAGGTCCGCATCGAGCAGAGCAGCGGGCTGACGCCGTCCGAGATCGACAAGATGAAGCGGGACGCCGAGGTCCACGCCGACGACGACAAGAAGAAGCGGGAGTTCGCCGAGGTCCGCAACGAGGGCGAGACCAAGCTGTTCGAGCTGGAGAAGAAGCTGAAGGAAGTCGGCGATAAGGTGGGCGAGGCGGACAAAGCCCCGCTGACGCGGGCGATGGACCGCGTGAAGGACGCCATGAAGGGGACCGACACCCAGGCGCTGCGGTCGGCCATCAGCGACCTGGACGCGGCGGCGCAGGCGATGAGCCAGTTCTTCTCCGACGCGGCGGCCGCCGGCGCGCCGACCGGGGCCACCCCCAGCGGCGGCGAGGCGAAGAAGCCGAGCGACGACGTGATCGACGCCGAGTACGAGGTGAAGAAGTAACGTAGTGCCGAGGCCGACGTGTTCTGCTCGCTCCGCGAGCGGTGTCTTGCCCCGC
>JAYTTN010000588.1:0-4445 GCA_043745295.1 Fimbriiglobus sp. | reverse complement strand
TGAGCGACGGTGCTTTCGGAAGACCGTCGCTCACGCTTCCGGCTCGGATCAATCGGGAAGATGCCGCTCCCCGGCGGTCGCGGCTCGCGCGAGCAGTCACTTCGCCATCAGGTCGTAGCACGCCACGCACTTGTCGTTCCGCACGAACACGCACCCGCCGGCGAACGCCGGGGGGGACCAGGCGACGTGCCGGCCGAAGGCGGTGCCGGTCGGCTCGATCAGTTTGGCCCGGTCGATCTCCTCGTACTTGTCCGCCGTCATGCGGGCGATCACCAACTCGCCCGTCTCGGACAGCAGGAAGAAGCGGTCGCCGTTGCGGACCAGGAACGCCGTGCCGTGCTTGGCCGCCTCCTTGCCGGTCGTCGGGGCGAAGGTCTCCCACAGCCGCTTGCCGGTGGCCAGCTCGACGGCGCGGAGGCCGCCCGTCGCCGAGTCGCAGCCGTACAGGGTGCCGCCGTGCGCCAGCGGCGTGCTGTTGGTCGGGTAGACGGCGGTGTCCTTCTCGCCCCGCCAGACTTGCGCCGGCGCGGGTTTGTCCTTCTCGAACTTCAGCAGGACGGCGTGCCCGCCGATGCCGCCGGCGAACAGGTGGTCGCCGTGCCGCTGCGGGGCCGCCACCGACATGCCGTACATCGGCTCCAGCTTGATCTCCCAGAGCGTCTTGCCGGCGTCCGGGCTGAGGGCCACCAGCGCCTTCGGGTGCCACACCACGAGCTGCGGCTTGCCGTCCACGGTCGTGAGCGTCGGCGGGCAGTATCCGGCGTCCGCCCCGGCCAGCGCCTTCCACTTCTCCTGGCCGGTGACCTTGTCGAACGCCACCACCGCGCCGCCCGGCCCGCCGACCATGCACACCACCGCGTCCGCAGTCACCAGCGGGTGGGCGGCGAACCCCCACGTCGGCACCGGGGCCTTGTAATCCTTGGCGAAGTCCTTCTTCCACCGCTCCGCGCCGGTCTTGGCGTCGAGGCAGAACAGGTGGCCCATCGCGCCGAGCGCGTACACCCGACCGCCGTCCACGGCCGGCGTGCAGCGGGGGCCGCACGGGTAGCTGACGGCGTAGTCGCACGGGTAGACGTGCTTCCACACCTCGTCGCCGGTCTTGGCGTCCAGGCACCGCACCCGCTCGTGACCGGTCAGGGCCGCCCGCACGGTCGGGTCGTTCTGCGGGTTGCCGCCCGTCCGCTCGTACTCGTGGACGTACACCTTCCCGGCGACGACGGCCGGCCCGGAGTACCCGCCCCGCGCCGGCACCTGCCACAGCTTCTTCGGCCCGCCCGTCGGGAACCGCTCCGGCACCCCGGCCTTGGCCCACACCCCGTCGCGGGTCGGCCCCAGCCACTGCGGCCAGTCGGCGGCGACGGCGATCAACGGGAACAGGGCGAGGAACACCGAGGCGGCGGTGAGGCGGGACATGGCGAGCGGTCTCGGAGGAAAGGGGGCTTCGGGCGGGTGCGAGTCGTCCGACAGCCGTCCGAGGATACATCACGGCGGGCGAACGGCTTACGGGAAATCCGCCCGGCGGGGGGTTCCGTCGGCTTGCGTTCGGCGCGGCCCGCCGGTATATGGCCGGCGACGATCCGACACGAGACGGGACGGGGCAGCCGGCGCGGGCGGGGGGATTCGCACCGCACCGGCGACGCCATCAACCGAGGCCGGGGGAACCGCATGGCCGTGGCGACCGACGAACGACTGCGGGGGCTGGTCCGCGACGACGCGCTCACGCGGGGGCTGGGCGACGTGGAAGGGCGGATGCTGGTGGACTGGGTGGTCGGGTGGGGCGAACTGCTCACCGAGGCGGCCCCGTCCGACACCGCCGCCGACCACCTGCTGGCCCGGCTCGTCCGCCGGGGCAAGGCCATCGCGCGGTTCGTCCATTTGTGGTGCGACCCGCCGTCCCGCCGCACGGCCGTGCAGCTCGCCGCCGCCGAGCGGTTCAGTTGGCCGTTCCCGAACGCCGTCCGCCAGGACCCGCCGGACGTGATGGCCCACATCCTGAACTGGGAAGACCGCCACCGCGGGGAATAGGGCCAAGCTGGCGAACGGCGCGGCGTAGCTCGCCAGTATCGGACCAGACGGAACTGCGGCGAGTCGGAAGCCCAAGTAGTAGTCCCGAAAGCCCGGCGTCAACCTGCCCCGGCACTCCGTGCGGCAGTTCGCGGCGACGCTGTCCCAGCACCCGCCCCGGATCACCCGGTGCGAGCCGCTCTTCGGCCCCATGGGGTCCACCGCCTCGCCATCTGCATATGCTCCGTACCAGTCCCCGCACCACTCCCACACGTTCCCGATCACGTCCGCCAAACCCCACGGATGCGGCGACACCCCCGCGTAACTCCCCACCGCTGTCGTCGTCTCCAGGAATGGCCCCTTTGCGTCGGTGCCGTAGGGGTACTCGCCGTTGCAGTTCGACTGCGTCCCGTCCAGCTCCCCGCCCCAATGGAATGGCGTCGTTGTCCCCGCCCGCGCCGCGTACTCCCACTCCGCCTCCGTCGGCAATCGGACTTCCACCCCCGTCCGCTCCCGCACCGCCGTGCAGAACTCTTGCGCGTCGTCCCAACTCACATTCTCCACCGGCAACTCGTCTCCTTTGAAATGGCTCGGATCGGTGCCCATCACCGCCCGCCACTGCCCCTGCGTCACCGCCGTAACGCCCAGCCAGAAACCGCGCGTCAGCGTCACGAGGTGCCGCGTCTCATCGCCGGAACGGGCGGCCTCCGACTTCGGGCTGCCCATCAGGAACGACCCCGGCGGGATGAACGACATCTTCAGTTCCACACCGCCGGGCAGCGTGATCGTCTTTTGGGGCAGACACGGCTGCACGCCGGCGCGCAGCAGTTCCATCATCCGCGAGTGCAGTTGCTTACGGGCCTTCGTCTCCCGTGTGGCGGTGCAGGTGCGGAGCAACTCGCGGTGGACGCGCACCAACTCGGCGCGCTCCGGCTGGCCGTGATCTTCCAGCCAGTCGGCCATCACCAGCCAGCGAAGGGCGTTGTGCGGGTCATCCACGATGCCGGCGAGCAAAGCGTCGAGGTCGGTCATGTTGGCGGCTCGACGAGTTTGTTCGCCCGGAGTCGTCGCAGGAGGTCCGGTGGCGTCAGGACGGTTAAACGCGGCGCGAGCGCCTTCACGGCCGCCGCGTCCGCGCCTTCGTCCGTCATCAGGTCGAGCAGGTCGTTGTCGAAACTCACCAGGAACGCGGCGTTGGCGTGGACCGCCAGATCGAGATAGGGTTCATCTTTCGGGTCTCGCGGGTACGTTACGGCGTGCGGCACGTCCGTCGCGGGTGGGGCGAGCGTGGCGATCCGGCCCAGGTAGGCGTCCACGGCGGCGTCGTCGAGCGCCGGGTTCCGCTGGCGGATGCGAGGGCGGGACAGCACGTCCCGGACCTCCGCGAGGATCGGCGGCGACACCACCAGTCGGAGTTCGCCCGCTTCCACGCGGCGGAGGCACGCGGCGGACGGCCCACTTGGGCTGGTGGTCGCTTGCAGGAGGGTCATGCAGTCGAACACGACCACGGGCGGGGCAGAGTTGCTCATCGGCCGCGCTCCTCACGAAACAGGTCCGTCAGTTCGTCCTCGGTCAACCCGCCGGCGGCGAACCCGGCCCGAACCGGCGCGAGGATCTCGTCGAAGGTGCGCGGGGCCGTCAGCGGGGCGTCCTGTTCGGCGAGGCGTTCGAGCCGATCCGCGAGGTAGCTTTCGAGGTTTAAACCGGCCGCGCGGGCCTTCTCGCGGAGCTTCCTCTCCGTCTCCGACGGTAGGCTGACGGTGATCACGGACATGATGGCGGCCTCGGGGTTGGTAGCAGGAATTGTACCACGTCGCTCACGCTTCCGGCTCGGGTCGGCGGTTGTCCCGGACATAGTACACCGACTCGCTGTGTTCGCTCTTCGCCACGGTCTCGGCGGTCAGCTTCGCGCCCCGGCCATACATCCCGCTCTTGCCGGTGCGCGGGATGACGCCGACCTTCACGAACCCGGCCCGCTCGAAGAACGGGTTCACCCGGCCCATCGCCGACAGCGTTTCGATCCACGGCACCGGGCAGAGCCGGCACGCCGCGGCCACGAACCCGGCCCCGAGGCCCGCGCCCCGGTACGTCGGGTGCAGCACCACCCGTTGCAGCAGCCAGAGCTGGTGGTTCAACCCGGCCATCGTCGCGTCGGTCATCTTCCCGACCAGGCCGAAGTACCGGCTCCGCAGCGTCAGCGCGGCCGCCGGCGATGCGAACACGCAGATGGCAATCGGCTCCTCGCCGTGATGCAGCCGCACCACCTTCTTGACGAAGCCGAGGTGGTGCGAGCGGTAGTGCCACTTGGCGAAGTACGGCCAGTCGGCCTTCGTGCCTTCGGTGATGCGCAGTTCACCCGCGAAGGAGATGGGGCGGCGGCCGCGCGGGTTCTGGTCCGAGCCGGAAGCGTGAGCGACGGATTCCGGAAGACCGTCGCTCAC
>JAYTTN010000587.1:0-16864 GCA_043745295.1 Fimbriiglobus sp. | reverse complement strand
CGACCGCGAGGGAGCGGCAACGGTTCAGAAGATGCCGCTCCCTCGCGGTCGCGGCTCGCCAGACACACCTCCGGAGTTAACCCAATGCGATACCGCGTCCCGCTTCTCCTACTCGCCCTGACCGCCGCCGCGTTCGCGGCCGAACCCCCGAAGCCGGCCAAGCCGGTGTCCGCGTCCGCGTCCGACACCGCCGAGGTGGAGCGGGTGCTGGCCGCGCGGAAGGAGTACCAGGCGGCGCTCATCGCCCTGTACAACCAGTACGAGAAGCACGGCGACGCGCTGCGGGCGCAGTGGGTGGAGGAGGAACTGAAGACGTTCCACCTGATGAGCAAGCCGAGCTACCGGCTGGACCTGCACGACGTACCGCCGGCCAGCCTGGAGGCGAAGGACAACGTGAAGGCGGCCAACGACCTGTACAAGGAGGCCATGCGGTACAAGGACAAGGGGGCCGGCACCGAGTACACGCTGAACCAGCGGCGGACGGAAATCCTGCTCCAGGAGATCCTCCAGAAGCACCCGACCTCGGACAAGATCGCCGACGTGGCGTACCAGCTCGGCGACCTGTACGAGGGGAAGGCGTACAAGCAGTACGAACGGGCGGCCGAGTACTTCCAGCGGGCGTACCAGTGGCGGAAGGGGACGATCACCGACTCGCGGATGCGGGCGGCGGTCATCTACGACAAGCTGCTGAACGAGCGGAGCAAGGCGGTCGAGATGTACCGCGAGGTGGTGGCGCACGACACCAACCAGGCCCGCATCCAGGCGGCCGAGAAGCGGCTGGGCGAACTGCTCGCGGCGCGGAAGTGAGCGGCCCCCCCGTCAGGCCGAGCCGACGCGGGCGGTGACTTCGATCTCGATCTTCATGCGCGGGTCGGACAGTCCGGCGGCGATCATCGTGCACGCCGGCCGCACGTCGCCGAAGTACGTCGTCAGCACCGGCCACGTCGCCGGGAAGTCGGCGGCGTTCGGCAGCACGTAGGTGACGCGGACCACGTCGGCGAACGTCGCCCCGGCCTGCGCCAGCGCCGCCCCGATGTTCTTCAGGCACTGGTCGGTCTGGGCCACCACGTCGTCCGAAATGGTCATGGCGGCATAGTCGAACCCGGTGGTGCCGGACACGTACACCGTGTCGCCGACCACGACGGCGCGGGAGTAGCCGATCTCGGCCTCGAACTTCGACCCGGACGATATCAGCCGGCGGGACATGGGTGAACTCCGTTGATTCATGCGGGCACCGCTTCTCGAACTCGGTTCCGGTCGATCAGCCGCCGCGCGGCGTCCAGCAACTGATCGTCCTCGACATCCCAAATGGCCCCATCGCGGCCAGCCGAGAGCGCGAGGTTCGCCACGAGTTGCCCGAATCGCCAGTCGGGGAACAGCGCCCGCAGTTCGGCGACCGCTTCGATCAATTCGTTCCCGTCCGCGTGCGTCATGGGGGGAATCCGAATCGAGCGGGTTTTCACGCCGGAGGCGTGAGTGCCGGTAGCCAGGGGTGACAGGCGAGCGGAGCGAGCGGAACCCCTGGTCGCCGAGTCAAAAACACGCGACAGCCCCGGAGGGGCGGCGGACTCCGTCGTCCCTCCGGGACTCGTCTTCTTTTCCCCGTGGGTTCCAGGGGTTCCGCGAGCTGCGCTCGCCCGTCACCCCTGGCTACCGGCACCCGCCGCTCTGCGGCGAAGGCACGGCTCTACTTGCCGCCGACGGCGGACCCCATCTTGAACACCGGCAGCAGCAGCCCCGCGACGACCAGCAGCACGGCCACGGCCATGACCAGCAGCATCACCGGCTCCAGCAGCTTGACCATCAGGTCCATGTTCCGGCTGGTCCGCTTCTCCAGGCCGTCGGCCACGTCGATCAGCACTTTCTCCAGGCTGTTCGCCTCCTCGGCGATGGCGATCATCTCCACCACGTCGGCCGGGAAGTACTTGTTCCGCCGCAGCGGGTCGGCCAGCTTCTGCCCGGCGGTGATGCTCTCGGCCGACTTCTCGATGGCGTCGGCCAGCAGCTTGTTGCCGGTGCTGTCCTTGGCGATGCTGAGCGACTTCAGCAGCGGGATGCCGTTGTGCAGCATGGTGCCCAGGATCCGGCAGAACCGCGACAGGGCCAGACTGCGGAAGATGGTGCCGAACACCGGCAGCCGTAGGCGGAGGGCGTCCAGCGTGTACCGGCCGCTCGTCGTCCGCGACCAGTAGACGAACGCGAACGCCACGCCCGCGCCGACTGCGATGAGCGCCCACCACCAGTTGATCAGGAAGCCGCTCGCCCACAGCAGCATCTTGGTCAGGTCGGGCAGTTCGCCCTTCTCTTCCAGGCGGGCGAACAGCGTCTTGAACTTGGGGACGAAGAAGATGACCAGCATGAGCAGCACGCTGACGCCGGCGACGGCCAGGAACGCCGGGTACGCCAGCGCCCCCACCACCTTCGACTTCATGTCCTGCTGGTGCTCGACGAACGACGCCGTCCGCTTCAGCACGTCCTCCAGGAACCCGCCCTCCTGCCCGGCGCGGACCATGCTGACCACCAGGTCGTCGAACACGCGAGGGTGCGCCCCCATCGCCTCGGACAGGCCGGTCCCCTCGGCCACCTTCATCCGCACGTCGCGGACGGTCGCCTGGAGGGTGCGGTTGACGCTCTGCTTCTCCAGCAGCTCGAGCGACCGGAGCAGCGGCACGCCGGAGTGCAGCAGGTCGGCGAGCTGACCGTAGAAGGTGGCCAGCGCCCGCCCGCCGACGCCGGAGAAGAGCGAGAACTTGCCGCCGCCCGGCTTGGCCTCGGCGATGCTGATGGGGAACAGCCCCTTCGCGCCGAGCGTCGCCTCCACCTCGGCCTGGGTGTTGGCGGACAGGGTGCCGGACGTTTTCGCCCCGGACACGGCGAGGGCGGTGTAGGTGTAGTCGGGCATCTGTTTCAGGGGGCAGGAGTCAGGAGTCAGAAGGCAGGGGTCAGAGGTTGCGTCCGCATTCCTCGCTCGGCACGTCGAGAAACGGGTCAGACGGCATCGGCGGGGGTCTGTCTGACCCCTGCTTCCTGCCTCCTGACCCCCGGCTAGCTGATGTCCCCGGCGGTGGTGCGGGCCACCTCGTCGATGGTGGTGGTGCCGTTCAGCGTTTTCAGCCAGCCGTCCTGCCGCAGGGTCCGCATGCCGGCCTTCAGCGCCTCCATGCGGATGACCGCCGAGTTCACCCGCTGCACCACCAGGTCGCGGATGAAGTCGGACGCGATGAGCAGCTCGTGGATGCCCGTCCGCCCGCGGTAGCCGGAGTTGCGGCAGGCGCGGCAGCCGATTCCCTTCGTCACCGTCTCCCACGGCTCGCCGGTCTGCGGGTGGACCTTCGGGAAGTCCGACGGCATGTCGTGTTCGGTCGGCACGAACGCCGTCTTGCACTCGCCGCAGATGGTCCGCACCAGCCGCTGGGCCATGATCCCTTCCACCGTGCTGGACACGAGGAACGGCTCGACGCCCATGTCGATCATCCGGGTGAACGCACTCGGCGCGTCGTTCGTGTGCAGGGTGCTGAACACCATGTGCCCCGTCAGCGACGCCTGGATGGCCATCTCGGCCGTCTCCTTGTCGCGGATCTCGCCGACCAGCACCACGTCCGGGTCGTGCCGCAGGATGCTCCGCAGGCTGGTGGCGAACGTCAGCCCGATCTTGGAATGCACCTGGATCTGGCTGATGCCGGCCTGCTGGTACTCGACCGGGTCTTCGACGGTGATGATCTTGGTCGTCTCGTCCTTGATCTCGTTCAGGGCGGCGTACAGGGTGGTGGACTTGCCCGACCCGGTCGGCCCCGTCACCAGCACGATGCCGTGCGGCCGGTCGATGAGCTGGCGGAACTTCTTGTCCGTGTCCGCCAGGAAGCCCATGTTCTTCAGGCTGAACACCATGCGGCCCTTGTCCAGCAGCCGCATGACGATGCCTTCGCCGTGGATCATCGGGATGATGGACACCCGCACGTCGATCTCGCGGCCCTGCACCTTCATCTTGATGCGGCCGTCCTGCGGCAGCCGCTTCTCGGCGATGTTCAGCCGCGCCATGATCTTCAGCCGCGACACGATGGCCGCCTGGAAGCGGTTGATCTCCGGCGGCATCCGCTGCTCTTGCAGCAGGCCGTCGATGCGGTACCGCACGCGGAGGGTGGTCTCCTCCTGTTCCAGGTGGATGTCCGATGCCCGCTCGTTCGCCGCCTCGATCAGGATGGTGTTCACCAGCTTGATGACGCCCGCCTCCTGCGCCTGCTTGGCCAGTTCGCTGTCGTCCGCCTCGATGTCCTCCAGCAGTTCCACGTCGTCCTTCGACTTCGCCTCTTGCATCAGGGCCGACACGGTGTCGCCGCCGACCCCGAAGTGCGTCTTCAGCAGCCGGGAGATTTCCCGCGCGCTGCCCAGCACCGGCTGCACGCTGAGGCCGGTGAGCGTCTGCAACTCGTCCAGCGCGTACGGGTCGTAGGGGTCGCCGGTGGCCACCACCAGGGTGCCGTTGTGCCGGGCGATGGGCATCAGGTTCTTGCGGTGGATCAGCTTCTGCGGCATGTTCGCCAGCGCGTCGGCGTCCACCGCCGTCACCGTCAGGTCCACGAACTCCATGCCGAATTCGTCGGCCAGCACCGGCAGCAGCGCCTCCTCCTTGAGGAACCCCTTTTCCAGCAGGACGAAGTGCGGCGGGCTCCCGATCGGCGCGGCGGCCACGGCCTGCATCGCCTTGGCGCGGTCGTCGGCGTGGATCAGCCCGCGGTCGGCCAGAGTGTCGATCAGCGTCATGGGGGGGACCGTCTCGCGGGCGGGGTGTGCGCCGGAACTGTTCTCATAATTACCCGAAGTCTATCCGCCAGACGATGAGAAAGTCCTGAATCACCCCGCGCTTCGCCGACGGAAGTCGGCCGAGGGACGGGTGGCACCGGCTGGCGCGACCGGGCCGGGCGGCGGGAATCGGGGCCGTAGAATCGGATTCGGCATCCCGTCGGCTCGCCGATCCGGTGGCCGGTACTATCCCAGCAGGATGTCCGAACCGTTCGACCTGCCGCGCCGTATCGTCACCCGCCGCACCGCACTCGGCCTCCTCCTCGTCGTGGGCGTCTGCGTCGGGCTGTTCTTCCTTCCCGACTCGAATTCGCTCTGGCAAACGGCCCGCGACCGCCTCGACGCCTGGCAGCAAGCGGCGGCCGAAGCGCCCGTCGCCTCGATCCTCGCGTTCTCGCTCGCATTCCAGTTGCTGGTGACCCCGCCGATCCCGATGTCGGCCCTTTTCGCCCTCTTCGGCGGGGCGATCTTCGGCCTGCCCGTCGGGTTCCCGGTGCTGGTCGTCAACTCCGTTCTGTCGGCGACGCTGGCTTTCCTCGCCGCCCGCTACCTACTTCATGATTGGGTGCAGCGGAACCTCGGGCACCGGTTGCGGCGGCTGAACGAGGGGGTCGTCCGGGCCGGCGGGGTGTACCTGTTCGCCCTGCGGTGGATGCCGTTCCTGCCGTTCTTCGCCATCAACATGGGGATGGGGCTGACGCCCATCCGCCTGGGCAAGTACGTCCTCGTGACGGCCGTGTCCATGTGGCCGTTCACGCTGCTGTACGCATTCGCCGGCAGCCGCCTCCGCGACCTGCGAACCCCGCGCGACGCCGTGTCGCCGGAAGTCCTGCTCGCCTTCGGGCTGCTGGCCGCGGTGCCGATCGGGTTGAAATTCCTCGTGCGGCGGATGCTGCGAAGGAGGCCGGGTGTCGCTGTCGCTGTTCGCTAGGGCGGTGCAGGCGCGGACGTACCCGCGACTGATCTGGATGTTCCGCAACCGCACCTGGCTGTTGCAGGAGACCGTCCTGCCGGTGCTGGGCGTGGCCGCACTCGCGTTCATGTACGCGGCCATGTTGCCGGACGACACGGAGCGCGCCAAGCAGCTCATCGGCGTCGTCATCCTCGGCGCGGCGATGACCACGTTCTGGATGAACATCCTGTGGAGCATGGGCGCGCACCTGTACTGGGAGCGGGACGGCGGCAACCTCGAACTGTACATCATGTCGCCCGCCCCCATGATGAGCATCCTGATGGGCATGGCGGTCGGCGGACTGGCGACGACGCTGGTCCGCGCGGCGGCCATCCTGACCGCCGGCGTGCTGCTGTTCGACGTGCCGTTCGAGCCGACTTCGTGGTGGCTGCTGGCGCTCGTGTTCGGCCTGACGATGGTCGCCCTGTACGGCCTCGGCATGATGTTCGCCTCGCTGTTCCTCTTGTGGGGCCGCGAGGCGTGGCACACCGTCAACTTGTTGCAGGAACCCGTCTACCTCATCAGCGGCATGAACTTCCCGCTTAAAGTGCTGGGCGACCTGATCGGTAACGCGCTGCCCGCGATGGCCCTTCTGTTGCCGCTCGCGGCCGGCATCGACGCCATGCGGCAGGTGCTGTTCGGCACGCCGGGGTTCCTCGACATGTGGTACGAGGTCGGCATCCTGGCGGTGTTGGGAGCGGTCTTCGTGCTCCTCGCGGTTCGCTGCCTGGACGTGCTGGAACGCAAGGCGAAAGCCGACGGCAAACTCACGGTGAAGTGGCAATAACCCATGCAAACGCTGAACACCCTCCGCTGGTCCACCTGGCTCGGCTGGCAGGTCGAATCCAACTGGGCCGACGCCCGCCTCTTCATCCTCTATCTGGTCGTCAAGCCGGTGTGCGGGTCGCTCATGCTGGTGTGCATGGTGTACGCCGCCAGCGCCGGCTTTCCCGGCCGCGTGCCGGTCGAGTTCCTGCCGTACATCTACATCTCGAACGCCTGTTACGGCCTCGTCGGCGCGGTCATGTTCGGCATGAGCAACGTCGTCATCACCGACCGCGAGAACTACCGGATGCTGAAGTACATCTTCATCAGCCCCGGACACTTCCAGGCGTATTTCGTCGGGCGGGGGCTGGCGAAAGCGATGGAAGGCGTCGTCGGCGCGGCCATCACCATCTCGGTCGGCCTCATGATCCCCGCCGTCCGCGACGGCTTCCAGAACCAGGGCATCGACGTGTTCTGGCTGCTGACGTTCCTGCTCATCGGGGGTGTGATGTTATGGGCCGCCGGCATGATCCTCGCGTCCGCCGTGCTGAACATGTCTCGCAGCGGCATGTTCCTCAGCGAGGGCATCGCCGGGTTCGTCTACTTCCTGAGTGGCGTGGTGTTCCCCGTGTCGGTGCTGCCGGGCTGGATGCAGGCCGTCGGCATGAGCCTGCCGACGACGTACTGGCTGGAGGGGATGCGGCGGGCGATCATCGGGCCGCCGCCGGCCGGATCGCCGCTGGCGGAGTCGCCGCTGACGGCGTGGTCGAACGGCGAACTGGCCGCGATGCTGCTGGCCACCACCGCCGGTCTGGTGCTGGTGTCGCAGTGGTTCTACCGCTACAGCGTCAAGCGGGCGTGGAAGCGCGGCAAGATCGAGGAAACCACGGGTCTTTAAGCGGCTCATTCCGGGCGAGCGGGGGGCGTCAGCCCCCTGTTTCTCGTGGGAGGTAATGCAGTGGATAGTACGCGATGCGGCTGCGAATTCTGCCGCGACATGGGCAACGTGCTCATGGACGACTTGGCTTCTACTCGAATGCCGCCCGCCGCCCTTCTGCGATGCCAACAGTGCGGTCAACACTACAGCCTGCACGCATGCGAACCACACTACCGCGAGCCGCTGACACTCGAAGAAGCAGCCGAGCGATTTCCGGACAGAGTCGATGACCCGCTTCAGAACTGAAACAGGGGGCTGACGCCCCCCGCTCGCCCTGAGCGAGTTACTCAAATCGCTGGCCCGTCAGCTTCAGGAAGGTCGCCTCGAAGTCGAACTCGCGGGTGCGGAACGTGGACACCGCCCCGCTCCGCACGATGTCCGCCAACTTGTTGCGATCCGCGTCGGCGTCCAAGTCGATGACGACGCGCTCGTTCGATTTCAGCACGATGTCGGCCTTCCGCTCGGTGTGCTGCTGCTTCAGGCGGTGCGGCGAATCCAGGGCGATCAGCTTGCCCTTGCAGACGATGCCGACGCGGTCGCAGATCTTCTCCACTTCGGCCATGTCGTGCGTCGTCATCACCACCGTGGCCCCGGCCGCGACGCGGTCCCGCAGGATGCGATGCACCACGTCGGCCGAGTGGATGTCCAGGTTCGCCGTCGGCTCGTCCAGGTAGTACACGGGCGGGTCGTGCAGCAGCGCCCGCGCGACGAGCAGCTTCTTCTTCATGCCGAGCGAGTAGCCGCGCACCGGCACGTCGCCGGCCTCGTCCAGCTCCACCATCTTCAGGCACTCGCGGACCCGTAGCCGGGGCACGGCGTACAGGTCGGCGAAGAATTCGAGGTTCCGCCGGCCGGTGAACTCGTCGAAATGGTTGTCGCGGTCGGGGACGTAGCCGAACAGCGGCTTGATCCTCGCCCACTGCTTCACCACGTCGAACCCGCACACCGTGACGGAACCCGCCGACGGCTGCCGCTGACCGATCAGCACGCGGAGGGTGGTGCTTTTGCCGGCCCCGTTCGGCCCGAGCAGACCGAACAGCTCGCCCTTGCGGACGCCGAGTGTCAGCCCGTCCACGGCGGTGAAACTGCCGTACCGGACCGCGAGGCCGTCGATGGAAATGGCGTCGGTCATGTCCGGAGTGTAGGTCAAAAACCGCGAGGGTGCGCGGCGGTTCGTAGGTCGGGGTCGAGTAGGTCCGAAGGACCGCGAGGCCCGACAGCCAACCGCCCACAGAAGAAAGGTGGTCTGGCTGTCGGGCCTCGTTCCCCCGTGGGGAACTTCGACCGCGACCTACAGGAGTCACTCGAACTCGACTTCGCCGCCCCGCCGCACGTTGAAATACTTGGCGTTCGGGTGGTGGAAGACGATGGCCGTGGTGCTTTGCTCCGGCTCCAGCAGAAATTGCTCGGTGAGCGTGATGCCGACCTGCGTCGGGTCGATGAGGGCGAACAGGCCGGTCTGGTCTTCCAGCCGCGGGCACGCCGGGTAGCCGAAGGCGTACCGCCGACCGCGGTAGTGCCCCTTGAACAGCTTCCGGATGTCCGCCGAATCCTTGTCGCCGATGCCCCACTCGGCCCGCAGGTGTTTGTGGAAGTACTCCGCGAACGCCTCCGCCGACTCGACGCCGAGGCCGTGCAGGAACAGGTAGTCCTGGAACTTGCCGTCGTCCTTGAACTGGTTGCACGCCTTCGTGATTTCGTGCCCGACGGTCACGGCCATGAGCGCGACGTAGTCCACCGGCTTCCCGTCCTTGAGCGGTTCGACGAGATCGCTCAGGCACAGGAAATCGCCGTACTCCTGGCGCGGAAATGTGAACGTCTGCAACACCGTCGTACGGTCGGGGCCGTACACGGTGAGCGTCTGGCCGTCGCCGGCGGCGGGGAAGAAGCCGTAGGTGGCGGTCGGCCGCAGGATGTCGTTCGTCAGGCAGAAGGCCTTGAGCCGGGCGAGCGCCGGCTTCGCGGTCTGGGCGATGTCTTCCAAATACTTCTTCGGGTCCGCGCCGCCCTTGCGGAACTGCCACTGCGCGCCGAACAGGGTGATCTCGTTCATGTACGGGAA
This sequence comes from Fimbriiglobus sp., assembly GCA_043745295.1. GTDB lineage: Bacteria > Planctomycetota > Planctomycetia > Gemmatales > Gemmataceae > JALHQU01. The sequence goes on along the minus strand of JAYTTN010000587.1, from coordinate 7,348 downwards.
CACGTCCTCCATTCTCGCCGAGAAGTGCCGGACGCCGAGGAACGGCGGGATCGGGATATCGGTCGCGCGGGGCAGGTTTGGCGCGCGTGGCGGCAAATCCGTGCGGATTTCCACGGCGGTGGGCCGGCGGTGCAGTTCCGAATCGTCCAGAACCGCCGTCTCGACGAACTCCCGCCGCTGACTTCCAGCGATGGCCCCCCGCAGCGCCACGCTGCCGACGCTGGCGATCTTCTTGCGGGCGACGATGTCGTCCATGATTCGCAGGCCGTCGAAGGCGTCCTCGCCGTAGAACAACTCGCCCCTGTACACGGCGCGCAGGTCCTGCTCGACGTACCGGCGGTTCAGCGCCGCGCCGCCGAGGATGACCGGCGGGTTCAGCTTGCGGTCGTTCAGGGTGATCAGGTCTTCCTTCATGATGACGGTAGACTTCACCAGCAGCCCGCTCATGCCGATGGCGTCGGCCTGCGTCTCCTGGAACTTGGCGATCATGGCGTCCACCGGCTGCTTGATGCCGAGGTTGAACACCTTGTAGCCGTTGTTCGTGAGGATGATGTCCACGAGATTCTTGCCGATGTCGTGAACGTCGCCCTTCACGGTGGCGAGGACGATCTTGCCCTTCTCCTGCCCGTCCGCCTTCTCCATGAACTGTTCCAGATATGCCACGGCGGCCTTCATCACTTCGGCCGATTGCAGCACGAACGGCAGTTGCATCTGTCCGCTGCCGAACAGCTCGCCGACCACCTTCATGCCGCCGAGCAGGATTTTGTTGATGACATCCACCGGCGAGTACCGTTCGCGGGCCGCGTCCAGGTCGGCCAGCAGCGACTCGCGGCGGCCCTGGATGATCGCCTGCTTCAGCCGCTCCTCCACCGTGTCGCCGAGGGACTGGCCCTTCTTCGATTCGGTCTTCTTGTCGGCGTAGTGTTCGATCAACATCTGCAGCGGGTCTTCGACGCAGTTGCCGGCGGCGTCGAACGTCCGCTCGTCGAACAGCAGCCGGCGGCACAGCTCCTTGCCCTTCTCGTCGATACTCGCCAGCGGCATGATCTTGCTGGCGTGCAGGATGGCCGAGTCCAGGCCGTACTGAATGGCGTAATGCAGGTACATGCTGTTCAGCACCTGCCGGGTGTACGGCGCGAGGCCGAAACTACAGTTGCTCAGCCCCACATGGGTCATGCAGCCCGGCAGATTCTTCTTGATGAGCTTGATGCCTTCGAAGGTGGCGATGGCGCTCTTGCGGGTCTGTTCTTGGCCGGTGGACACCGGGAACGTCAGCGGGTCGAACATCAGGTCCGACGGCGGGATGCCGTACTCGTTGACGATGATGTCGTAGATGCGCCGGGCCACCTCGAACTTCCATTCCGCCGTGTCCGCCTGGCCCTTCTCGTCGATGGTGAGGGCGACCAGCCCGGCCCCGTACTTCTTCGCCAGCAGCGTCTTCGGGTCCAGCGTCTTGCGACCGTCTTCCAGGTTGATGCTGTTGATGATGGCCTTGCCGCTGCACAACTTCAGCGCGGCTTCGATGACCGGCGTCTCGGTGCTGTCCAGCATCATCGGCACCGTCAGCACGGCGTTGTACCGCTTGACGACCTCCTTCATGTCGCGCACGCCGTCGCGGCCGACGTAGTCCACGCACACGTCGAGGACGTGGATGCCCTCGCGCTCCTGTTCCTGCGCCATCTCCACGAGGCCGTGCCAGTCGTCCTTCTCCAGCAGTTGCTTGAACTTCCGCGAGCCGTTCGTGTTGGTCCGCTCGCCCACCAGCAGCGGCTTCTGATCCACATCCACCTCTTGAATCGCTTGCAAGCTGCTCAGCGCGGGCAAATACTGCGGCGTCCGCCGTGCGGGCTTCTTGCCGGCGAGGCGGTCGCACACGGCCTTCAGGTGGTCCTTCGTCGTGCCGCAGCAGCCGCCGACGATGTTCACCCCGAACTCGACGACGAACCGCTCCAGCCAGTCGGCCACCACCTCCGGCCCCTGGGGGAAGTACGTCTCCCCGTCGCGGCTCTCCGGCATGCCGGCGTTCGGCAGCACGCTCAGCCGCTTGCGGCAGTGCCGGCTCAGCCCCTTGATGCTGTCCAGCATCAGGTCCGGGCCGACGCCGCAGTTCATGCCGATCACGTCGATTTCGTCGATGGGTTCCAGGGACACCAGCGCCGTCTGGATGTCGGTGCCGGGGAGCATTTTCTGCCGGGCGTCCATGATGGTCAATTGCACCATCAGCGGCAGCCGCACGCCGGCCCGCTTCATCTCTTCGATGGCGGTGATCGCCACACATTTCGCCTGTAAGATGTCGAAGCACGTCTCGACCAAGATGGCGTCCACCCGCTCCTCGATCATGACGCGGAGCTGCGGCCGGTACGCCTCGGCCATGCTGTCGAAGTCGATGTAGATGGCCGGGTCCGTCAGCGACGGCATTTTGGTGCCGGGGCCGACGCTGCCGACGACGAACCGGGGGCGAGTGGGGGTGGCGAATCGAGCGGCCACCTCCTTCGCCAGTCGGATGTTGCCGCGGTTGATTTCGTCCATCTGGGCGGTCATGCCGAACTCGCCGAGGCCGACGGCGTTGGCGTTGAACGTGTTCGTCTCGACGGCGTCGCACCCGGCCGCGAAGTACCCGGCGTGGATCTCGCGGATCCAATCGGGGTGCGTGTAGAGGAGCGTGTCGGACAGGTTCATCAAGGACTTGCCGGCCGGCGAGTACCCCCAGTCGGCGTCGGTCGGGTGGTACTGGTGCAGACTGGTGCCCATGCCGCCGTCGAGGATCAGGACGCGGTCGTCGGCCAGCTTCAGGAACGGCGAGTCGGTGGGCATGGGAACTCCGAGTTGCGGACGGCCGTCGTCACCCGTGGGGTATCACTCGATTACGATAGCGTGATCCGGAACGGATGCCACAACCGAAACCGGGGTTCGGAGGTCGCGGCAACGTGCGGGGAAATGAAAGTGCCCCACCCCACGCGATCCGTGCGCGGGGCGGGGCTGGCCTGTGTGGCAAATCCATGCCCAGGCCCCACGGTGCTGGCGCTAAGGTGACACCCCTGGGGGCGGGGAAAGCGGTCCCGCCGATCAGGCAACGTCCTGTCGCCGCCGGGCATCCTGCCCGGCAAGGGGTGTCGGCCAACGCCGTGGTGGTTCGAGTGCGCCCGGTGGCGGTCGTTTCCAGTCCGATCAGGTCGTCCGAAGGTCAGTCGTCGAACCGGTGAGCTGGCACCGGTGGGGTGAACCGCGAGGGATTGGAGTCGCTGCCGCGAGTGGCAGAATCGTTCGGGTCGTATCGATCATTCCGGGTGTCCCGGTTGAAGCGATACGTCTGTCCGATGGGTCGTAAAGTACCGTCTCAAATCTCGGCGTCAACGCAAATCCGGGGACAAGGTGGTGTCAGTGGCTTCCGGCTGCAAAACGTTTACTAGAAACGGTTTACGTTGCGGTTGTTTTCGGGCTTGGGCACCGTCAAGTGTAAAACGGTTCGACTTTCGACCGCCCCCCGACCCGCTCCCAACGCCCCTAACCGTATGGCCAGCCAAGGCGTAGCGTCGAGTGTCTCCCAGCACAGTGGGGAAAAACCCGGCGGATAAAAAAACCTCCACTCGTGCCGTGTGAGCGACCGCCGGGAACCCGCCACTGAAATGGGAGCCTCACGCCCGTTTTTCGGATCCCACTACAGTCCCGTGTTCGCACACGGGGATGGGCTTGCGAGCGGCGGACGTATTAAAGGAAGGCCCCCAGGCAGGTGTTTGTAGGTTCGCCGAACTTAATGCTCATCACGAACACAGCAGAGGCACGAGCATCTTACCCGATTGGCCGCCGCGAAGCAAACGCGGTTGTCGTTTGGTCGGTTGGGGTGCGTCTCTACTTCGCCCGCTTGTAGAAACTGCCGACCGCGCCTTTCTTCAGCACCTGCCACTCCGTCGGGCGGGTGCGGTAGTACTCGTCGAAGCCGGTGTCGTGGCGAGTCAGGGCGTACTCCCAGTGGGGGTACTTCGCCTGCCACTTGGCCATCGCGGCGGCGGTCCCGTCCTCGTTCGCCAGCACGAACTCGACCAGCCAGTCGTCGCCGAACACCTCGCAGCGGTCGTCCACGAACACACGGTAGCCGGGGGCGTAGTAGATCAGGAACCCGCCGTCGGAGTAGCCGTTGAAGACGTTGACGGTCTCGCCCGGCGACTTCGGCTCGTGCCGGCGGATCTCGTCGAGCAGGTCGAACGGCCACAGCTTCGCGTCGAACCGGGCCGACCCGTAGCCGATGCCTGGGACGGGCACCTGCTTCACCTGCAACGCCCACGACACCGCGACGGCCACAACCGCCGCCAGCAGGATGCCGACCGCCGAGCCGCGTTCGGGGGCGGTCGGCGGGACGTAGGCGTCGGGCCGGTGAACCGCCAGCCACTTCGCCCAGCGGGTGTGCGGCCACATGTCGATGACCGCCACCGTCGCCACCACCGCGAACAGCGACCCGTGCCGCACCCGCAGGAACGCCTGCGCCAGCCAGAACAGCGGCAGCAGCCACGCGACACGAATGCCGTTGCGCGCCGTGCCCGCCAACACGAACAGGTATACACACGCCAGCGCCAGCGCCGGCCAGTTGCGGCGGTCGGCCAGTTCCATCCGCGCGTGTTCCTGGATCAGGTCCGGCAGGTGCGGCATGTTCATGATGACCATCCACGTCTTCGCCAAGTCCGTGCCGTAGGGCGTGGCGAACGCGGTCAGGCCGCACAGAATGCCGACGATTCCCAGGCCGAGCGCCGCGCGGAGGCCCGTGATCGGTGAGTGCCAGCCGGCCGCGGCCCAGATCACCCAGCCGACACCGGCCAGGCCCATCGTCGTCAATCCGCCGAGCATCCCGCCGTGGAAGTTCGTCCAGACGGCATACAGCGGGATCAACATCGCCAGTTGCCGCAAGCCGATCCGCCCGGCGTCGTATTGACAGACGGCATACATGGTGACGGCCATGCCGACGGTGCTGAAGAGCAGCGGCCGAGCGTGGAAGTGCGAGGCGGCGGCGGCCAGCGCCAGCAGCACCACCGCCACTCCGAACACCGGGTGCAATCCGGTGCGGAGCATCCGCGTCGTCAGCCAGGCGAACAGGCCGGCGACGGCGGCGACGGCCAGCGACAGCACGGCGTCGAACCCGCCGACTCGGTGCGCGGCGGCCATGACCACTTCGCCGAGCCACTGGTACGGAATCCACCACTCGCCGGCATGCGTGAACGTGTACGGGTCGGCGTTCACGAAGTCGCCGCGCAGCAGCTTCTCGCCAGTGGCGACGTGCCAGAACGTGCCGGGGTCGCGGAGGAACCGGTCCCCGGCGGCCACCGACAGGCCGAGCCAGAAGAGGACGAAGAGGGCGGGCGGAAGCCAGCGGGAGTGGACGAACGGCATGGCGGAACCAAGCTCCCGTTTCGAGTGTTCGATTGGACCCGCGGCGCGGGGCAGTTTTGGACAGGATCACAGGATGAAAGGCAGGATTGAAGACCCACTGTCTTCAATCCTGCCTTTCATCCTGTGATCCTGTCCATTCCTTCGACCGCCTCAGCTCACTTGGAACCCGCTCGGAATGATTCCGGTCGGAGGTGCGTTTTTACCGACCGGTCGGCGGGCTGGAATCGGCGCAGTCCACACGTAGCCGAGGAACACGACGGGCGCGACCCAGGCGAAGTGCCACGACCAGACGCCGACGGCGCACATCAGGGCCATCACCGCGTTCATGCCGAGGAAGGCGAACGTGGCGCGCGAGGTCCGCTCGTCCCACGGGCGGTTGGAGAACTCCGCCGCGCGCTGGAGCAGCGGCACCAGTAGCAGCACCAAGTCGAAGTGCCACGCGCCGTAGGGGGCCGTCACGAACGACACCAGGACCAGCATCGGCAGGTGTTCGGCCAGGCTCCACCCCGCGCGGAACGCCCAGCGGTGCCAGCCGAACCAGGCGAACCCCAACGTCATCGGCAGGAATTGCAGCCAGAACTGGTCCTGCCCGAACAGCACCCGCAGCAGGATGCCGAGCGTCAGCGACACGTGTTCGGCCGGCGGGTGGACCTTGTAGGCGTGGAAGTAGTGCGCCCACACGTCCGGGTTGAAGGCCATCGGAATGACAATCGCAATCGCGGTCGTCAGCATCCCGCCGAGGACGATTCGCCAGCGTCTGTAGACAATCGCATCGATCAAGATCGCGGGCCAAAGCAGGTACACGAGGTGCGGTTTGACGGCGATCAGCACCGCCGCCGCCCCCGCGAGGAGCGGTTTGCCCGCGTGCAGGCCATACCCGAATAGGGCGACGCCGAGCAGCATCAGCCCGCTGATTTGGCCCACCTGCAACCCGAACAGCGTCGGCAGGAACGCGAACCCGACGGCGAACGCGACCCACGGTTTCTCCGGGTTGCCGCCGTACCGCTTCCACAGCAGCCAGGCGCTCAGGCCGACCGCCGCCGCGCCGACGAGCAGCCAGACGAACTGGCCCACCCGCGCCGGCAGCGCGCCCAGCGGCATCACCACGGCCAGCGTCCACGGCGGGTTCCACATCATCACCGCGTCGTCCACCGTTTCCAACTTCCGGCCCGCCGCCACTTGTAGCGGCCACAGGTTCGACTTCAAGTACGGATTCGCATTGTCCAGGTTCAGTCGGCCGGCGGCCCAGTACTCGACGTAGTCGTCCGGCGGCCACACGGTCGGGTCCGCGAGCAGCCCGGACACCTGCCACCCGGCGACGCCGAGGACGGCCAGCAGCACGAGGACGGAAGCGAGAGTACGCGCGGTCATGCGCGAACCATAGAACGCGAAATCGGACGTGAACGCCCGGCCGCCGGCGGATAGAATTCGACCGACACGCGGAGGGCCGAACGTGAGCATCGACATTCTGGACGCGGTCGTGTACCCCGAGAGCGATGGGAAGCCGATGGCGGACAACACGCTGCAATGGGACTGGATGGTGAAGGTCGTCGGCGAGCTGCGGGCGCAGTTCGCCGGGCGGGACGTGTTCGTCGCCGGCGATTTGTTCTGGTACCCGGTGCAGGGGCAGACGAAGACCGTCGTCGCGCCGGACGCCCTGGTGGCGTTCGGCCGGCCGGCCGGGTATCGCGGCAGCTACAAGCAGTGGGAGGAGGGGAACGTCACCCCGCAAGTGGCGTTCGAGGTGCTGTCGCCGGACAACTCCGACGACGACATGGACGACAAGCTCGCCTTCTACGCGACCCACGGCGTCGAGGAGTATTACGTCGTCGACCCGTATGACGGGCTGGTGATCGGCTACCGCCGGCGCGGCAGCCGGCTGGCGCAGGTGATGAAGATGAACGGCTTCGTCAGCCCGCGGCTGGGGTGCCGGTTCGAGATGACCGGCGACGGGCTGGTGATGTTCACC
>JAYTTN010000586.1:0-16883 GCA_043745295.1 Fimbriiglobus sp. | reverse complement strand
ACCGCCAGCGGGAGAAGGCGGGCGACACGGCGACCACCGGGTCGGAGCGGGTGGTGGTGCTGGTCAGTTCCCGCAGCCCGACGGCGACGCGACTGCTGCGGAAGACGGCGCGGATCGCCGACCGCCTCCGCGCCCCGTGGTTCGCGGTGTACGTGCAGACGCCGAGCGAGCGGGCCGAGCGGGTGGACGCCGAGACGCAGCGGCGGGTGGCCGACACGCTCACGCTCGCGCGGCAACTCGGCGGCGTGCCGGTGGAGCTGAAGGGCGACGACTTCGCCACGGCCGTGGCGGAGTACGTTCGGCAGCACGCCATCACGCACGTCGTCGTCGGCCGCAGCGGCCGGGCCGGCTGGCGGCGGTGGTTCGGCCTGTCCCCCCTGGACCGCCTGCTGGCCGCCATCCCGACCACGGATGTGATCGTCAGCGGGGGGTGACGGAGAGAGATCGCCCGTGATTCCGACGGCCGATTTCGAGCCGTCGCGTCCGCCCCCACTAAACTGTCTGAATGCTTATCGCTCTCGACTCGTGGACCGACAACGTCCGCACCGCCCTCGCCGGGTACTCGGAAACGCTCCTGCGGGCGGTCGCCGCGAACCTGCTGAAGCCGCGCAACCCGCTCCCGCTGGAGGAGCTGCCCGACCGCATCCTGGCCAGCTTGGCGAACTCGCCGGTGGTGGACCGCCGCATCCAGGGGCTGCCGCCGGCCGCCCGGAAGCTGCTCGCCGTCATCGGCCTGACCCGCCGGCCGAAGTGGAAAGTCGGCCACCTCATCACGCTGTCCGCCAGCCTCGGCCACGTCGAGGGGTTCGCCCCGCTCCGCACCCTGCTCGACCTCGGCTTCCTGTACTTCGACCGCCCCGCCGACGCCCCCCCGCTGGACACCTTCGACCCGCCGCTGACCGACGACGGCACGGTGAACGCGGTCGTCTTTGCCCACCCGATGGTGTCCGAACGGGCCAAGGCGGAGGCATTCGGACTGCCCGACCTGACCGCCACCGAGGGTCCGAAGGCGACTGAGGTGCCGCGCCTGGCCGACGGGCTGGAGTGGCCGCTCCGCGTCGCGGCGGTGTGGCAACTGGCCGCCGAAATGCCGTTCCGCCGCACCCAGTCGAACGCCCTGTTCAAACGGGACGCGCAGCGGCTGCAAGGGAGCGACCTGCTGTCCGGCCCGCCGTCGGATCACGTCACCGCCGTCGTCGAGGCGGGCGGATTGGCGTTCGCCTGGCTGGCCGCCGCCGGGCTGCTCGTCCAGCGCGAGGACGAACTGCACGCCGGCCCGGAGCCGCTGCCGACCGAACCGCTGTACGAGACGCTGGCCGACCTGACCGCCGCGCTGTTCGGCGTCGAGACGTGGGACCCGCTCACCGGCACGGGCGGCACGCCGGTGCTGCTGCCGCCGTTCCCGTCGGCGGGCGTGCTGTCCCTGCTGCTGCTGGCGTCGGCCGGCGGGTGGGTGGAACCGGCGGCCGTCGCCACATGGCTGTGGGAACACCACCCGTCGTGGCAGGGGGTGCTGACGCGGGAGGCGCAGAAGGAGTCCGGCCGGCCGTGGGTGGAGGCGTACCTGCTCGGCGTGGCGTACCCGCTGCGGCTGGTGGAAGTGATCGACCGGGGCGGCTGGTTCGTGCGGCTGTCGGACTTGGGCCGGTGGCTGTTCACCGGCGGGCCGAAGCCGCCGGAACCGCCGCAGTTCCCGCAGGCGGTGCTGGTGCAGCCGAACGCCGAGCTGCTGGCCTTCCGCCAGGGGCTGACGCCGCAGCTCATTTCCAAGCTGACCCGGTTCGCGCGGTGGAAGGCGCTCGGCGCGGCGTGTACCCTCGAACTGACGCCGGAGCAGACGTACCGCGCCTTGGAGTCCGGCCAGACGCTCGCCGGCATCCTGCAAACGCTGAACCAGCACGCCACCCGCCCGGTGCCGCCGGCCGTCGCCGACCTGTTGCAGCGGTGGGCGAACAAGCGGGACCGCATCACGGTGTACACGGCCGCCACGCTGGTCGAGTTCCAGACGGCGGCGGAACTGGACGTGGCCGTGTCGCGGGGCATCGTGGCGGTGAAGGTGACGGACCGGATCGGCGTGTGCGCGGACGGCGGCGACCCCGACTTCAAGCACCTGCGGCTGACCGGCAACCGCGACTACGACGCCAAGCCGAGCCGGTGCGTGACCGTCTCCGACGACGGGGTGACGCTGGCCGTGGACGCCGGCCTCGCCGACCTGCTGCTGGACGCCGAGATCGGCCGCATCGCCGACCCGATCCCGGACGAGGGGAACGGGGCGCGGCGGTTCCGCATCACCCCGGAGAGCGTCCGCCGGGCGGCGGTCGGAGTGCCGACGGACGAACTCGACGCCTGGTTCGTCACCCGCACCGGCGAGCGGATGCCCGCGCCCGGCCGGCTGTTCGCGCTGGCCGCCACCATGCCCGCCTCGCACGTCGCCCGGCTGACCGTCCTGCGGCTGCCGAACGCCGACGCGGTGGACGGCCTGCTCCAGTGGCCGACCACCCGCCCGCTGGTGGCCGACCGCCTCGGCCCGAAGGCCATCGCCGTCCACGAGGAACACTTGCCGGCGCTGCTGGAGGTGCTGCGGCAGCTCGGCGTGAAGGTGGACGTGGGGTGACGGAACGCCGGCGGACGATACCCCCGGCGGCGCGCGCCGCCGGGAGACCGCAAACCGGCGGGCGCGTTCAGACCAGGGCCGTCTTGTTGGCGAAGTATCCCTGATTGCAGGGGTACATGTTCATCACCAAGGAATTGCCCGGCGCGGGGGCCACGACGATCAGCGCCACGTAGTCGAGGCCGGCCGAGACCTTGTTCTCGTGTTCGTCGATGCTCCGGCCGACGTAGGGACTCGGCGTGCCGACGATGTAAAGGAACCGCTCGTTCGGATGGTCGGCGTTGACGAAGTATTGCCCGGGCGCGCGGATGGCCGCGGCCAGCAACTCGGCGAAGTCGCCGGCGGCGATCTTCGCGGAGGTGGTGGACGAGCAGGGCTTGTTGACGCCGAAGTGCTTCGCCTGGGGCTTTTTCACCGTCGGCCCCCCGACCATGTGGTCCACCTGGCGGTCGGACAACCCCTTGTAAATCGCCAGGCTGGTCACCTGCACCGTGCCGAGTTTCTTGAAGTAGCCTTTGACCGCGTGGTCCGTCTTCGCCGCCTCGAACGCGGACGCCTTGTCCACGTGCTTCTTGAACAGGTAGCCGTTGGTCTCGGTCATCATGGTGAACAGCTGGCTGCCGCCCAAATTCCTCAGGGCTTGAATGGCACCGGTCGCGCGGGTCAACGAGATGGGCATGGTCGCTCCAGGGTTGGGCGTCGGCCGTGGGGGGTGGCCACGAGGCAGTACGGGCGGGCCGCTCGGAATCTATCACGGGCGGCGGGACGATCCGCGCGGGGATTCCCCCGGCCAGGGTCGGTCTTCGGTGACGGGGAGTTCGCCCGCCACTTCTCGACGGTTCGCTCGGCACCCCTTGGCTGCCGACACCCGCACCTCCGACGCAACGGCCACCCCGGATTGACTGGACAAACTATTTCCGACTCGGCCGAATCCCGAATCAGGCCATCGGTATCGTTCGCTTCCGAGTCGGTGGACTGGGCTCACGCCGGCGGGTGCGGCTGGCCGATAAATTCGGGATGACTACCCCCACGATCACATACTCCCCTGGCGTCCGTCCGAACACCGTTCGCGCGGCGGACGGCACCATTCTCACAGCCCCCGCCGACTGGGTTCTGCTGCCGCCCGGCGACGCCGCCCTGACCCGCCGAGTGAAGGCCGCCGGCGACCACTGGCCCGTCGCCGAGAAGCGCGGCCGCAAAGTGTTCTCGCGCGGCATGTGGGCACCGGCCACGACCGTCGAGCGCATCCGGGCGGAACTGGAAGCCGAGCGGTCCACCGGGCAGTTCGCCAAGCGGAAGGAAGCCGACGCCGTGCGGCGGGAGAAGGCCCAGGTCGCCTACGTCGAGGACTTCCACGGAGCGGTCGTGTCGTTCCTCGCGTTCCACCCCGCGCACGCCGACCTCGCCGACGAGCTGGCCCACGCCGTCACCGCCCACGCCACCCCGGTCGGCAGCGGGACGGTCGCGCGGACCAAGCGAATTCCCGTGGAGGAGCGGGCGGAAGCGGCGGTCATCGCCTGGATGCGGCACCGGACCACCGGCTACGACGGCATGGTCATCTCGCGCGTGAAGGGCAAGCGGCGCGAGGTTCGCCGGATGCTCGCCGGCCGGTCGAAGGAACTGCTCGCCCGCTACCGCCGGGCTGAGCCGGCGAGCGAGGATTGCCCGCTGCGGAAGGCTCTTCGTTAGCGCGCCGCGCGAGCAAGGGCCGTGGGGTGTGGCTATGTCGCGGTCCACGCTTGTCCGTCATGGCGGTTTGCCCCTTGCTTGCGCGGCGGGCTAACAAGTTCACTTGCCCCACCCCGCCGGGAGCGGCTCCTTCGCCTCGGCTGGGGGGCTGATGCCGAGCGCCTTGCACACGATGGCCGCCACCACCAGGGAACTGGTCGGCTCCGGCCGCTCGCCCAACTTCGGCACGCCGGCCCCGAACGCCAGCAGCGGGACGTGCGTGTCGTAGTCGTGTGGGGTACCGTGCCCGGCGACCGAGTACCCGCCCGTGTTCTTGCCCGGCAGCAGGTACGGCTTGTGGACCATCACCACGTCGCCGGAGCGGTCGGGGTGCCAGCCCAGTTGCACCCGGCGGGCGAGCGGGTCGGCCAGCGGCGGCCCGGCCAGGACCGACCGGGGGAACGCGGCCAGCATGTGCGGCCGGTTGCCGATCCACTCGGCCGCGTACCGCGCCACGTCGGCGCGCGACTTCCCTTCCGCCGCCAAGAGCGAGTCGTTCAGGTACAGGTCGGGGTAGTTCACCTTCTTCACCCACAGGTCGGCCGCGCCGGGTTTGTCGCCGAGCGGGCCGAAGGTCTCGTCCAGCGCCTTGCCCAAGTCGGCCAACTCCGCCGCCGGCTCGAACCGCTCGACGCCCGGCACCGTGGCCGCCGTCAGTTCCGGCAGCGGACAGACGCCGTGGTCGGCAGTCAGGACGAGGGTGTAGTTCGCGCGGCCGATGGTCTCGTCCAGATGCCGGATCATCTCGGCAAGCAGCCGATCCGAGCGGGCGGTGATGTCCTGCACCTCGTGCGAGTCCGGCCCCCAGGCGTGCCCGACCAGATCGTTCGACGAGAACGATAGGTAGAGCAAGTCCTTCGTGCCGCGCCGCCCAAGCTGCTCGGCCGCCAGGCACGCGCGGGCGAAATCCCACAGCAGCTCGTTGCCGAAGGGCGACGCTTCCACGGCGTCGTAGAACCCCTTGGCGGGGTTCTCCAGTTTGCCCTTCAGCGGGTGGGGGAAGGTCTGGCCCATGCCGTTCACGCCCCGGCCCTCGGCTTCGAAGTCGTCGCGGCCGACGTACTTGTCCGACGGCAGCAGTCGGTCCCAGCGGCGGTGGAACCAGACGTCGGCGGGGCTGCCGTCGCGCGACTTGTTGAAGGCGACCACCCAGTCCGGCAGGTCGGCGCGGTAGTGGCTCGACGTGTGGAACTTGCCGACGGCGGAGTCGAAACAGTAGACGCCGGCGTCCCGGCACTGGCCGGCCATCAGCACCGCCGCCCGGTCCTTCAACGACAGGCTGAACGCGCGGGCGTCCTTCTCGACGGCCTTCAGGTGCGCCGCCACGCCGGGGACGAGCAGCCGCGCCGGGGACAGGCTCGCCGGCTCCTTGGCGGGTTCCTTCGCGCCGGGGACGCGCCGCGCGGCGGTGTCGGACGCGCAGTACACCTCTTGCCCGGTGTTCCGGTCGTACCACTTGTTCTCGACGACGCCGTGGACGCCCGGCGGCGCGCCGGTGCCGATGCTGGCGTGTCCCGGCCCGGTGGACGTGCAGGCGTAGGGCAGCCGCGCGTTCGAGTACCACACCCCTTCCCGCTTCACCTGCTCGAAGCCGTCGTCGCTCATCAGCCCCGGCCAGCGGCTCGGGTAGTCGCCCCGCATCTGGTCGAACGCGACGACCACCACCAGCCGCCCGCCGGGGCGGACGGCGTCGGGCGGCAGTTCGTCGCCGAGGTGCGCGGCGATGTACCACCCGCCGCCGACCAGCAGCGCGAGCGTCGGGGAGAAGAGCAGGGCGAGGCGGAGCAGGTTTCGCATGGTTGCCAAGCCGTGATGACTGGCGGTCGCCGCGCCGACGGCGGATCCGCATTCCGACGTGTGCTGGACCGGTCCGCCGGCCAGCGGCGGTGGCGGCGGTCGCCGCGCCGACGGCGGATCCGCATTCCGACCCCGATGGGGCCACCGCCAACGGCTGGAGTCTACGCCACGAAGAGGGCACCCGTTCGTGCGATCCCGGCCTCACTTCGCCGGGGCGAGCGGCGTCGCCACCACGGCCTTCGGCGGGCCGTCGAGCAGTTCGCCGAGTTCCTTGAGGAACGCCGTCAGATGGTCGGCCTTGAAGTGCGCTTCCAGGGCCGGCAGGTCGGCCCATTTCTCGACCAGGTAGAACGTGTTCGCGTCTTCCGTCGAGCGGTGAAACTCGTAGGCTCGGCAGCCCTTCTCCTTCAGCGTGGCGGCGGCCACCGCGCCGGCGGCGGCCTCGAACTTCGCGGCCATCCCCTCTTTCACTTTCGCCGTCACCAGCAGCGTGAACGGCTTGTCCGCCCCGACCTTCTCCTTGACCGTCTTGAACAGCGCGGTGCCGGGCGGGTCTTGTGCGAGAACGACGGCCGGGACAGCGAATAGCAGCGCGAGGCCGAGAGCGAGACGCATGGGGGAACCTCTTGAAAGTAGGTCCGGCTCAGCGAGCCGGACGTCCGTTACGGAATCCAGTTCACTTGGTCGGCGTAATCCTCGGCGGACCCGGCGTGGGCGATGATCGCCAGTATTTCGACGAGGACGGGGATCGTCGAGCCGTTCCGGATGATCAGGACGCCGGGGCTGTGGTTGCCGGCGGCAAGGAAATCGGCGAAGTGTCCGCCCATCGTGGTCTTGTCGTAGGTGACCAGAATGAGGTCGTTTTCCGCCGTCCCCATCAGAACTTCGGGGTCCAGCGTGCCGCTCGGCGGGGCGGCGGCATCCCCCACGCGGACGAACGGAATGGCCGTGTCCGGGTGGAGCGAGTTGTGCCGTCGAACGGCCCGCCTCAGTTTGCCGTCGGTGTCTTCGTCGAACAAGAAGGACAGCATCGGCGTTCCTCGACAGGAGAAGACACATCGGCCGTGTGTCTACCTCCCGGTACTCGGAAGGGCCGGCTGGCGGGCGGCCAATCGCTCCCGAAGCGCGTCCACATCGAGCGTCGAACCGGCGGCGCGGAGGCGGTCCAACTCGGCTCGGTACGCGGCGAGGTAAGCGTCCACGGCGGACTTGTTTTCCAAGTAGAACGCGATCAACTTGTGGACGACGGGCAGCCTGAGGGAAGCGTAATCGGCCGCCAGTGCCTCGGCCGACTCGCCCGCGTTGTAGTGCCACGCGAAGTGGTACAGCGTGATCCGCGTGCCGGTGACGACGACCTCGCCGTCCGCCCGGCGGGTGAGGAACGGCGGCAGTTCCACGAGCAGTTCCATCGCGATACCCTCTGTGCTGATCGATCCGAAAAGCGCGACCCGGCGTCAGCCGTCGGGCGTGTCGAGGATACCTTGCAGCCGGGCGGCCAGCTCCGGCACGAACCGCGCCGGCCACGTGGCATCGACCAGCCCGACCTCGATCAGGTCGCGGACGTGCGTCCGGTCCTTGTCGCGGTTCGAGGTCAGTTTCATGCGCACGAGCGGTTCCAGCGCGAGGTGCCGGTGGGTGCCGTCCACGCTCATCTCCACGTCGCCGACATCGGCCGTCGGTTCGGCGTAGTCCGGGCGCACTTTCTCGTTGGCGAACAAAATGTGAACGGCGTCGCGGGCCTTCGCCCCGGCACCGTCCAGGAACATGTGAATTCCCGCCCCGATGCGATACCGGAAGCCGGCCGCTTCCATCGCGAGGATCGCCGCCGGCAGGTCGGCACGGTTCAACAGGATGTCCACGTCCTGGGTATTCCGCACGGCGGCGGGATCGATGCGTGACACCCACGCGGCGACGGCATTTCCGCCGATGACGGCATAGGGGATGTTGGCGGCTTCCAATGCGGCGGTGGCTCGGCGGAGCCGTTCATGGACTTTCTCCACGGCAGTCACCATCCTTTCCCAGACGACGGGTCCGAATGCGATCATGGTGGTATTGTATCGTCCCCCGGCACCCGGCCGCTACCGAATTTGCGGCCGGGTCGACCGCTCGGCCGGCAATTCCCGACTACCGACACTGTCTTCGCAGTTCGCCCGGTTTATCATGTCGGAAACCTGTCCGCCGTGAGCTGCCGCCATGTCGTTCCGCTTGCTCCTTACTCTGCTCCTCGCGGTCCCCGTGTTCGCCACTGCCGCCGACCCGGAGCCGAAAGGCCCGCCGGAGTTCGCCGCGCTGAAGTACCGCCTCGTCGGGCCGTATGCCGGCGGACGAGTGAGTCGGGCGTGCGGGGTGCCAGGCGATCCGCTGACGTACTATGCCGCCACCGCCTCCGGCGGCGTGTGGAAGAGCATCGACGGCGGGCTGACGTGGAAGCCGATCTTCGACGACCAGCCGACCAGCAGCATCGGCAGCATCGCCGTCGCACCGAGCGACCCGAACGTGGTGTACGTCGGCACCGGCGAGGCGAACATCCGCGGCAACGTGTCGCCGGGCGCGGGGATTTTCAGGAGTACCGACGCCGGCAAGACGTGGAAGCACGTCTGGAAGCAGGTCGGGCAGATCGGCACCGTGGCCGTGCATCCGACGAACCCGGACATCTGCTTCGCGGCGGTGCTGGGACACGCCTTCGGGCCGAACAAGGAGCGCGGCGTCTACCGCACGAAGGACGGCGGCAAGACGTGGGAGGCGGTGTGCCAAAAGAACGAGGACACCGGCGCGTCGGACGTGGGCATCGACCCGAACAACCCGCGCGTCATCTTCGCCGGCTTCTGGCAGACCCGCCGCCGGCCGTGGGAACTGACCAGCGGCGGGCCGGGGTCGGACCTGTTCGTCTCCCGCGACGGCGGCGACACCTGGGAGTCGCTGAAGACGCCGAAGGCGAAGCCGGGAGATATCGACAAGAAGAACGGCCTGCCGCCGGGCATCTGGGGCCGGGTCGGGGTGGCCATCGCGCCGTCGGATTCGACGCGGGTGTATGCCGTCATCGAGGCCGACAAGGGCGGGCTGTTCCGCTCGGACGACGGTGGTGAAAGCTGGAGTCTGGCGACCGACGACCGCAACATCCGCCAGCGGGCGTGGTACTACAGCACCCTCACCGTGAACCCGACGAACCCGGATGTGGTGTGGGCACCGCAAGTGCCCATGCTGAAGTCCACCGACGGCGGCAAGTCGTTCAAGAAGGTCGGCGGCTTCCACCACGGCGACCACCACGATTTGTGGATCGACCCGAAGAACCCACAGCGGATCATCAACGCCAACGACGGCGGCGTGGACATCAGCACCGACGGCGGCAAGACGTGGTTCGCCCCGCCGCTGCCGATCACGCAGTTCTACCACGTCCACGCCGACAACCACGTCCCGTACCGCGTGATGGGTTGCATGCAGGACCTCGGCAGTGCCAGCGGGCCGAGCAACAGCCTGACCGGCGGCACCGCGCTGGGCGACTGGCACGGCATCGGCGGCGGCGAGGCCGGGCACGCGGTGAGCGACCCGAAGGATCCGAACGTCGTGTACGCCGGCGAATACGGCGGCATCATGACGCGGTATGATCGCCGCACCAATCAGGCGCGCAACATCAGCGTTGCGCAATACAACCCCAGCGGTATTGACCCGTCCAAGCACAAGTACCGCTTCCAGTGGACGGCCCCGATCCTCGTGTCGCAACACACGGGGGCGGTGTACCACGCCGGCAACTTCCTCTTTCGCACCGCCGACGGCGGCAAGACGTGGGACAAGGTCAGCCCGGACCTGACCCGCGACGACAAGCAGAAGCAGGGGTGGAGCGGCGGGCCGATCACCGGCGACAACACCGGGGCGGAGACGTACTGCACCATCTTCGCGCTAGGCGAATCGCCGAAGCAGAAGGGGCTGATTTGGGCCGGCACCGACGACGGCCGGGTGTGGCTGACGAAGGACGACTGCAAGACGTGGACGGAAGTGACGGCGAACGTGCCGGAGTTGCCGGATTGGGGCACGGTCGAGTGCATCGAGGCGTCGCCGCACGACGCCGGCACCGCGTTCCTGGTCATCGACAACCACCGCATGGACGACTACCGCCCGCACGTCTGGAAAACGACCGACTTCGGCAAGACGTGGGTCAAGATCGTGGACGGTCTGGATGCCGGCACGCACTGCAACGTCGTCCGCGAAGACCCGAAGAAGAAAGGGCACTTGTTTTTGGGAACTGAACGCGGTATCATGTACAGTACTGACACCGGTAAGACGTGGCAGCCGCTGCAACTGAACCTGCCGACGGTGCCAGTGGCGGATTTGCAAGTGAAGGACAACGACCTCGTCGTCGGCACGCACGGCCGCAGCTTCTGGATTCTGGATGACATCACCGTGTTGCGCGAGTGGAAGCCGGCGACGGGCGAGAAACCGTTCCACTTGTATAGCGTGCAGCCGAGTACGAAGTGGTCCGTCGGCGGCGGCGGCTTCAATGCGAGTCGCGCCAGCACCACCAAGAACCCCGATAACGGCACGGTGGTGTGGTATCACCTGAAGGAGAAGCTGAAGGAGGACGCCACGCTGGAAGTGCTGGGCACGGACGGCAAGTTGGTGGCGAAGGCGAAGGCCAAAGCCGCGAAAGACGGGGCGGGCGAGGCTCCCGTCGAGCCGTCGGAAGACGACGAGGACGACGAAAACCAGGACAAGAAGGGACGGAAGCTGCCGGCCAAACTGGGGCTGAACAAGTTCGTCTGGGACTTCACGCACGACGGGGCCGACACCATCCCCGGCGCGAAGGTGGACTCCGGCAACCCCGGCCAGACCATCCCCGTCGCGCCCGGCAAGTACACCATCAACTTGACCGTCGGGAAGGCGACGCAGACGGCGACGGCGGAGGTTTATCCGGACGCCCGGCTTGGGCCACAATTCTCGGAGGCGGAGGTCCGAGCGGGATTCGAGAAGGGCTTCGGTGCGAAAGGCCCGGAGTTTGATCGGGCGTTTTCGATGTTGAAGGATCAACAGGAACGCATGGTGAAGATGTTCGCGCGGGCAGACGGAAAGGAGCAAGAAGCCCTCGCGCTGAAGGTCCGCGACCACATTCAACAACTCACGGATACCGTCCTTCGGCTGAAGGCGGTCCAGAAACAGATTGGGATGCGGAAGGAACTGATGAAGGACAACGACGGCGCAAAGCAGCAACTCAAGGACGAGGCGGCGTTCGGCAAGAAGCTGGCCACCCTGGAAGAGAAGCTGCACAACCCGAAGGCGAAGATCGTGTACGACGTGTTCGCCGCCAAGCCGGGCGCGATGCTGTACTCGCAACTGACGTGGCTGCTCGGCAACATCATCGACGGCGACGGTGGGGTGACGAAGGCTCAACAGGAGCTGGAGGCGGAACTGGCCAAGACCCTCGCCGGGTACGTCGCCGAGTTCGACGCGCTGACCGGCGACGAGTTCAAGAAGCTCAACGACTCCGCGGCGAAGGCCGGGCTGCCGGTGCTGTACCTGCCGCCGGTGAAGGCGAAGGTCGAACCGAAACCGGAGCCGAAGAAGTCGGCCGACGTGTTCGCGCCGGGCAACCTCGTGGCGTGGTGCGTCGTCCCGTTCGACGGCAAGAAGCGCGGCCCGGCGGAGCGCGTCGAGATGCTCAAACGGCTCGGCTTCACGAAGTACGTGTACGACTGGCGGGCCGAACACTTGTCGACGTTCGACCAGGAAGTGCAACTGCTGAAGGCGGCCGGCGTCGCGCTGCAAGGGGTCTGGTTCCCGGCCGGCGTCGGCAAGGACGGCGAGACCATCTTGGCCGTGCTGAAGAAGCACGACGTGAAGTGCGAGTTGTGGGTGATGCTGCCGCAGCCGGACGACAAGCTTTCCCAGGACGCGAAGGTGAAGGTCGCAGCGGACCAAGTCAAGAAGCTGGCGCAACTGGCGGCGAAGCAGGGGTGCAAAGTCGGCCTGTACAACCACGGCGGGTGGACCGGCGAGCCGGCGAACATGGCGGCGGTGGCGAAGGCGAGCGGCGAGCCGAACGTCGGCATCGTCTACAACCTGCACCACGGCCACGATCACATGAAGGCGCTGCCGGACGCGCTGAAAGTGATGCTGCCGCACCTGTATTGCATCAATCTGAACGGTATGCAGGCCGACGGCGAGAAGAAGGGCAACAAGATTCTGGTCATCGGCGACGGCGATCAGGATGCCGCGTGGCTGAAGGCCGTCCGCGACAGCGGCTACGCCGGCCCGGCGGGCATCATCGGCCACACCGACGACGACGCCGAGGCGCGGCTGTCCGATAACCTGAATGGGCTGCGGTTGCTGGTGAGCGGTTCGCCGTTCCGAGCAGCCTACCGCACATTTAAGTATCCGCTCGCAGCATCGCGGCTCTTGGTCAGCCAAGACTCGGGTCGGTTCCAAGTGAGTAACTTCTCGGAGGCCGACACCAAGCTGCTGTACGGCTTTCTCACATGGCCGGACCACGTCAAATCGCGAGTGTTTCGGGTTCATGTCGATACTGGCGAACCGGATTTGGCCAAAGTCTTTGCCTCGCCTGCCATCACCGGGACTTTTGACGTGTGGCCGAAGGAGCAGGGCCTTGGACAGGGCCTAGGGGTTTCAGCCAAGTCCGTGTTCGCCGTCTTCTTCACCCCCCGCTTTCCGCCGGCACCGGGGATGACGTACCGCGTGTTCTTCGACCGCGAGGCGGCGTTCGGGGTGAAGGGGGCGGGCGTGTACACCAACACGTTCTCGCTGCCGAAGCCGGTCCCGGCCAAGCCGACGACGATCCAGGCCGTCTTCCCCACGGCCGACAAGCTGCCGGAGAACACGCTCCGCCTGTACATCCAGTTCTCCGCGCCGATGACGAAGGGCGATGTGTACAAGCACATTCAATTGCTGAAGCCCGATGGCAAGCCGGTGTTCGCGCCGTTCCTGGAACTCCCGGAGGAACTGTGGAACCCGGACGGCACCCGGCTGACGCTGCTGTTCGATCCGGGCCGGGTGAAGCGGGGGCTGAAGCCGCGCGAGGAGGACGGCCCGATCCTGGAAGAAGGCAAGACGTTTACCCTGGTCATCGACAAGGCGTGGGAGGACGAGGCCGGGTTCGCGCTGGCGACTGGATTCAAGAAGGCCATCGCCGTCGGCCCGCCAGACGACAAGCCGGTCGATCCGGCCAAGTGGAAGATCGACACCGCGACGCCGGGGCTGGTGAAGGTCGCCTTCGAGAAACCGCTCGACCGCGCCCTCGCCGAGCGGATGATTTGGGTGGTGAACGCCGCCGGCGAGAAGGTCGGCGGCGTGACGGCGACGGTGAACGCGGATCAAACCGGCCTCACACTCGGCGACCCGAAGAACGTGTGGAAGCCGGGCAAGTACAAGTTGGTGGTGAACACGCGGCTGGAGGACGTGTGCGGCAACAGTGTCAGGCAGGCGTTCGAGGTGGATGTGCTGAAGCCGCCGACCAAGACCATCGAGACGACGACGGTGGAGGTGCCGTTCGAGGTGAAGTGACGGCCACGCGCCGACCCTCTTCACTTGTTCGCTGTGGACCTCTCGGGTGTGGTCGAACACTTCGAAGCAGGATCACCTTCTCCGCCATCGAGTTCGGTGTCGGTCACGCAATCGGGGTCGGGGCGGCATCCGTGCCTGGCGGTGGGGGACACGGGTGCCAAACTGCGAGTGCCAAAATTCGTTGCTCCGGTCAGGGGTTGGGCTTGTCATCCGACACCGAGACAATAAAAATACACATCGCAAAATGGTTGGACACGGTGGCAAAACAGTACAGGTTTGCCGTTTTGGGGTTCGTCTATTTGCCCACATTGGCTTGACCATCCAATTTGTCTCATGGCAGACTTTGGTTTTCCTCGTTTGCGGAACTTGAGACTGCCGAAGTTGGGGGTGTTCAGGTCGATATTGGATTACCGCCGCCTTAGCTCAGCGGTAGAGCACGGCTTTCGTAAAGCCGGGGTCCAGAGTTCAAATCTCTGAGGCGGCTCTGACGTAAAAGCCGCAAGGTTATTACCTTACGGCGATTTTCCCACCTGGCGATTGCGGTAGTTTGCACCCCGCTTTGGTGATGAGAACTGGAATTCCTCACGAAAAACGGGCGTGCAGTTCGAGAGAATCGGCAGACTCGAATTCCTCTGGGGAGACATACCTCGGGGACGAGTGCCGGCGGACGCGGTTGTAGAACACTTCGATGTGTTCGAGTACGCTCGCCTTCGCCGCCTTGATCGACGGGTCGTCCTCGTGGTGGACCAGTTCCTTTTTCAGGCTCGCGAAGAACGACTCCATCGGCGCGTAGTCGTAGCAGTTCCCGACTCGGCTGATGCCGTGGTTGGCGGGCACCCGCTGGCGTATTGGCTCTCCCGATCCGAGTGCGCCAGCAAGTCCGCGTTCGGGAATCGCTGGGCCACCACCATGTGCAGGGCGTCGATCACCAGCCGGCTCTTCAGACTCGTCCCCATCGACCGGCCGACCACCCGGCGGGAGTACGGGTTCTCCACCACCGCCAGGTACAACTACTCCTCATATGTCGGGAGGTAGGTGATATCCGCACACCGCGACTGGTTCGGAACCGATGGCTGGAAATCCCCGGCAAGGAGGTTGGCGACGACCGGCAAGCGGTGATCCGAGTCGGCGGTGCGGACGAACCGATGCGGGGTTCGGTCCCGGATGTCGGGCGGCCATCAGCTTGGCCGCCGTGTTCTCCGAGCAGTCGTACCCCAGCGCCCGCAGCTCGGCCGCCATCCGCGGGCTGCCTACCACCCCTCACATCGGCGCGGATCCGGTGGATTGCCGCTACCAACTCCTGCCGCCACCGCTCGGTCGGGCTGTCCGGGTGAGCGGCCCAGGCGTAGTACCTGCTGGCCGACACCTCCAACACCTCGCACAGCCAGGCGACTGGCCACTCGCCAGCGTGTCGGCGACGAACCGGAACGTCAACTCGGCGGGCTGGCGAAGTCGGCGGCGGCTTTTTTACTGGTCCCGCTCGGCCCGCAGGCGGACCACCTCGGCCCGTAGCCGCCGCAACTCGTCGTCGGTTCGGACTGGGGCAGCCGTGCCTGGGGAAGGCATCGCTCCCGCGGTCGCGGAACGCCTTCTTCCAGATGCGGAGCCGGTTCTCGCCCACCTCCAGGCGGCGGGGGGTGTGGCAGCGGATTTTGGCGAGCGGGGGGCGTCAGCCCCCTGTTGTGGTTGAAATCCTCAGGGAACAGGGGGCTGACGCCCCGCTCGCCCGGAGCCGCCAAAATCCATTGCCGCACCCGGCGGCGGGCCACCGACAGGTGCTGGTCGGTGAGCATCCGCACCGCCTTTAATTTGAACTCGGCCGTGTACGTCGTCCGCTGGCGTGGCATCGGCGGACTCCACGATCCGAGTCAGCACCGTTAACTCCGTGTCCACGAAACTTGGGGAACGTCAGGCACGATCACCGACGCCTTGCGCGCGTTCTGCCGCTTCCAGAAAGCCCTCGACGGCTACCCGATCCTGGACGAACAGGACTACAGCGACCGCGAGTACGAGGCCACGCTGGACAACTACCGCAACGAGATGTAGCAGTCGCGAGGTGAATTGCCGGACGGGCGGGTGGGCGAGGTGTACGAGTGGTTCCGCGACGACGACCTCGGCACCCACACCGAGAACCGGGACTACCAGGGCGGGTGGGCATCACAAGAGGCAATCACCGACGCCCCGCGGCATCCGGGCCAGCTGCCGACCGTCGTCACCGGCCATTGAGAAAGCAAACCGCACCACAGGAGACGAGACGTGAACGATCCTACCGAACAACTACGACGCGAACGGATGGTGGAGAGTGCCGCCGACGCAGGCAGCCGAAAAGCCCTCGAAACCCGTTACGGCCAAGTCGGGAGTACCGCCGAACTGACCAAAGACTTCGAGGTCATCGGCTTCGCCACCCCGCTCGTCGTGGTGTGGCGGAAGGCGGACGGCAAAAAGGGAAGCCTGGAGTTCCAGCCGCACTCCCGCCTGTACTTCAACTTCGTGGCGCATCACCAGCGATGAACGCCAAATTCTAACCGGGCACCGTGGTCGCCACGCCGGGTGCCGTCGAATCCCTGGCCGAGAGCGGCCAGGACGCCGGCTTCTTCCTCGACAAGCACCCGAGCGGGGATTGGGTCGAGGCCGATGACGAAGATCAACAGGCAAACGACCACGCCCTACTCGACGGCAGCAGGCTGCTCTCGTCCTGCCGCACCCTGAAGGGCGTCGCAATCTGGGTTCTCAGTAGGGTTGTAGTGGGATAGCCGTTGTCGTCGTGGGGCGCTACGTTGGCGGTGCTGTTCCGGAGGTCGCCCGCGCTCACCGCCGACGCCGTCGCCCGCTCCCCGGCCGTCTCCCCGTCCCTGTTCGGCGTCACCGCCGCCGAGTTCGACGCCCTGTTCGCCGACGACGCGCGGTCGTGGTCGCGCGTCTCGTCGTAGGACATCTCGATGTGATCGAACCGGCTGGCCTTCGCCCGGACACCGCCGGGCCACGACCGCGTGCAACTCGTCCACCAACGGCCGGCTCTCGCGTGACACCGCCCGCGCCATCGAGCAGCGGCTCGGCTAACCCCAGCGAGATCGCGGTGACGGTCATCCGCGAGACCCGCCTGAGAGCCAGTTCCTGAACCTGGGTTGACTCGGCGAAGTGGAGGCGGCATTCTCGGGCGGTGTCGTTCGCTCCGACGACCGTCTCATGGATGGCCCGCCATGCCTCGCCGTACCGACTACCTGCCGCCGGATACGTC
>JAYTTN010000585.1:0-4476 GCA_043745295.1 Fimbriiglobus sp. | reverse complement strand
CCAAGTCCCCACGGCCCCGGCGGGCCGGGTTCCGCGCGTTCCGCGCAGGAGCGATACCGCTGTTTTCCCAAGACCCCACCCCCCGTCCCCCTCCCCGTTCCGGAAAGGAGGTGTTCAATAGGACATCGAGATTCGGGTTTCGCTCGGCGGTTTCCAGCACCGACACCGTGATCCGCTTGAACACTCCCTCTCCATTCATGGGGAGGGGACGGGGGGTGGGGTCTTCCACCCGAGTTGATCTCAATGCCTACCCCAGAGAGAGAGCCGGGTTCGCCAACATCCGCCGCCCCGCCTCGGTCTCACTTGGGCGGCGGCACCGGCCGCGCCGTCCGCGCGTCCTCGGCGATCTTGCGGAACGCCGGCGTGTCGCGGAGCGGGTCGAGTTCGCGGTCGGCGGCCAGCAGGTCGTGGCCGACGCCGGCGCGGAGGGCGATGCGGAGTAGGGCCAGCGCCTCGTCGGCGTACTCCGGCTTGCGGGCCGACACCCGCGCGTACACCCCCGCCACCTGGTACACGACCATCGGCGCGAAGCCGGTGTCGAGTGCGGCGCGGGCGTCGGCGAGGGCTTCGGTGTCCTGCGTCAGCCGGGCGCGCATCACCCCCCGCGCGGCCCGCGCGCCGGCGTTCGTCGGGTCCAGTTCCAGGACCGCCGTCAGGGTCGCCGCGCACTCGGCCTCGCGGCGGGTTTCCCCCAGGACGTGCGCCCGGCAGAGCAGCGCGGTGACGGACTTCGGGTCCAGTTCGACGGCCTTGTCGAAGGCGTCCAGCGCGGCGGCGGGGACTTCGGTCAGCGCCTTCAACCCGTGGCGGACCCACTCGGCGGCGGTGGTCGGCTCGGCCGGGTCGGTCCACCCGGCCTCTCGGCTGAGGGTCTCGCGGAGGGCTAGGGCGGCGGCCGTCGCCCCCTTCGCCCGCGCCGCGTCGGCGTCGGCCACCGCCGCGTCGAACTTCTTCAGCTTGCCCCGCGCCTCGGCCCGCGTCAGCAGCGCGTCGGCCCGATCCGGCTGCGCCGCCAGGGCGGCGGTGGCGTCGTCCTCGGCGGCGGCCGCGTCGCCCAGCCGCAGGTTGGCGACCGCCCGGTTGGCCCGCGCGTCCGTCGCGTCCGGGTCGATCACCAGGGCGGCGGTGAAGCAGCCCCGCGCGGCCGCCCACTCGCCGGCGGCCAGCCGGCACGCCCCCTCGCCGAAGTGCGACCAGAACGCCTTCGGGTCGGCGTCCTGCGCCTTGCGGTACCAGCCGGCGGCGGCGGCCAGCCGGCCGGCGGCGTACTCCTCGGCGGCCTCGTAGTAGAAATCCCGCGCGGATCGCGGCGGCGACCGCTCGAGCGCTTCCGTTGCGGCCGCGGCCTCCGCCGGGCGATTCAGGGCGGCGAACATGGTCCGCCGCTGGATGAACACCAGTCGGGGCGGGTCGTCGGGCAGCAGCCGCTCGGCCGCGGCGTTGTAGCGGAGCGCCTCCGCCACGCCGGCCGCGTCCGGGGTGGCCCCCCGCGTGGCGCGGAACCAGGCGGCGCGGGCGAGCAGCAGGTACGTCTCGGCCAGGTCGCGGCGCAGCGCCTTCTGCCGGTCGGGCGGCAGGGCGGCGTACAGCGGGTTCGCCTCCCAGCCGGCGTCGGTGGCCGCGTACCGGGCGACGGCCGCGCGGCCTTGCTCCTCACCCTTGGCCAGCGCCGTCTCGTCGTCGGGCCGGGCGTACAGGGTGAGCTGCGCGGTTTTCGACTCGACGGCGAACTGGCGGAACGTCTGCTCGGCTTCCAGGAGCCGCAGCCGCGACCGCTTGTCCAGCAGCGCCGCCGAGCCGACGGCGGCGACGGCGACGACGAGCGTGAGCAGACTGGTGGCGGACGTGAGGCGGGGGTGGCGGCGGCTCCACTTCCGCGCCCGCTCGCCCCACGACCGCTCCGGCGCGGTGCGGAGGGGCAGGTCCGCGAGGTAGCGATCCAGGTCATCCCGGAGGGCGGCGGCGGACGGGTAGCGGTTCGCCGGGCGTCCGGCGAGGCAGAGCCAGACGACGGACTCCAGCCCCGGCGTCACCTCCGGGTTGTGCGCCCGCACCGGCGGCGGCGGGGCCGTCCGCTCGCGGATCATCGCCTCCGGGTCGGCCGTCTCTTCGAACGGGAAGCGGCCGGTCAGCAGTTCGTACAGCACCACGCCGAGGGAGTACAAATCGCTGCCGGGTCCGGCCTCCGGCCGCTTGGTGCGGACCTCGTTCAACTGCTCCGGGGCCATGTACGCCAGCGTGCCGCCGATGGCCCCGGCGGCGACGGTGGCGCGGCGGCTCAGCTCCTCGGCCAGGCCGAAGTCGAGGAGCATCGGCTGGCCGTCGTCGGTCAGCAGGATGTTCGCCGGTTTGATGTCCCGGTGGATCATTCCCCGGTCGTGCGCGTGAGCCAGGCCGTCCGCCAGCCGGGCCGCCAGCCACGCGATGGCGCGGGTGTAGCTGCCGGCCGCCAGGATGGCGAGCAGTTGCTCGGTGCCGGCCGGCGGCGATTCGAGGTCGAGGTCCGGGCGCGCGACCGCCGCCGCCGGCGCGGGCGCGGTCAGGCTGCGGAAACTGTTGACGAACTCCCGCCCGCTGGTGGGCAGCGATTTCGTCTCCCGGTAGTGGCGGAGCAGGCGGGCCAGCGTGGTCGCGCCGAAGTACGGCATGCACACCGCCTGGTGCCGCGGGCCGCGGTGGATCGAGTACACCGGCACGATGTTGGTGTGCTGGAGCTGGGCCAGCGCGCGGGACTCGCCGGTCAGGTCGGCGGACACCTTCAACACCACCTTGCGATCGGCCAAGTCCGGCTGCGCGGCCAGGAACACGCGGCCGAACGTCCCCTGACCGAGTTCCCGCAGCAGGGCGAACCCGAACGCCGTGTCGCCGACCGACGGCATGGTGCGGAAGGCCTCGGCCAGCGGGTCGGACACGGCCGCGTCGAGGACGGCGGCGGGTTCCACGCCCCCGACGAGTCCGGTGTCGCCGCTCAGCCGGCCGTGCAGGTTCCACGTCGCCGGCGCGCCGCCGTCCGTCGTTCCGCCGGGAACATCGGTGGCAGGCTGGCTTCGGCGGGCGACGGTCGGGTCGAGCATGGGCGTATTGGTCCGGGGCGCACGGGGCCGTCCCCAACTGTGGTGCGCGTTCCGGAGAAGGGCAACGCCGAATCGCCGAATCGCCGGGCGCGAGGGCGTTACCGTTCGGCAACGGGCGTCGCACGGACGGGTGGGATCGCACTCCCGCCGGCACGCCGGTCAGGGTCGAGCCGAAAAACGTCCCGCCGGAATGACGGGAACCGAGCTGATCCGCCGGGGAAATCGCCGAACGCCAGGCACGAGGGCGGGGCGGGGGTTAGGGTTCGAGGGGTGGCGGAGCGTGTCCGCGGCCCGCCCGCCGAGTACCGCTTCCCTCCTCCCTATTGGTGTTCCCATGACCTTCCGCTTCCGACCCGAGTTGCAGCCCTTCGAGGAACGACTGACGCCCCGCGCGTCCGTCGGTGTCGTCATCGGCGGGCCGTCCGGCCCCGCCCACACGAACGTCGGCGTGACCCTGCCGGGCACGCCGGCCACGCCGATCACGGTCACCACCCCCGTGCCGACCCCGACGCCGACGACTGGCGGCATGTGACGGGTGATCGAGACCGAATCGGACGCGGCCCAGGCGACCGGACGCCTGGGCCGCGTCGTTTCCGGACGCGAAGGCGCTTCCGCCTGGCAACGAGTGTCGTACTTTCGGGGCGCGGGCGGGGTCCGCCCGCTACGCCGTTCGGGGCGGGACGGAAACGGCGAGGGCGGAACGGAACGGGACTCGGCGAGTCGGCGGGGAAAATCGGCGAACGGCGACCGCGGCCGCAAGACAGGGGATAGGCTGTCGATGGGTCGCGGAGTGCTTCCGCCACCCCGGCACACCGCCGGCTTTTTCGCCCAGCCTGGAGCTACGATGGACACTCGGTTCCGACCCGCCCTTCAGTCGTTCGAAGAACGCCTGGCCCCCGCCGCCCTGACCGTCTCGGTCGCCCTCCGCACCCCGATCATGAACGTCGGGGTGGTCCTGCCCCCGACCGTGCCCCCGATCCTGACGCCGGTCACCCCCACGCCCAACCCGCCGCCGCCCCCCGGCAGTATGTGAGCCGACGCCGCCGCGACGGCAGCACCCAGGCCCGCTCGGCCTGGGTGTGTTCGCGCGCGTCTCGGCCCCCGATCCGGAATGGGGCGGCATTTCCCGACCGGGTGCGGTAACGTTTTCTGGCACCGCGCCCGGCGGAATCCGACGCTCCCTCGCGGTCGCGGCTCGTGGATTCACCGGATACGGGAAAGGCCCTGGTGGTGAACTGGGTGCCGTTGTGCGAAGAGGGTGCGGCAACGTTCTCTGGCACTTTTGGGCGGGATGGGGACAAACGGTGCTTTCCCCTCCGGCAGGACGCCCGATGACCGCCTCCGTTCCCGCCGAGACCGACTCCCAGCGCCTCGTCGTCGAGCCGGCCCTGGCCCGCGAGGT
>JAYTTN010000584.1:0-4478 GCA_043745295.1 Fimbriiglobus sp. | reverse complement strand
GCCCCCTGTTTCTTCGGGTCGCCAACAGGGGGCTGACGCCCCCCGCTCGCCAAGAAGGTCGGTTCGCGGAACTCGACCGCCAGCCAGTCCAGCAACTCCGGGTGCGTCGGGGCGTCGCCCTGAAAGCCGAAGTCGTTCTCGGTCTCCACCAAGCCCTTGCCGAAGAACTGCTGCCACGCGCGGTTCACCACCACCCGCGCCGTCAGCGGGTTGTCCTTCGACACCAGCCACCTCGCCAAGTCGAGGCGGGTCAGCTTGCCCGGCGGGGTGGCTCCCACCGAAGCCGGGTAGCCCGGCTCCACCTTGTCGCCCTTCCGCAGGAAGTCGCCGCGAATCTGGAGGTGCGTGTCGCGGGCCTTCTTCTGCTCGCGCATCACCAGCGTGCCGGGCACCTGTCCCTGGGCCTTCTTGATGTCGGCGAGCAGCTTCTTGGACGCCTCGTCGTTGCCGAGCTTCCGCTCGGCGGCCAGCTTCTCCTGCAAGTCGGCGATCTTCTTGTCCAGGTCCGGCGCGCCGCCGATGGTCATCGTCGGCTCGTCCGCCGTGTTGAAGAACGCATAAAGTCGGTAGTAGTCCTTCTGCGACACCGGGTCGTACTTGTGGTCGTGGCACTGGGCGCAGCCGACGGTCAGGCCGAGCCAGACCGCGCCGGTGGTGTTCGCCCGGTCGATGGTCCGCTCGACGCGGAACTGCTCCGCGTCGGTGCCGCCCTCCTCGTTGAAGGACGTGTTGCGGTGGAATCCGGTGGCGATCTGCTGCTCCTTCGTGGCTTTCGGCAGCAGGTCGCCGGCCAGTTGCTCGACGGTGAATTGGTCGAACGGCATGTCGGCGTTCAGCGACTTGATGACCCAGTCGCGGTACGGCCAGATGCTGCGGGGGCCGTCGATGGTGTACCCGTTGCTGTCGGCGTAGCGGGCGAGGTCGAGCCAGTGCCGCGCCTGCCGTTCGCCGTAGTGCGACGACTTCAACAGGCGGTCCACCACCTTCTCGTAGGCGTCCGGGGCGGCGTCCTTCTCGAACGCCTCCACCTCCGCCGGCGTCGGCAGCAAGCCGATGAGGTCGAGCGTCACCCGGCGGATGAGAGTCGAGCGATCCGCTGGGAGCGACGGCTTCAACCCCTCACGTTCGAGACGCGAGAAAACGAACCCGTCGATGGGGTTCTTGCTTGGAACTAGGAACTTGAAACCCGGAACCTCGCCCCGAACGGGCGGCGCGAACGCCCAGTGCTTGTCGTACTTCGCGCCGGCCGCGATCCACTTCCGCAGGATTTCCGTCTGCGCTTTGGTCAGCCGGGGGCCGGCCTCCGGCGGCGGCATCCGCTCGTCGTCGGCCTCGGCCAGGACGCGGGCCAGCAGCTCGCTCTTGTCCGGTTCGCCGGGGACGACGGCGTCCTTGTGCTTGGCGAAGTCGAGCGAGTCGAGCCGCACCTTCGCCTTCTGCACGGCGGGGCCGTGGCACTTGAAGCAGGCGTTCGACAGGATCGGCCGCACGTCGCGGTTGAAGTCCGGGGCGGGTTCGGCGGCGAACCCCGAAGCGCCGGCGAGGAGGGCGACCGCCGCGAGGAGAGAGCGAGGCATGCGCGGAACCCGGCAGGACGTGGGGGGAGGGAAGTGGTATTCTCGCCGACCGGTGGCGGCAGGGCAAGCGCGACTCGGCTTCGGGTTTCGTGTCACCCGGTCGTAACGAGCCGGCCGCCGCCGCGCGGGGCGAGTATCGTTGGCAGTGTCCCCACCCGTGGAGTCCGCCATGCGCCTTCTCCTGTTCCTCGCCCTGGCCCCGCGAGTCGTCGCGGCCGCCGACCCGCCGCCGGTGCCGAAGACCTGGGAAAAGCTGGCCGCCGGTGGCACGCGCGAAAGCACCATCGCCGTCCGGGGCGGTTACACGATGTGGGTGGACAAGGTGACGATCCCGTCCGGTGACCGCGCCGAATCCTCCGTTGAAACGCTCTACCGCCTGAAGGCCGGCGACAAGCAGCCGGAGAAACTGGAAACGCACACGGGAACCCACGGCCTGTACCCGATCTTTGGGCCGGGCGGAGAGGTCGCGAGCGGGTGGTTTGCCGACTGCCAGACCCTGTACGTTCCGGGCTTGAAGCCGATCCCGATGCCCAAGGATGACCGGTTCGCCGCGCACGAGTGGACGAAGGACGGGCTGGTCTGCACCGGCGAGCGGTACTCGCCGGCGGACAAGGCGAACGAAACGGCCGTCCTGCTTTATCCCATCGACGGGGCGAAGAACCTTCTCGGTGAGCGGAAGGTTTTGCGGCCGTGGATGCTGGCCGGGCAGGGCGGGTTCACGCCCGACTGGACGCACGGCCGCGTCTTCGCGCGGGGCAACTTCGTGGCGTACACCGGAACCGTGCCGAACCCGGATCGACCCGGCTTCCCGCGCGCCGCCTCCGAGGTGTGGGACACCAAGCAGTCGAAGATGGTGTGGCGTGAGGAGGTCACCATCGCGGCCGCCGACGACACGCACGCCTACTGGTGGGTCGAACGCCTCACCCGCCGCCGGCTGGACGGCACCGGCAAGACGGAGCAAGTGGAGCCGTTCGCCGGGGCGAAGGGGGTAGAGGCAATCGGCTTCGATTTCCAGCCGCCGAAGTCGTTCGCCCTGGTGAAGCAGGAGAAGGAGTGGGTGCTGACGCACTTCGACCTGACGACCGGCGACCGCGCCGAGTACGACCTGCGGCTGCCCGGCGCGAAACCGGGCTACATCTTCGGCGGCAGTGGGCCTGTCCGCCACTACGCCGTCTGGTACGACGCGAATTCGTCGGACGGCTGGCGGAACGCGATGCCGTTGGGGCTGGACGCGGCCACCGGCGAGGCGCGGATCATCCGCGACAAGACCGTCTACCGCATCCCCGTGGCGAAGAAGCTGCCCGCTGACGCCAAGCCGAAGTGGCAGCCGGTCCCGGCGGCGAAGTGACCGGATGTCGTCTTCAGCCCGAAGGGCTGTCTCCTCCAGCCCAGGGCTTCGCCCTGGGAAACGTATGGGAAAACTGTTCCGACCCTGAAAGGGTCGCTCAACTTCATCTGAGAGACCCTTTCAGGGTCGAAGACCACTTCAAACCGGAAACCCAGGCCGGAGGCCTGGGCTTTAGGAGACAGCCCTTCGGGCTGAAGAGCGAAGGTGGATTCCGACGGGGCAACTGGGCTTCACCCCGTCACCACCACCCGCACCTCCTCGATGTCGCAGCGGCCGGACTTCTTGAACGGCCGCGGCATCGGCTGGGCCTGCTTCTTGGCGTCGATGGTGCGGCACCGCAGGGTGTACTCGCCGGCCGGCACACCGGGCAGCAGTGCCGACCAATGCGCCTTGGCCAACTTCATCGGCCACGCCTTCGGCTTGCCGCCGTCGAAGCCCAGCACGTCCTTCGGCAGCGCGTCGCCGGGGAACTTGCCGCCCCACTGCTTCGGCGGCGGGAGGATGGTCGCATCGACCCACGGCGCTTTCGTGAAGTACGGGTCGTCCGCCGGCCACGGCTTGTCGTTCGGGTTCAGCCAGACCTGCACTTTCGACAGCCCGGAGCTGCCGACCTGGGCGTACCCGGTGATCGGCAGCGGGTCCATTGCCTTCGCCGGAGTCGGGACGTGCAGCGTGGCGGCGAACGTCTTCAGCGGGCTGTCGATGTCGTTGTTGCCGTCGGCGTAGGTGTCGTTGGCGTGCGGCAGATTGCTGAGGGTGATCGTGGTCAGCCACTTCACCGACTTGAACCCGTAGGCCTCCGGCACGACGATCCGCACCGGCCCGCCGCGAACGCTGTCCAGGAATTCGCCGTTGAGTTTGTAGCAGAGGATGACCGGCGGCAGGTCGTCGGGGTCTTCGAGGACGCGGCCGACGGGCAGCGAACTGCGGAAGAGTTGCTTCGGCTCGTCGTTGTGGTAACCGTGGTAGAACACGCGGCGGAGGTTGGCCTTCGGCTTCGTCAGCCACAGCACCTCGCGGAGCGGCACGCCCTCCCAGATGCCCATGCCCAGCGGGCAGCCGATGTTCAGGCAGGTCATCACCTTGGCGAACCGCACGGCGTGCGTCTTGCCGAGTTCGAGGAGCGCGGCGAAATCGAGGGCGGTGCCGTCCGCCTTCAGCAGTTGCTTGCCGAGGGTGGCGGGCTTGTCCGGGTCGGAGATGACTTCGAGCTTCCAGGTGTCGCGGTGCATCCCGACTTGGCGCTTCTTCTCGCCCGGCAGCTTGTGCGGCAGCGGGTTGCCGCGCGACACGTCCTGGAAGTCGGCCGGCGCGGTGAAGTACGGTTCGAGCTTGTCCAGCGCGCGGGCCAGTTCCGGCGCGGGCTGATCGCCGCGAACCGGTTGGGAGGCGAAGCACGCGGCCGCCGTCCCCGCGCCGAGGAACAACCGCCGGGTGATGTCGTCGGTGGTCATGGGGTGGCTCCGGGGTGTCTCTTGCGAGCCGCGACCGCAAGGGAGCGGCATTCTGTCCGAGCCGGAAGCGTGAGCGACGGTTCTTCCCAAGACCGTCGC
>JAYTTN010000583.1:0-1211 GCA_043745295.1 Fimbriiglobus sp. | reverse complement strand
AGCGACGGTCTTTCGAGAAGAACCGTCGCTCACGCTTCCGGCTCGGACCAAGGTGCCACTCCCTTGCGGTCGCGGCTCGCCAAGACGCCACTCCTATTCCACCCGCTTGAACTCGGCGTCGCCCCGCACGGTGCCGGGATTGACGATGAGCGGCGGGTCGGTCGGCTTCGACTGGCGGTACAGCAGCTTCGCCCCGCCGTCCAGTTCGGTGAACCGCAGGTGCCCGCGCGGGCTGAGGGTCACGTCCACCGTCGTCCCGTCGCCGACGATGGGCGACAGGAACGTCACCTGCCGGCCGGCGATCGTCACCCGCGCGCCGCCGCTGATGGTCGGCTGCACCGCCACTTTCACCTTCGGCGTCCCGCGCTTGGCGAACGTCACCGTGCCGCCGGTCGCGTCGATGGCCACCGTCGCCCCGCCGCCGACGCCTTCGGTGAAGTTGACCAGCCCGCCGGTGGCCGCGATCTTCACCGTCGCCCCCTCGTCGATCCGCCCGGTCACGTTCACCCACTTCGTCGCCAGTTCGGACGCATCCACGACCGCCCCGCCGGTGACGGACGCCAGGTAAAACTTGTTGGCCACGCCGACGAGTTTGATCCGCCGCTTGTTGTCCACCGGATCGAGCCGGAAGTCCTCGACCGGCGCGTCCACGCGGATGACCTCGAACGGGGCGTCGTTCACCGGCGGGTCCACCTTCTTGACGACAGGCGGGGCCGGCTGGACCGCGTCCACGCGCCACGGGTTCTTCGGCTCGACGGCGGTGGGCGGAGTCGGCTGTGTGGCCAACGGCTCGACGAAAGCGTGCGGCGGCGGGGCGACTTCGCGGGCGGCAATCTCGACTGCGGGCGTGGTGGCGAGGGCGGGCAGGCGCGGCAGGTCGGTCGAAGCCAGATACCAGCCGGCGGCGCAGACCATCGTCCCGCCGAAGCCGACGCCGGCCAGCACCCACGGAAGGAATGACGGTTCGCGGGATGCGGCGGGCACTGCCACGGGCCGTCGGGCGGGGGCCACGAGCAGGACGGGTTCGACTGCGGCGGCGGCTTCTTCGGCTTCCGCCTCCGCGCCGGGCACGAACCCGCACACCGGACACTCGAACTCGGCGTCGTTGGCCGTTCGCGGCAGCGAGCAACCGGGGCACGGGATGAGCGACATGGTGGGAAGTCCTGAACGATTGGCGAGCCGCGACCGCGAGGGAGCGGCATCTGAAATCG
>JAYTTN010000582.1:0-1211 GCA_043745295.1 Fimbriiglobus sp. | reverse complement strand
GGCCGGCGACGTTGGTGTCCGGGCGCACCGGCAGCGTGACGCGGACGGTGGTCCCCGCGCCGACGACGCTCTCGACGCCGAGCGTGCCGTGGTGCTGCTCGACAATCCGGCGGCAGATGGCGAGGCCGAGGCCGGTCCCCTTGCCCTCCTCTTTGGTCGTGAAGAACGGCTCGAACACGCGGGCCAGCAACTCCGGCGGGATGCCGACGCCGCTGTCCGCCACCTCGACGACCACGGCCGGCTCGCCCCCCCGGAGCAGCCCGCACCGCACCCGCGGGACGAGTCGGCCCCCGCCGGGCATGGCGTCGGAGGCGTTGGTGAACAGGTTCAGGAACACCTGGCGAAGCTGCTGCCGGTCGGCCTGAATCAGCGGGATCGACGCGGCGAACTCCGGCTCGACCCGGACCCGGCGGCTCTGCAAGTGGTGGCCGACCAGTTCGAGCGTCTTCAGGACCTCCTGGGCGACATCGACGGTGGAGACCTGGTCCCGGCCGGCGCGGCTAAACTGGAGCAGGTTGGCGACCAGGCCGGCCATCCGATCGACCTCCTGCTCGACGACTTCGAGCGGCCGGCGGCGGGGGTCGGCGGCGTCCGTCGTCGCGAGGACTTGCTCGACGCGCAGCGAGATCGTCCCGAGCGGGTTGTTCAACTCGTGGGCGATGCTGGCGGCCAGCTCCCCGACCCCCGCCAGGCGGGCCGCCTGCCACAACTGCTGCGTGGTCGCGCGGAGCTCGTCGGTCGTCGTCCGGAGGTCCGCCAGGGTCTGGCGGCGGTCGGTGGCGTCGCGGAAGATCAGCGCCCAGACCGAGTGGCCGTCGTCGTCGAACCAGGTGCGGGAGACTTCGAGGTGGACCTCCCGGCCGTCCGACCGGACCCCCGTGACCTCGATCAGCGCGCCGGCCGCCAGCCCGACCCCTTCCGGGCCGGGGGGCGGCAAGTCGAGCGGCACGAACCGGTCCATCCGGCCGCCGACGGCCGCCGCGGCTGGGCAGGCGAAGATCCGCTCGGCGGCCGGGTTGAACACCACGACGAGCCCTGAGTTGTCGAGGATGACGATGCCGTCCTGGGCGGACCGGATGACCGCGTCCAGCCGGGCCTGGGTGTCGGCGAGCTGGGCCTTAGCCCGGAGTTGCGTGAGTTCCCGCTTCGCCTCCTCGTACCGCCGCCGCTCGGTCACGTCGCGGACGATCGCGGTGAAGAGCGGCTGCCCC
>JAYTTN010000581.1:0-17027 GCA_043745295.1 Fimbriiglobus sp. | reverse complement strand
CCTTGTCCGGCGGCATGGCGGTGTCGGCGTTCGCCCGCCTCACGGAAAGGATCAGCTTGCTTTTCGCCGGGTCGCCGGGCACCACGGCCGGGCCGGTGTCGGTGCCTTTCGCCAGCCCGTCGGCGGTGTCCAGCCGCAGCCCGCCCTCCTGCTTCTTCGCGCCGTGGCAGCGGGTGCAGTTCTCGACGAGAATTGAGCGGATCGTCTTCTCGAAGTATTCGACCTGCTCGGCCGGCAGCTTCTTGGCGTCGGCGGCAAACGCGGGGACGACGGCCACGGCGAACAGGCAGGCGGAGGCAAGGCGCATCGGCGACCTCGACGGAATTCGGATACGCGGGCACGAACACCCGGCGGGCGGCAGGTGGTATCATTGTAGATGATCCGGCGATCCACACGCACCCCGAAATCCCTCCCCGGAGTCGGTTCCATGCTCCGCCTCGACGCCCCGCGATCCGTCCGGTTCTGCGACGGGATGAGCCGCCGCGACTTCCTGTACGCCGGGGCCATTCCCACGCTCGGCCTCACGCTGCCGGGACTCTTCGCCGCGAAGGCCAAAGCCGCCGACGCGAAGAAAGACAGCGACGTGAACTGCATCTTCCTGTTCCTCGTCGGCGCGCCCAGCCAACTGGACACGTTCGACCCGAAACCGGACGCGCCGGCCGAGGTGCGCGGGCCGTTCAAGCCGATCCCGTCGAAGGCCGACGGCGTGAAGCTGTCGTCGATTCTGCCGAAGGCGGCCGAACACGCCAAGAACTTCAGCGTCATTCGGTCGGTGTACTACGCCGGCACTGCGGTGCACGACGTCGGCCATCAGGTGATGCAGACCGGCCGCATCTTCACGGGCGGCATCGAACACCCGGCGGCCGGGTCGGTGGTCGGCTACCTGAAGGGCGCGCGCGGCGAACTGCCGCCGCACGTCCTGCTCCCACGGCCCATCGGGAAGACCGGGGGCAACCTGCCGCACGGCCACACCGCCGGATACCTGGGCAAGTCGCACGACCCGTTCGTCCTGAACGCCGACCCGTCGGTGCCGAACTTCAAGGTGCCCGACCTGCTGTCGCCGGACTACATCTCGCCCGCCCGCGCCGACCGCCGGCAAAAACTGCGCGACGCGGTGGACAGCGCTGTC
The DNA here is from genome assembly GCA_043745295.1 of Fimbriiglobus sp. Classification (GTDB taxonomy): domain Bacteria; phylum Planctomycetota; class Planctomycetia; order Gemmatales; family Gemmataceae; genus JALHQU01. The sequence continues at coordinate 15,898 of JAYTTN010000581.1, read as the reverse complement.
GGCACGTTCGAGAGCAGTGCCGCCGCCAAGCAACTCGACGACAACTTCGCCCTCGCCTACAAGCTGATGTCGAGCGCCAAGGCCCGCGAGGCGTTCGACCTGTCGAAGGAGACCGAGAAGACCAAGGAGAAGTACGGCAAGACGCGGTTCGGCATGTCGTGCCTGATGGCCCGCCGGCTGATCGAGGCCGGGGTGCGGTTCGTCACCGTGAACATGTTCGAGACGGTGTTCGACGAGGTGACGTGGGACATTCACGGGTCGCGGCCGTTCACCGACATCGACGAAATGGCCAAGCAGGTCGCGCCGAACTTCGACAGGGCGTTCGCCGCACTGATGGACGACCTGACGCAGTCCGGGCTGCTGAAGACGACGATGGTGGTGGCGACGGGCGAGTTCGGCCGGACGCCGAAAATCAACCCGGCCGGCGGACGGGACCACCACCCCGGCTGCTGGAGCATGATCATGGGCGGCGGGCCGCTGAAGGGTGGGGTCGTGGTCGGCGAGTCGGACGAACACGCCTTCGCGCCGAAGACCCGCCCCGTCGCCCCGGCCGAAGTGACGGCCACCATTTACAAGGCCCTGGGACTCGACCCGCACAAGGAGCTGCCCGGCCCGCAAGGCCGCCCGATCCCCGCCGTGGATTACGCCGTCAAGCCGATCAACGAGCTGTTCTGAACACCCGGAGGACGACGCGATGACGGTGTTCGCCCTCGATTCTTCCTGGAATGACTTCTACACGGCGGTCGGGTTCTACATCGGTGCCTTCGGCTTGCTCGTCGGCGTCCTGGGCTTCTGGTACACGATCCTCCAGGTGAAGAAGACGACGGCGGCGGCGGTCGCCGCCGAACGCGCCTCCGAGGAAACCTTGGGGGAGATGAGAACCGCGTTCCGTCGGTTTATCGGCGGGTTGGCCGGTCGGTACTTGGCGGAGGCACGGTCGGCGGCGGAGTCCGAGGCGTGGGTGCTGGCGTCCACGCGGAGCAACGACTTGGCGGATATGATGGGGCAGATGCCGGAACAGTCCGCGCGGTCGGCGGATCTCGCCGACCTGTTGCGGACGTTCGCCCAGCGGTTCGCGGCCAAGGCGCGCAAACCGACGGCTCCCTTGGCAGCCGCCAAGAAGTGGCAGGAGTTGCTCCGGGCGACGCAGGTGTTGCTCGACGAGTTCCAATCGCCATTCCCCCGGCGAACAGGAGATGCGAATGATCCCCAAGAACCAACTCCTCGACCTGCTGCGACAGCTCCGGGAGAAGACGGACGCGGGTGAGGTGAACTGGCTCCCGCACGACGGGTACGACTACGGCTGCCGGCTGTCACTGGGCGGGTTGTCCGTCGAACTGATCTTCCAATCCCCGCCGGCCGACCCGGATCGGGTGCGCGTGCGAATTAACGAATTCGACGGCCCCTCCGACTCGGAACACTTGGTCGCCGAGATGACCGCCGAAGACGGGGACCGGGACTGGGAGGCGTTTTACGGCCTTTACCAGAGTGCGTCGAAGGAAGCGTTCCACTGGGACCGCGTGTTGACGGAGTTGCAGACGGCGGTGAGCCGGGCGGGGCGGATCGGGCGGTCGGCCGAAGAGGAAACGGCACCGGTTCGCCGCTAAGCGCGGCCCGCGGGCGGCCGATCCCGGCCATGGACTACGCCGTGAAGCCGATCAACGAGCTGTTCTGATATCCACGGAGCCTCCAATGCCCCCCGACGACCGCGAGGACGACGAACCCCGCCGCGCCCGCCGCCCGCACCGGGACGACGACGACGACCGCCCGCGCCGCCGTCGCCGGCGGGAGTACGACGAGGACGGCGACGCGACCGGCGGGCTGATCCCGTACAAGAACGGCATGGCCCTCGCGGGGTACTACTGCGGGGTGGTCGGCCTGCTCCCCGTCCTCGGCCTCGTTTTGGGAATCCTCGCCGTCGTGTTCGGCATCCTCGGCCTGAAGCACAAGAGCCGCCACCCGGCGCACGGCGGCACCGCCCACGCCATCGTCGGCATCGTGCTGGGGGCGTTCGGTGCCCTGTACAACTGGCTCGTCGCCGTCATCCTTCTGGTCAACGGGTTGAGATAACACCGGATCGCACCCATGAAATACGCCCTCTCCCTGCTGTTCCTGTTGCCCGCCGTCGCCGTCGCGGACACACTCGCCGTGCTGCCGGGCGCGGTGACGTTGTTCGGCCCTCGCGCCGAACAGCGAGTGGCGGTCGTGGACACCGCCGCCGGTCGCGCCACCGCCGACCACACGGCGAAGGCCAAGTTCACCTCGACGAACCCGAAGGTGGCCACGGTGGACGCCACGGGAAACCTCCGCGCGGCGGGCAACGGCGAAACGACCATCACTGCCACCGCGAACGGCCAGACCGCGACCGTCGCCGTGACCGTCACCGGCTTCGACAGGTCGACGGACTGGTCCTTCACCCGGCACGTCCAGGCCGTTCTCACCCGATCGGGCTGCAACTCCGGCGCGTGCCACGGGGCCTTGGCCGGGAAGGGCGGGTTGAAGTTGTCGCTGCGCGGGTACGACCCGGACGCGGACCACTTCGCCCTGACCCGACAGGCCGGCGGGCGGCGGGTGGACGGCAGCGAGCCGGACGCCAGCCTGATGCTGAAAAAGGCGACCCGCGCGCTGCCCCACGGCGGCGGCACCCGCTTCGACGCCGACTCCGACAGCGGCAAGCTGCTCCGCGAGTGGATCGCCGCCGGCGCGCCCGGCCCGAAACCCGGCGAAGTGACCGTCGAGAAGCTCGACATCTTTCCGCCGCTGTCGCTCGTGAAGCCGAAGGACGCGCTGAAACTCATCGTCCGCGCGACCTTCACCGACGGCGGCACCGAAGACGTGACCAAGTGGGCGAAGTTCGCCAGCAGCGAGGAGCAGGTGGCGACGGTGGACGAGGACGGCGCGGTCGGCGTGATCGGCCACGGCGAGACGGCGGTGTCGGCCCTGTTCGGCACGAAGGTAGTGACGGCCACCGTGACCGTACCCTACCCGAACGCCGTGGACGCCAGTGCATTCACCAAAGCCCCGAAGAACAACTTCATCGACGAACTGGTGCTGAAGAAACTCGAACTGTTGAAGCTGCCGCCGTCCCCGCAAGCCACCGACGCCGAGTTCCTCCGCCGGGCGTTCCTGGACACCTGCGGCATCCTGCCGAAGCCGGACGAGGTCGCCGCGTTCCTCACCGATCCGTCGCCGGACAAGCGGGCCAAGGTCATCGACAAGTTGCTCGACCGGCCGGAGTTCGTGGACTACTGGGCGCACAAGTGGTCCGACCTGATGCTCGTCTCCACCCGCAAGTTGCCGCAGTCGGCGGCGTGGAGCTTCTACCGCAAAGTCCGCGCCAGCGTGGCGGACAACCAGCCGTGGGACCGCTTCGCCCGCGACATCCTCACGGCGTCGGGCAGCACCCTGACCAGCGGCGGAACCAACTACTTCCTGCTGCACAAGGACGCCACCGACGTGATGGAGTCCACCGCCGTCACGTTCATGGGCACCAGCCTGGCGTGCGCGAAGTGCCACAACCATCCGCTGGAACGGTGGACTCAAGACCAGTATTGGAGTGCCGCGAACCTGTTCAGCCGCGTGGCCCGGAAGAGCGGCACTCGCGCCGGCGAGGTGGTCGTGCAGAGCGCCACCACCGGCGAGGCCCGGCACCTGCGGCGGGGGGTGGCGATGCCGCCGACGCCGCTCGACGGCAAGCCGTTGCCGGCCGACAGCCCAACCGACCGCCGCGACTACTTCGCCGACTGGCTGACCGACGCCAAGAACCCGTTCTTCGCCCCGGCCGTGGTGAACCGCGTGTGGAAGAATTACCTCGGTCGCGGTCTCGTGGAAGCGGAGGACGATATCCGCGACACCAACCCGCCGACCAACCGCGACCTGATGGACGCGCTAGTGAAGGACTTCGTCGATCACAAGTTCGACACGAAGCACCTGATGCGGACCATCCTGAATTCGGCCGCGTACCAGCGCAGCTCCAAGCCGCTGCCGGCGAACGCGGCGGACGACCGCTTCTACTCCCGCTACCTGCTCCGGCGGCTGTCGGCGGAGGTGCTCCTCGACGCCTACTCGGACTTGAGCGGGGTGCCGACGCCGTTCAACCAGCGGACCGTCGGCGTCAGCGGCGGGGCCGAAGCGGTGCCGCATTACCCGGCCGGCACGCGGGCCATGCAGTTGCCGGACTCGCAACTGGTGTCGCAGTTCCTCGACGCCTTCGGCCGCGCCGAGCGGACGGTGACGTGTTCGTGCGAGGTGACGAAGGACGCCACCGTCAGCCAGGCCCTGCACCTGAACAACGGCAAGTCGCTGAACGACAAACTGCGGGACAAGAACTCCGTGGTGGAGAAGTGGGTGAAGTTGACGGACGCCGAGGTCGTGGACAAGCTGTTCGCCGCCGCTCTTGCCCGCGCCGCCACGGCGGAGGAGCGGAAGAAGTTCCTCGCCGCACTCGCCGACGCCGGCAAGGACGGCCCGGCCGCGCGGAAGGACGCCATCGAGGATGTCATCTGGGCCGTGCTGACCGGGAAGGAGTTCCTGTTCAACCACTGAGGTGCCTCATTCCGGGCGAGCGGGGGGCGTAAGCCCCCTGTTTGCATGCCAAGAAACAGGGGGATTACGCCCCCCGCTCGCCAAGAACAGAACAGGAACCTACCATGCGACTTCTCTCCCTCCTGCTGCTTCTCCCCACGCTCGCGCAGGCCGCGCCGCCGGCCGTCACCGCCGTCGCGTACTCGGCCGACGGCAAGTGGCTGGCCGCCGGCACGCGCGGCGTCGTCCACCTGATCGACCCGGCGTCCGGCGACGTGGTCGGCGAGCTGCCCGGCCAGACGCAGCGCGTCACGGCGCTGGCCGTTTCCAAATCCGGCAAGCTGGCCGTTGCCAGCGGCGAGCCGGGCAAGTCCGGTGTCGTGCGCCTCTACGACATCGCCGACCCGAACGCGCCGCCGCCGAAGCCCGCCGCCGAGATCGCCGCGCACAAGGATGCCGTCCTCGCCCTCGCCTTCAACCCCGACGGCACCACGTTCGCCACCGGCAGCTACGACCGGACGGTGAAACTGTGGGCGCTGTCGGACACCACCAAACCGGCTCTGACGCTGGCGGACCACAGCGATTCCGTGTACGCGGTCGCGTTCCACCCGGACGGCAAGCTGCTGGCGACCGGGGCCGCCGACCGCGCCGTGAAGGTGTGGGACACGGCCACCGGCAAGCGGCTGTACACGCTCGGCGACAGCACCGACTGGGTGTACGCGGTGGCGTGGTCGCCGGACGGCAAGCACCTGGCGGCGGCCGGCGTGGACAAGAGCGTGCGGGTGTGGGACGCCACCGCCGAGGGCGGAACCCTGACGCGCGCCGCGTTCGCGCACCAGGCCGCCGTCACGAAGCTGCTCTTCACCGCCGACAGCCAGACGCTGTTCAGCGTGGGTGACGACAGGGTGGTGAAATCGTGGGACGTGTCGAAGTTGGCCGAGAAGGCGACGCTGCCCGCCCAGCCGGAAACGATCCTCGGTGCGGCCCTTCGATCCGATGGCAAACAACTGGCGGTCGGCCGCTTCGACGGCGTGCTGCAACTGATCGACCCGACGACGGGGAAGGTGGCGTTCGCCCCCCTGCCGGCGAAGGAGAGGCCGAAGCCGGTGACGCGGTTCCCGGCGATCAACGAGCCGGCCGGCACCGACTCCGCTCGCACGGCCGCGAAGGTCGCACTGCCGGTCACGGTCCTCGGCGCGCTCGATCGGGCGGGCAATGTCGATTTCTTCCGCTTCGATGCCACCGCCGGTCAGCAGATTGGCATTCAGCTTCAAACGGCCGACGCCAAGAAACTGGAGGGTGTGCTGACGCTAACGGATGCCGACGGCAAAGTGCTTGCCGAGTCCGGCAGCGGGCTGCTCGGCTTTGTCGCGGCGAAGGCCGGCACCTATGCCGTCGGCGTGGCGGACAAAGAGTTCCGCGGCGGACCGGGGTTCGAGTACAAGCTGAACGTCGGCGACATCCCCGTCGTCACCGGCGTCTTCCCACTCGGCGTGCAGCGCGGCAAGACGGTGACGGTCCACGTTGACGGCGCGAATCTCGGCGAGTCGATGGGCCGCACGGTGACGCTGACCGTGCCCGCGACGGCGGAGATCGGCAGCCGCGTTCCGGTGCCGATCCCGCAGGTGAAAGGCGAAACGCCGCTCGGCATGGCCTCGGTCGCCGTCGGCGAATTCCCGTCGGCGGTGGCGACGAACGACGGGGCCGACATCCGCGTCCCCGGTACGGCCGACGGCATCATTGCCAAGCCCGGCGACGCGCAGGTGGTCCGGTTCAAGGCGGCCAGGGGCGAGAAACTGATCGTCGAGGTTCACGCCGGGCGACTCGGTTCGCCGCTCGATTCCGCCATCGAAATCCAGGACGCGAACGGCAAGCCGGTCCCCCGCGCGGTGCTGCGGAGTGTGGCCCAAACTTACGTCACCTTCCGCGACCACGACGCCAGCGGCCCCGGCATCCGGCTGGAGGCGTGGAACGAACTGCGGACGAACGACTACCTTTTCGTCGATACCGAGCTGCTCCGCATCAAGGCGCTGCCGAAGAACCCGGACGACGACTGCCAGTTCGTGCAGGCCGGCGGCAAGCGGGCCGGGTTCCTCGGCACCACGCCGACGCACCACGCCATGAATGCACCGATGTACAAAGTGGAACTGCATCCGCCGGGCGCGACGTTCCCGCCGAATGGGTTGCCGGTATTCCAGATGGCGTACCGCAACGACGACGGCGGCGACGGCTTCGGGACAGACTCGATGCTGGAGTTCGACCCTCCCGCCGAGGGCGCGTATCAGGTGCGGATCACCGACTCGCGGAACGCCGGAGGCCCGAACTTCGGCTACCGGCTGACCGTTCGCCCGCCGAAGCCGGACTTCACCCTGAGCGTGTCGCCGAACAACCCGGCCGCGTGGCGGAACGGCGGTGTCCCGCTGACCATCACGGCCAAGAGGATCGACGGGTTCAGCGGACCCATCGCCGTCACGTTCGGCGAGCTGGCGTCCCCCTTCAGCGCCCCGCCGACGGTCATCGAAGCCGAGCAAACGTCGGCCACCGTCACCCTGTTCGCGGGTGTCGAGAAGGTCGATAAAGTGGCGGCGTTCAAGTCGGTCGGTACCGCGATGATTCTCGGCAAGCCGGCCACGCGCGAGGCCGCCGGCGGCACGCCGACCGTGCGCGAACCGGGCGACCTGACGACGACGACGAACCTGAGCGAAGTCACCATCCGACCCGGCGGCGAGACGCGGCTGACGGTGAAGATCGAGCGGCTCGGCGACTTCAAGGGAAGGGTGCCGCTGGACGTGCGCGGGCTGCCGCACGGCGTCAAGGTGCTGAACATCGGGCTGAGCGGTATCTTGGTTTTGCCCGACCAGACGGAGCGGGAGATCGTCATCTCCTGCGAGCCGTGGGTGCAACCGATGGAGTTGCCCATCGTGGCGCTGTCCCGCAGCGAGCGGAAGAACACCGAACACGCCGCCAAGAGCGTGCGGTTGAAGATCGCCAAGTGACGCCGACCCCGTTGCGACTTGGGCAGCCGCTACCCCGCGATGGCCGCAACCTCGGCCGCCGTCTTGCGGTCGCGGGGCTTCACCCCCGCCCGATCCGCCACCGATTCCGTCGGCGTGTGGAACCAGGTGGCGAACGCCGCCGCCGCGACCGCGCAGCCGACCAGCGGCACCACCCACACGCCGGCCCAGTCGATGACGGGGCCGGTGCGGTAGTGGTCCACCACCGCCGCCGCCATCATGTTCCCCGTCCACGGCCCCAGCCCGCCGGCCACGAACGCGACGATGGCCTGGGCGCTGGCCCGCAGGTGCGGCGGCGCTTCCCGGTCGATGAACGTGGCCGCCACGATGAAGAACAGGGCGTAACTCCACCCGTGCATGGGCACGCCGAGGCCGAGGATCAGCCAGTCCGGCCCCCACGCCATCGCCGCCCCCCGCACCGCTCCGCCGGCCGCCCCGGCCAGCATCAGCCACTTCATCGTCCGCTTCGGCTTCAACAGCGGGATGGCGAACATGCACCCCACCTCCACCACCTGCCCGATGGTCATCCACCGCTCCGGTTTGTGGAACCCGGCGTCGGTCAGGTACCGGTGCCCGTACACGCCGTAGAACTGGTTCATCTGCGACAGCAGCAGGGCCACCAGGATGAACGCGACGAACGACCGGTCCTTGAACAGCCCGAACGCCGGCAGGCCGAACGACTCGGCGAGTGACCGGCCGCGGCCCTTCGGCGGGGTGGGCGGGAGCGTCAGCCCGTACAGACCGGCGGCGAGCGTGATCCCCCCGGCCAGGAGGAACGGGTCGGCGGACACCGGGTTCAGGATCAGGCCCATCGTCAGGCCGACGGCGATCCAGCCGATCGTGCCGAACAGCCGCGTGCGGCTGAACTGGTGGGTCGGGTCGGCCAGGTTCCGCAGGCTCAGGACGGTCGTCAGCGGCAGCGCCACTTGGAGGCACACCGCCTGGGCCAGCATCAGCCCGAACAGCGGCCAGAACACCCCGCCGGCGGCCGCCCGCATGCGGGGGTCGTCGTTCACCTTGTCGAGGGCCAGCTTGACCGCCTCCGGCACGTCGTCCTTCGACATCCCGGCGACGGCTTCCAGGCGCGGCATGTCCGGCGTCATCACGTCGGCCGCCACAGTGCGGTACACGCCGTCGATGGCCGGGGCGTTCGCCTGGCACCACCACCAGGACGCGAACAGGAACGCGGCGCAGCCGAGGCTGCCGACGGCGAACACCCGCTCGGCGCGGAACAGCCGGTCGGCCAGCAGACCGACGAACGGGTTCGCCAGCATCGCCCCGAGCGCGAAGGTGGAGTAAATCCACCCGACCTCGCCGGTGGTGAAGTTCAGCCCGCCCTTGATCGGCGACGACAGCAGGAAGGTGCTGGCGGTGACGGCCCAGGCCCCGAGGCCGGCGTAAAACAGGAACATCATGGCGGACAGCCGTGTCCGCACCAGCCGAGGCATGGGCGACTCCAGAGGCGTGACGAGAGGAGTGGTATTTTAAGCGGAGAGTGCGGGGGGTGGGAACACGAGTGTGGTTTGTGTTTGTACCCCTCTCCCCAGGGGAGAGGGGAGCCAAGCCTTCACCGCTCGCCGATGACACCGGCGGCCACTTTCGCCACTTCGGCGGCGACCGGCGTTCGCTTGTATCGGTAGACTTCCGCCCCGAGCGCGAACTCCTCGCCCTCGTCGGCGCGGTACGCCTCCGAAACGACCAGCACGAACTTACCCGCCATCGCCCGCTTCAACCGTTTGTAGTGCTGCTCCACGTCCACCTTGCGCCAGAAGCCGACGACTTCGACGAACACCTGCTTGCCCGTCGGGGTGTGCGTCAGGGTGAAGTCCGGCACCCAGGTGGTGCCCTCCACCGGGATCGGGTGAGGGTCGTCCGAGATGACCCAGTCCGCGACGTTCGCCCGGAAGTTCTCCTCGAACAGCTTCACCTCGCGCGGGGTGTGGACGCCGAAGTCCGGCAGGTGCGACTTCAACCCGTCGGTGCCGCTCAGGGCGAACGTCTTCTCGGCCTTCTGCGTGCCCCACCGCACCTTTGCCACCAGGTCGAACGCCTTGCAGTGCAGCAGCGTCGGCAGGAAGAGGGCGAGTTGCAGGCCGTACTTCTGCGTGGACGAGAAGAGCGACAGCGGGCCGTCGAGGGTGATCGTGTAGCCGTTGCCGTCGGTGCTGCGGATGGAGCCGATGAGCCGGTGGAACTTGACCGCGCGGAAGAGTTGGCGGAAGCGGGCCGGCGTCTCGCCCCAGACGCGGACCTCCATGCCGGTGCTGCGCAACAGCACCGCCTGCGCCAGGGCGACGTTGTACCGGTGCAGCAGTTGAACGGGGGTGCAGTCGTCGAAGGTGATGACCCGCTGCTCGTCCTTCAGGTCGGCGAACAGGCCGGCATCGAGTTGCGCGGCGGTCAGGTCGAGTTCGGCGGCGGCCTCGGTCAGCACGGCGGCGCGGTCGAACGCCAGCCCGGCCTTGGCCGTCTCGGTTCGCACCCGCGACGACACCGCGAAGACCGTGTCGCGGATCTGGTCCGGGGGGAAGTCGGCCGCCACCTCGAACTCGCAGCGGTCCTCCAGCAGCTTGGCCAGCCCCTGATGCACGAGTTGCGTGGGGCCGTCGCCGACGAGGTTCGCCACCTCGTCTTCGATCTCCCCGCGGGTGCGGCCGGGCGCGTCGCGGTAGGCGAACAGCAGTTGCTCGGCCACCGAGACCCAGTCGCGGTTGTCGGCGTGGATGTACTGCGGCAGGATCTTCGTCTTCACCACCCGCACGCGGACCTGTTTGCCGGTGAGCATTCGCGGCCACTCCGGAGGGCATGAGGGAAGAAGACAAGGTAGTCCGCACTCTCCGAGTGCGGTCTTCGCACCCGTCGTACCCGCACTCGGAGAGTGCGGACTACCTTAAAGGCATACCCCGCCATCCGGAGTTGCCCATGACCCGCCCTCGCCGATACGCGCTGATCCTCGGCTTGCTCGCCGTCGCCGTCTTGCTGGGCGTCGGGGTGCGGGCGTACCTGAACCGGGACCGCGAGGCCGAGAACGGCGAGGAGATTGCGAAGTTGAAGACGGTGGACCTGTCGCAATCGACCGTCCGCGACGCGGCTGCCGTGGCGGCGAGATCCTGGCCGCAGTTCCGCGGGCCGACCCGCGACGGCTGGGGATCGGACGCCAACCTGAACACCGACTGGGCCGCAAAGCCTCCGAAGAAGTTGTGGGAAACGCCGTGCGGCGGCGGGTACTCGTCGCTGGCGGTGGCGAACGGCCGGGTCTACTCGCAGGACAAGCAAGGCACCGAGGAACGGGTGTTCTGCCTCGATGCGGCAACCGGGAAACCGATCTGGGAACACCGGTGCGCAGCCGACTATTCGGCCTTCAAACTCGGCTACGCCGGCGGCCCGCGCGCCACGCCCACCGTGGCGAACGGCAGGGTCTACATCGTCGGGGCAACGGGTATCTCCCAGTGCATTGCCGAGCCGGATGCGTCGAACGACAAGGTTCGCGTGGTGTGGCAGGTCGATCTGCGGGAGAAGTTCCGCGCGCCATTGCCGAGTTGGGGCTTCGCCTCGTCGCCGTTGGTCGATGGCGATCTGGTCGTCGTGCAGGCGGGTGGCAAGGACGGATCAGTGGTGGCCCTCGACCGGCACAGCGGCGAAACGAAATGGACCGCCGGCAGCGACCGCAACGGCTACAGCTCGCCGGTGGTTGCCATCCTCGGCGGGGTGCGGCAGGTGGTTGCGGTGACGGGCGAATCGGTCCTCGGCCTCGACCCGGCGACCGGCGAAGTGCTGTGGCGGCAGCCGTGGAAGACCGATCACGACGGCAACGTCGCCATGCCGGTCGTGGTTGGGAACTACGTCTTCGTGTCGTCGAACTACGGCAAGGGGTGCGCGCTGTTCCACGTCACCGGGACGGATTCGCAAGTGGTCTACATGCGGCCGAACAAAGTGATGCGCAACCACCACTCGACTTGCGTGCATATCAACGGGTATCTGTACGGCTTCGACAACAACGAATTCAAATGCGTCGACGTGAAGACCGGCGAGGCGGTGGAGGACTGGCCGCCGCCGGAGGTGGGCCGCAAGCTCCAGAAGGGCGGGCTGATCGCCGCCGGCAAGCACCTCATCGGCCTGACGCAGAACGGCACGCTGTTCATCGGCCCCGCCGACCCGAAGGAGTTCGCGTTCACCGGCATAATGGAGAAAGTGCTGAGCGGTGCCGAGTGCTGGGCGATGCCGGCGCTGGCCGACGGCAAGCTGTACCTGCGGGACACGACCAAGGTGCTGTGCTTGGATGTGGGGAAGTGACCAGATCGAATTCGCGATACGGGACGGGCTTGGCGTGGCCGTTCCTCGGCCGTGAGGAACGGCCCGTTCGGGCGTCGAGCATGCGGTTCACCAGCCCGGCGATGGCCCGCGCCGCGTGACCGGCCCGCGCGTGCCGGTTCACCGGGGTGATCGCCCGGAACCGCCGTAGCCGCCCGATGGCGTGCCCGACCACACCCGCTGCCGAAGGTGATCCGGCTGGCGACGCCACATCCGTCGGGCAGGGGTTGCTGTGAACGACGCCTGACGCAATCGCAGGGGGTGAAGGTGCTTCTCGCCGCCGCCGTGTACTTCGCCCTCGTGTTCGGCACCGGGTTCGTGCTGGGCACGCTCCGCGTCCTGGCCGTCGCACCGCTCGTCGGGGTCCGTGCCGCTGAACTGATCGAATCGCCCTTCATGCTGCTGGCGACCACGCTGGCGGGGCGGTGGGTGGTCCGCCGGTTCTGCCGCGGATTCGACACGGCGCGACTGCTCGGCGTGGGGCTGATCGCGGTTGCGGTTTTGCTGGCGGCGGAAGTCGCCGTCGGCATCGGGTTGCGCGGGATGTCGTTCGCCGAGGTGTTCGCCGACCGCGACCCCGTTTCCGGCACCGTTTACTACGGGTTGCTCGCACTCTTCGCCGTCATGCCGTGGGTCGTCGGCAGACGTGGCGGGGCGACCGGGTGACGCGAGCGGTGCGAGGCGGTCTATCAATGCACCGGACGATCTCGCCCGCGGTCCCGGTCGTCCGACCTCGGTCGGAGCAGTACGCACATGACTCACCCCTTGATCGCGCGGCGGCCGCAGCACCGAAGCCGGCTCCCGTACCTCATCGCCGGGCTTGTCTGCCTGACCCTCGCCACCCTCCTCGGCCTCGCCATTTACTTCCGGTTCACCGGGCACGACATGACGGGTCTGGAAGGCGTCTGGCACGCGGACAGCGACCCCGACAAGCGACAGGGGTACGACTTCCAACCGGACGGCACCGTGAGCGCGTGGAACGGCAAGGAGAAGAGCTTTTGGAACACCATCGGCTGGGAGGCGAGTTGGCGGCGGTCGGGGGACGAGATCACCATTAAGACGGATCGCAACTGGGATTTCGTCGGCAAGCTGGAGGGCGACACCCTCCGCGGCACGACGACGATCCGCAGTTACCCCGACTGGACCGCGTCCACGGCGGAAATGGTGTGGCGGAAGGAGTGACCGTCCGCCACACCAATCGTCGCGCTCGGCGTTGCCTCACGGCAAAGCGTCAGAACAACTCGGCCACCGGCTTGCTCCCCTTGCTGACCAGGTCGATGGGCCGGCCGCTGCCGAGGGCCCACTCCTTCTTGGGGTCGATGCCGACGGCCTTGCACACGGTGGCGACGAAGTCGCCGGGGCCGGTCGGGTCCTTCTCCACCGTGCCGCCGGTGGTGCCGGTGTCGCCGATCGCGCGGCCGTGCTTCAGCCCGCCGCCGGCCAGCAGCAGACTCCACGCGCGGCTGAAGTGGTTCGACCCGCTCGCCGGGTTGCGGCCGAACTCGCCCATGGCGATCACCAGCGTGCCGTCCAGCATCCCCCGCTGTTTCAGGTCGGCGATCAGCGCGGCCAGCGGCGTGTCGAGTTCCTCGCTCAGCTTCTTCGTCTTCGGCACCGTGTCCTTGTGAACGTCCCATCCGCCCTGGCGGAGTTCGACGAACTTCACGCCGCTCTCGACCAGCCGGCGGGCGAGGAGGAACTGGTCGGCCAGCTTGCCGGTACCGTACTGGCTGCGGGCGGCGGCGGGTTCGGCGGTCAGGTCGAACGCCTTCGTTTTGGTGGTGTGCATCAGCCGGCTGGCGCGTTCGAGCGTCACCTGGTGCGCCTGGATGGACTCGGCCGACCGCTCTTGCAGGAAGGTCGCGTTCAGGTCGCCGAGGATGGCCGACCGGCTGTCGAACTCGCCGAGCGTGCCGACCGGCTTGAGGTCGTCCAACCCGCCGCCCTCGACGCGGATGGGCGAGAACTTCGGCCCCAGGTGGCCGGCCCCGAACCCGTTGAACTGGGCCGCCCCGACCGAGATGAAGTTCGGCAAGTCGGCCTTCGGGTCGCCGAGTTCGTGGGCGACGATGGACCCCAGCACCGGGTGGGCGACGCCGTTCTGCCCCTTGCGGAAGCCGGTGTGCATGAGGTAGCGGGCGGTGCCGTGGTTCGAGTCGGCCGTCCTCATGCCGCGGATGACGGTCGCGTCCTTCATCACCTTGCCGAGCTTGGCGAAGTGTTCGCTGATCTGCACGCTGGGGGCGGCGGTGGACGCGGCCTTGATCGCGCCGTGCGCCTTGATGTCGAGGGTGAGCGACTGCGGCGGGCCGCCGATCAGCCAGACGAGGATGACCGACTTCGTCTTGGCGGCGGACGTTTTCGGCTCGGCGGCGCGGGCGGCCAGCGTCTGGAACCACGGGGCGGCGCAGGCGGTGGCGAGGCCGGCGGAGCCGAGGCGGAACAGGTCGCGGCGGGAGACGGTGGACATGGGAAGGGGTACCTGGTTTGGGTTTGTTCTTGCGAGCCGCGACCGCGAGGGAGCGGGATCTGTCGGAGAAGCGTGAGCGACGGTCTTGGGCAAGAACCGTCGCTCACGCTTCCGGCTCGGATCAAACGGAAGAAGCCACTCCCTCGCGGTCGCGGCTCGCAAGGCAAAGCGTCAGTGGTTGTTCACGAACTCGGCGGTGTTCAGCAGCACCCACAGGGCGGCGGAGTAGCCCTTGGTCGCGTCGGCGTGCTTGCCGGCGAAGGCGGCCATCTTCTTCGCCTCGTCGGCCGTCGGGTACCGCGACAGGGCGGTCAGGTACAGGTGTTCGATCACCTTGTCGCGGGGGCCGATCTTGGCCATCGTCTTGGCGGCGGCGTCGCACGCGGGCGGCAGCTTCGAGTTCATCAGCTTCAGGAGCTGCGGCACGCCGTAGCTGTATTCGCCGGGGTTGTCGTCGTACTCGCGGGCGTCGAAGAAGGACAACCCCTTGCCGGCCGTGTCGATCTTGACCACCTTGCCGTTCGGCGGGTCGTCGGTCGGCACGTCCACGTTGTTGGACGTGGCCACGGCCAAGGACTGGAATAGCATCCGCGGGGCCAGCACCTTCATGCCCATGTGGCTGTACAGTTCCTCGTCGGCCTTGTTCCCGGCCAGCGTCTTGCTGCTCCGCTGGTACGCCTGGGTGTTGGCGACGACGCGGATCAGGTGCTTCACGTCGAACTTGGCGGCGACGAACTCCTCGGCCAGCAGTTGCAGGGCCTCCGGGTGGGTCGGCACGCTGTCCGGGCGGAGGTCGTCGAGCGGGTTGACGAACCCCCTGGCGAAGAACTGCGCCCACAGGCGGTTGACGGCGGCGCGGGCGAAGAACGGGTTCCTCGCCGCAGTCATCCAGTCGGCCGCGTAGGTGCGGTTCACCTTGGTCTTGTCCACCACCGGCTCGCCGAGCAGCTTCGGCTTGGCGACGCCAATGTACTTGCCGTCGTTGCGCGGGTCGGGGATGCGGATGGTGCCGTCCGCCTGGGTGGTCGGCTTGGCGGTCGCCATCTTGCCCTTCAAGGCGGGGCCGTCGTCGGTCAGCTTGGCGACGCCGGTCAGGTTCTTCTTGCCGTTGTTCTCCCGCTGGGCCTGCGTCTTGCCGAAGAAGGCGGCCATGCCCCAGAAGTCCTCCTGCGACCACTCCGGCGTCATCGGGTGGACGTGGCACTCGGCGCACATCATCTGGTTGCCGAGGAACAGGGCGGACGCCGTGCCCAGCACCTTCTGCGGTTGCGGCTGGCCCATCTCGGTGTTCGCCACGATGAAGAACGTCTCGCCGACGAGGGCCTGGTCGCCGGCGGCGGTCAGCATGGCCCGCACCGTCGCGTCCCACGGCTTGTCGTGGTTGAACTGTGCGGCCATCCACTTCAGGAACACGTCGTGCGTCTTGATGAGCCGGTTGTTGTCCGGGTCGCGCTTGACCAGGAGGTTGTGCCAGTAGTGGGCGAAGTTCTCGCCGAAGCGGGGGTCGGCGAGCAGGTCGTCGATCAGCTTGGCCCGCTTGCCCGGCGACTTGTCGGCCAGGAACGCCTTCACCTTCGAC
>JAYTTN010000580.1:0-17038 GCA_043745295.1 Fimbriiglobus sp. | reverse complement strand
AAGGGGAAGACGGACGACGGCCCGCAGGCGAAGGCGGACGGCGGCATCCAGTGGTTCGCCACCCTCGACGCCGGCCTGGTCGAGGCCGAGCGAACCGGCAAGCCGATGCTGTTCCTGTCGGCCGCCCCGCACTGCGGCGGCATCCCCGGCATGTGGTGACCGGGCAAGCAAGACATGGACAGGAGTTTCCTGTCCCAGCCCGCGGTCATCGCCGCCTCCCGCCAGTTCGTCTGCGTCCGCCTGACGACGTATGAAGACGAGGCCGAGGCGAAGTTCTCGAAGGCCGTCTTCTCGCCCGGCGGCGGGGAGCCGCAGAACACCACATTCGCACTACTCGCGCCGGACGGCAGGACCAAGTTGACGCGGGCCGGCCGCGGCGCGCGGGGCATCTTCAGCGACGCCGCCGACATGGCCAAACAGATGGCGACCGTCGCCGCCAAGTACCCGGTCGATCCGAAGGTGAACGAGGTGGTGCCGCCGCTGCCCGTGACGCTGACCGCCAAGCTCGGCGTGGACGTGGCCGCCGCCGACGGGCTGCTGCTGGTCGCCGTCCTGGCGACCGACGGCAAGACGCGAACCGACCTGTCCGCGACCGTCGCCAAACTGGCGTGGGGCGAGGCGTTCCTCGGCCGGTTCACCTACTGCACGGCGAAGTCGGCCGACGAGTTCCCGAAGCTCGACGGTCTGAAAGCGGTTGACGGCGTGGTCCTCGTCGCGCCGGACACGTTCGGCATGAGCGGCAAGGTGGTCGCGCAGCTGCCGGCCGACGCCACCCCGGAGGCGGTCGCCAAGGCGATGGCGGCGGCACTGGCGTCCCACGCGAAAGCGGCCAAGAGCCAGCGGGACCACCGCACCCAGGGCATCGAACTGGGGGCGTACTGGGTGCCGAAGCTGCCCGTCACCGATAAGCAGGAGGAGAATGCCCGCGCCGGAGCCAAGCGGGCCATCGACGCGAGAAAGAAGTAGGCCAGGGAGGGAAGACTAACCACAGAGGCACAGAGGCACCGAGAAGAGGAAGCTAGAGAAGGAGGAATGGCAGAGACACAACTTTGAAACTCTTCTCTCCTGTCTTCTCTGTGCCTCTGTGCCTCTGTGGTTAGTCTTTGCTGGCTTCGGAGGATCCCGTGCGCTTGCTCGTCGTCGAGGACGAACCCGAACTGCTGTCCGTGGTCGCCCGCGCGTTCCGCGAGGACGGGTACGCCGTGGACGAGGCGGCCGACGGCGAGGACGGCCTGTTCCGCGCCGTCGGGTGCGAGTACGACGCCGTCGTGCTCGATGTCATGCTGCCGAAGTTGGACGGGTGGGCGGTACTGGATCGCCTCCGCCGCACGCGGAAAACCCCCGTGCTGCTGCTGACCGCGCGCGACACCGTCGGCGACCGGGTGCGCGGCCTCGACCACGGGGCCGACGACTATTTGGTGAAGCCGTTCGCGCTGGCCGAGTTGCTGGCCCGCGTGCGGGCGCTCATCCGCCGCGCGGCCAACCAGCCGGACCCGGTGCTGGCCATCGGCCCGGTGGCCATCCACACGACCGCCAAGCGGGTGACGCTGGCCGGTGCGGAAGTGGTGCTGACCGCCCGCGAGTACGCCATCGTCGAACTGCTGGCCCGACACCGCGGGGAGGTGGTCACGAAGACCCAAATCTACGATCACATCTTCGACGAGAACGACGACTCGCTCTCGAACCTGGTGGAAGTCCACGTGTCGAACGTCCGCAAGAAGCTGGGCAAGGACTTCATCGCCACCC
This sequence comes from Fimbriiglobus sp., assembly GCA_043745295.1. Taxonomy (GTDB): domain Bacteria; phylum Planctomycetota; class Planctomycetia; order Gemmatales; family Gemmataceae; genus JALHQU01. Next base: position 15,292 of record JAYTTN010000580.1, on the reverse strand, counting down.
GCCGCGGCTTGGGGTACGTGATCGATGGGTAGGTCCATCCGGTGGCGGCTTCAACTGGGCACCGGGCTGCTGCTGACGGCGGTGGTCGGCGGGTTCGCCGGGCTGCTGTACGCCGAGACCCGCGCGGCCCGCGACCGGCAGGTGGAGGGCGACCTGACAGCCGCCGCCAACTACCTCGACTCGGCCCTCCGCAGTTGGCCGGCGTCCGAGCTGGACTTGAGTCTGCCGCCGAAGCTGCCGCCGAAGGACAAGGACGGCAAGGAGCGGCCGCCGAAATTCCCGCCGAAGGACCGGCCGCCGCCGACCCGCGATCACCTCCAGGCCAGCCTCGTCCCGCCCGGCTGGGTGAACGACGGCGAGCGGTACTTCGCCGTGTGGCGGGACGACGGCACGTTCGTCCACGGGTTCGGCGTGCAGCCGGACCGGCCGCCGCCCCGCCCGTCGTCCCGCGAGACGACCGTCGTCCCGGTCCGCAGCGGGTGGGAGGCGACACTGCTCGGCCCGATCCGAACGACCGTCCTGGTCGGTTCCACGTCCGCCCGCACCGACGGCGAACTGGCCCGGTTCGCCGCCCGGCTGGCGCTGACCGGGGCGGCGGTGCTGGTCGTCGGGTTCGCCGGCGCGTGGTGGCTGGCGTCCCGCATCGTCACCTCGCTGGCCGCCATCACCGCCGCCGCCGCGCGGATTTCCGCCGCCAATCTGTCCGAACGGATCGACGCCGCCGGGGTGGACCGCGAGTTGGCCGAGTTGGCCGAGGTGCTGAACGACACGTTCGCCCGGCTGGACGCCGCCTTCGGCCAGCTCACCCGGTTCACCGCCGACGCCTCGCACGAACTCCGCACACCGCTGGCCGTGCTGCGGTCGTCGGCCGAACTGGCCCTGTCCCGCCCGCGCTCGGCCGACGAGTACCGCGACGCGCTGACCGCCTGCCTGGCCGCCGTCCTCCGCATGACGGCCATCGTGGACGGGCTGCTGACGCTGGCCCGCGCCGACGCCGGCGGGACGGACGCGGCCCACAAGCTGGTGGACGTGGCCGCCCTGGTGACGGACACGGTCGCCCAACTGGTGTTGGTGGCGGACCAGAGCGGGGTGCGGGTGAACGTGAAGGCGGAACCCGCCGTCACGCTCGGCGATGAGGTGGCGCTCGGTCGTGTGGTGGCGAACCTGGTGGAGAACGCGATCCGCTACAACCGCCCCGGCGGCAAGGTGAAGGTGACCGTGACGGCCGGCGCGGCGGCCGTCGAGTTGACCGTCGCGGACACCGGCGTCGGCATCGCCCCCCGCCACCTGCCGCACGTGTTCGACCGCTTCTACCGGGTGGACGCGGTGCGGGCGCGGACGTCCGGCGGCACCGGGTTGGGGCTGGCCATCTGCCGGAGCGTCGTCGCCGCCCACGGCGGGCAGATCGCCGTCACGTCCACCGAAGGCGTCGGCACCACCTTCCGGGTGACGCTGCCGTTCGCCCCGGACGACCTGGAGCGGCCGAAGTCGCCCTACTGACCTTCGCCGCCGTCCGCTTCAGTACAGCCGGAAAGTGGTTGGCCGATGACCGACGGACGTGTTGCCGTCCGTTGAGGCGGGCAGGTTCTCGGTCATGTAACTGACCGGGTGAAAGATCGTCAGCAGTGCCCCCGGTCGGCCCCTGACGCCCGCCCACAGTTGGCCGATGGCGGCGTCGATTTCCGGGTAATTCCTGGTGAACGTGTTGGCCGGGCTGCCGGGAAAAGCGACCGTCAAGTGCGTCAGCACGGGTGGCAAACCTGTGTCCGCGAGTGCGTTCAGCAACCGGGCGAACATCTGGAAGTCTTCGGTTGGGTACGGCCGGTTCAGCGCGGCATGGGGGAGTGCGTCGGGCAAGTACACGATGAGCCGTTCGAGGTTTGACATGCTCCCGATCTGTCTCAGCGGGGCCGTTTGCCCAGGATCGTTCAGGCCGAGCGCCAGGGTGTGACAGTTCGCCGCGTGTCCCGACGCCAGGAGGGCGGCTGTTTGTCGGCCGGCGTGTCCACCTCTCAGCCTCGGGTGCAGCTTGATCGCGCGGACGGCCGCCAGCACACCGGGTTGCAAAACCGCCTCCACCGTCCGTGTCTCGCACCTCTGGAGGTCGAGCGTGGTGACTGCCGGCAGGTCTCCGGGCAGAAACCCTTCGGCAGACGGGGACGCGAAGTAGAGGTTCACCCGCCGGAGCGGTAGCCGCGAAGCCCACTGGACGAGGAACTCGCGTGGCACACCGACCGCGCCCCCGACTGTGGCCGGGTAGACGCTCAGCGTGTCCGGCTGACCCCAGGCGTAAAGGGCGTGGACGGCCGTCCCATCGGGCACGATCCCACTCCCGTCGAACCGCACCTCCGGCTTCACCACCGGGCACGACTCGAGGAGGTGTTCCCGTTCCAGGTACTCGCTGTGGACTCCTTCGTAGGGTGCGTCGGCGGAAGCCGCCCGCCCGGTCACCCGGCCGAAGAGGCCACCCAGCCAACCGCGTTGCGGCCGGGGGGCGGGTAGGCCCGCCACGCGACAGGTGCCGCGCCACCACTCCAGCCAGTGTTCCGCGAACAGGGCCAGGTATTCGGCCTCCACCTTCCTCCGTTCAGCCGAGTCGGCGACTTCGGAAGCGTCGCATTGTAGCCGAGTGAACGCCGCGTGGGCCGCGTCGGCGGGGCCGCGGGCGCGTTCGTCCAAGTAGTCGGCGTACACCAGACGGAGGAGCCGGTCGTTCGGGTTTTCCGCCATTCCGCGGCAAAAAGCCACGGCTTCCGGGGTGTCGAGCCACATGACGGCTTTTTCTCTTTGTTCGGACGTACACGCCCCGCCGTGCGCAAATCAGTCGTGTGCCCATCTTACACGTTCGGGGCCACCGCTTTTCCCGCGCCCGGTCGTCCGGCGTTGGCACCCGCAGCCCTCGAGCGTCGGGTCGGCCGAAGTCGCCCGTCTGACCTGCGCCGCACCCGCCGGACGGGGTATCCTATCCGCATCCCCGGAGGCCGCCCCGATGCCGCTGCTCGACCACTTCCGCTCACCCGCCTTCGAAGCCGCCCCGTGGACCTCCATCGGGTCGTTCTGGATGGTGTACGTCGCCAGACAGTTGAACCGCACGCTACCCGAAGCCGGATACCGCGCCTTCGTCCGCGCCCATCTGGGAAACATGGCCGAGGCGGACATCGGCGAATACGAACGGGAGCCGGGTGAGGAGTGGGCGGGATTCGCCCCGGCCGATGACGGCGGACTGGCGACGGCCGTCGCCCCGCCGCCGACCGCGACCGGCACGCCGGTGTTCCCGGATCAATTCGAGGTAGACATTCTGGCCACCCGCGACGGGATGCGGTTGGTGGCCGTGCTGGAGTTCATCAGCCCGTCGAACAAGGACCGGGCCGGTACCCGCCAGCAGTTCGTGGACAAGTGCACCAGCTACGTCGGCTCTGGCATCGGCGTCGTCCTGATCGACACCATCACCAGTCGCCGGGCGAATCTGAGCAACGAACTGGCGGCGCGGACGGGGATGACGGCCCCGCTGCTGAACGGCTGCCACACCTACGTTTCCTCGTTTCGCCCGACGCCGCCGGACAGCAACTCGCCGCGGCTGGACATGTGGGCGTACCCGGCCGAGGTGGGGCAGCGAATCCCGTCCGTGCCGCTGCCGCTGGCGAGCGGCCCGCCGCTGATGATCGACCTGGACGCAACGTACACCGAAGCCTGCGCCGACCACGGCCTGTAGTACCAGTTCTCGACCCTCGGAAACGTCCCCGGAGGCCCACCCGTGCCACTACTCGACCACTTCCACGCGCGCGCCATCGGAACCCCCCCGTGGACATCCATCGGGGCACAGTGGATCGCCTGCACGATTCGCTACCTCAACCGGGCGCTCCCACGCACGGAATACCGCGCGTTCTCGCGGGTTCACCTCGGCAACATCGCCGAGGCCGACATCGCGGAATTCGAGCTGCCGCCGGGGGAGGAATTGCCCGACTGGTCCGAACCGGCGGCCGAAGGCGGGCCGTCCACCGCCGTCCTGCCGCCGCCCGTCGGCACCCTCACGCCCGTCTACCCCGACCAATTCGCGGTCGAGATCGTGTCGGTTCGGGACGGCATGCGGATTGTCGCCGTGATGGAGTTCATCAGTCCGGCGAACAAGGACCGATCGGGCACCCGTCAGCAGCTCGTGGACAAATGCGTGGCGTACCTCGGCAGCGGGATCGGCGTCGTCTTGGTCGATACCGTCACCAACCGCCGCGCGAACCTGAGCAACGAGTTGGTCGCCGCGCTGGGGGCGAACGGGCCGCGCCTCGCCGACTGCCATACCTACGTGTCGTCGTTCCGGCCGACGCCGCCGGACAGCAGCCTGCGGCGGCTGGACATGTGGGCGTATGCCGCCGAGGTGGGGCAGCGGATTCCGTCCGTCCCGCTGCCGCTGGCGAGCGGCCCGCCGCTCATGATCGACCTGGACGCGACGTACACCGAAGCCTGCGCCGACTACGGGTTGTGAAGGCTTGGTCGCAACCGCCGCCTCGGCGACGGAGCCAGCCACCCAACACCTCTCCGCCCACGAAGTGGGGGAGAGGTCGGCGAGACGAAGGCGAGCCGGGTGAGGGGGAGCAAAGCAACTAGAAAGCCCCCCTCACCCGAACGGGTGCTTCGCACCGCGTTCGACCTCTCCCCCGCTGCACGGGGCGAGAGGTGAAGAGAGGGCGACCGCCTAACTGGACCACCCGTATACCGCACACCACCACACCACACCCCATGCGCACACTCCTCTTCGCCCTTCTGTTCGCCGCCCCGCTCGTCGCCGCCGACGCGCCGAAGGTGGCTCCCGACGCCGCCGGGTACGCCGAGACGGTGGCCCCGTTCTTCGCCGCGTACTGCGCCAAGTGCCACACGGGTGACAAGCCGAAAGGCGACTTCAGCACCGCCGCCGACAAGCTGGCCAACGACTTCCTCGACCCGGCCGCGAAGGGCAAGTGGAAGGAAGTCGTCAACGTGCTGAACGCCCACGAGATGCCGCCGAAGGACCAGAAGCAGCCGACGGCGAAGGAAGTCGCCGCCGTCGCCGACTGGATCACCGGGCAGGCGGTGCGGGCGGAACTGGCGAAGCGGGAAAGTTCGGTCGTGCTGCGTCGGCTGAACCGCGACGAGTACCGGAACACCGTCCGCGACCTGATCGGCATCGACTTCGACGTGAGCGGGTTCCCGGCCGACCCCGCCGCCGGCGGGTTCGACAACAACGGCGGCGCGCTCACGCTCTCCCCGCTGCACCTGGAAACGTACCTGAACGCCGCCCGGCAAATCCTCGACCGCGCGCTGGTGGAGGGCGAGCAGCCGAAAGCCGTCAGGTGGCGGTTCGACCCGACCGTCGCGGCGATGGACCGCGTGCGGCTGCGGCTCGACCCGAAGAACAACCCCATCGTGAACGGCGGCAACAACACGGCCGACGGCGAGTGGGTGGTGATCCACCACGACAGTTGGGACAAGCACGTCGGGGCGCGGGATTTCCGCGTGCCGGTGGCGGGCAACTACGTCGTCCGGGTGAAGGCCGCCGGCCGCGTGCCCGACCGCGCGGCGGTGGTGGCGTCCGCCGCGAAGATGCTGGCCTTCCGCCGCGACGAGCAGGACAAGAAGAACCCGAAAGGGGCCAAGTACACGCAGGAGCAGTACGCCCGCGACCTGGAACACTTCAAGACCGACCGCATGTACGAGTACGGCCCGCCGCGCATCAAACTGACGCAGCAGCTCGGCCCGCAGCCCCGCACCGTCGCCGAGTTCGACGCCGCCGGCACGCCGGACAAGCCAACTGTTCACGAGTTCACGTTGCGGTTCACTACCGAGACCGCCGGCATCGGCTTCGAGTACGCCTACAGCATTCCCCGCGTGCTGGAGAACCAGTGGATGCAGGGGAACGACGCCTTCGCCCGGCCGGAACTGATGATCGACTGGTTCGAGATCGAAGGGCCGGTGTTCGACGCCTGGCCGCCGAAGTCGCATTCGGCAATCCTGTTCGACTCGCCCCTGAAGGCCGCCGACGAGCGGAAGTACGCCGAGGCGGTGCTGGCGACGTTCATGCGGAAAGCGTACCGCCGGCCGGTGACGGCCGAGGAGGTCGCCGGCAAGTTGAAACACTTCGACGCCGCGCGGAAGGACGGCGCGGCGCGGGTGGACGCGATCAAGCGGCCGCTGGCGGCGGTGCTGGTGTCGCCGCACTTCCTGTTCCTGGCCGAACCCGCCACCGACACCCGCAAGCTGACCGACCACGAGGTCGCCGTCCGGCTCAGCTACTTCCTGTGGAGCAGCCTGCCGGACGCGGAGTTGATGACGCTGGCCGACGCCGGCAAACTGAGCGACCCGACCGAACGCGGCCAGCAGCTCGACCGGATGCTCAAAGACCCGAAGGCGGACGCCTTCGTGCGGAACTTCGCCGGCCAGTGGCTGAACCTGCGGGACGTGGGCGCGAACCCGCCGGCCACCGACCTGTACCCGCAGTACGACCGCCACCTCGAAACCAGCATGGTGAAGGAGAGCGAGGCGTTCTTCAAAGAAATGCTGCACGCCGACCGCGACCTGACGAACTTTATCCAGTCGGACTTCGTCACTATCAACGAGCGACTGGCGCGGTTCTACGGCATCCCCGGCGTGCGCGGCGATCACTTCCGCGCGGTGCCGGTGCCGAAGGGCGTGCAGCGCGGCGGCATCGTGACGCAGGCCAGCATCCTGACGACCACCAGCAACGGCACCCGCACCAGCCCGGTGAAGCGCGGGACGTGGATTCTCAAGACGCTGCTCGGCATCGACCCCGGCCTGCCGCTGGCGAACGCCGGCGAGATCGCCCCGAAGGTGCCCGGCATCGACAAGGCCACGGTGCGGAAGCGGCTGGAGATTCACCGTACCCTGGACCAGTGCGCGCGGTGCCACGGCAAGATCGATCCGCTCGGCTTCGCCCTGGAGAACTACAGCGCGGCCGGCGAGTGGCGGGAGCAGGAGGGGTTCGGGTACAAGGGCCGCGTCGAGAAGACCGACCCGACGATCGACGCCAGTTCGGAGATGCCCGACGGCACCAGGATCGTCGGCGTCGCCGGCCTGCAAGCGGCCATGCTGAAGCGGGAGGACTTGTTCCTGAAGTGCCTCGCCGGGAAGCTGCTGACGTACGCCCTCGGCCGCGAGCTGGGCCTGGCCGACGGGCCGACGGTGGCGGCGGTGGTCGCGGCCTGCAAGAAGGACGGGAGGACGCTGAAGGTGATGCTGCGCGCCATCGCGACGAGCGACGTGTTCGGGACGAAGTAGGGCGAGCCCGCCCCTTCCGATCGACTCGTCCGATGCGGTAAGATGGTTCGTGTCCGGTCCCTCAACAGTGAGGTCGCCCATGTCGCTGCACCCCGGTCAAGTCGTCCTCGGCCACACGGTCGCCGCCTTCCACAAGCAGGGCGGTTCCGGAATCGTCTACAGCGGCACGGACTCCGCCGGGAAGCGCGTGGCCGTCAAGTTCATCCGCACCGACGGGGCGGGCGCGATCCCGGCGGAACTGGATGTAGTCCGATTCGTCAGCGAACATCCGCACCCGTCGCTCGTCCGCATCCTCCGCTACGGCGCGGTGGACGGCGGGCACGTCATCGTCATGGAGTGGGCGGACGAGTCGTTGCAAGACCGCCTGAACGCTGTCATCCTCGCCGGCGAACCGATGGCCGTCCGGAAGGCGCTGGGGCTGGTGAAGCGGGTCGCCGACGGGCTGGACTACCTGGATGTCCACAAGTACGCCCACCACGACGTGAAGCCGGGCAACGTGCTGCTGGTGGACGGCCAGCCGAAGCTCAGCGACTTCGGGTTCGCCCAGTTGGCGTCGGCGTCGCTGACTTCCATGTCGATGTCGTTCAAGGGCACCCCGCACTACCTGGCCCCGGAGGTGTGCGACAACCGGTCGGCCCGTAACCGGTCGGACCAGTACTCGCTGGCGGTCATGTACTACTGGCTCCGCCGCAACGAGTCGCCGTACCGCGAACTGCGCGGGCAGGTCGAGTTGTCGCCGGTCGGCCTCATCAAGGTGCACACGTCCGCCGTGCCGGACCTGGAAGGGCTGACCGACGGCGAGCGGGCGGCGGTCGCGCGGGCGCTGTCCAAAGACCCGAAGGACCGCTTCCCCACCTGTTCCGCGTTCGTCTCGGAGTTGATCCGCACCGCCCACTTGCCCCGCGTCACCGCCCGGCCGACGAAACCCTGGCGACGGAAGTTGATCGACCTGAACGCCTCCGTCCGCACGCTGGAATCGGTGAACGGCGACCTGCGATCCCGCGCCCGCCGCGAGCGGCGCTGGCGGTTCGCCCTGCTCGGTTTGCTGGTGCTGGGGCTGTGCGGTCTCGGCTGGCTGGGCACGCTGGTCGTCCCGCCATCGCCGGAGCTCCCTGCCCCGCCGACCCGCGAGGAGTTCGACCGGCTCACGGCGGAGGTGGCGCGGAACTCCAACGGGTTGGCTGCGGCAGAATTGGGCAGGCGATTGTTCGAGGCCGAGCGCGAGACGAGACTCCTCTCGAACCGTCTCGACGAAGAACTCGCCGCGCGACCGGTGACCCCGCCGCCGAAGTTCTCGGCGGTCGAAAAGGACTTCGAAAACCTGCCTATCGGCACACGGCCGCCCGCACTCGACTGCACCATCGACAAGGGCGTGGACGCGAAGACGGTTCGTACCGCCCAACTAGCGTGGGCAAAATACCTGGACGAGGATCACCACGAGAAGGAGTTCGAGGTGACCTTCCTGACGAAACCGTCGTCGATTCAAATGATTTTGATACCACCGGGCAAGTACACGCAAAGTGCGGGAGATGCGGTGGCAACTGTCTTGATTGCAAAGGCGATGTGGGTGGGAAAACACGAGGTGACACAACACCAGTATAGTATAATTTCGCCCAAGCAAAGGGGATTGGCACCGGCCTTCAAAATCTTCCGAACTTTTGACGGGCCGAAGGGGAAAGCCGAGCCAGTCGCAGTCTCGTCCGAGTCCCACCCCATGGAATTTGTCACCCACGCCGAAGCAGTAGAATTCTGCCAGATCGCAGACCTGGCGACCAGCACCAAATTCCGCTTGCTGACGGAGAACGAGTGGGAGTACGTCTACCGGGCCGGCACGCGGACCAAGTTCTACAACGGGGCGGGAGATAAGGCCGAAAAAGTCGAGGAGATCGCGGTCTGTGTCGCGAATAGCGAGAAGAAGCCGGCCAAGATCGGTACCAAGCCGGCCAATGCCTTCGGCGTCCACGATATGGCAGGCAACGTCGCCGAATGGTGCATCGCGCGACCAGTAGACTTGAAGCAAGGCTATCTGCCCTACCGAGGGGGGAGTTTTCGCGAACCCGCGACGAACTGCGGGGCCGATTCGCGACAGATCGGAGACGCAGACACTCGCGCGAGTGACATCGGCTTCCGCGTGTGCATTCCTATAGATAAGTGACTCTTTCCCATGCCATCCCCCACCTCACCGCCGGCGTTCTCGTGGCGGGCGCTGTTCGAGGCGTCCGCGACGGTCGTGTTCGTCGTCGGCGGCGACCGCACGCTGCGGTACGCCAACCCGGCGTGGGAGAAACTCACCGACTCCGACGTGGCAAAGCTACGGGGGACGAAGTTCTCCGACACCCGCGAGAGTGCGTCGCCGCTGTGGAAGTCCCTGGCCCCGCCGCCGGAGGCGTGGGCCGGGCCGGTGGCCCGCGTCCGGCGACCGATGGCCGGGGCGGACGACGGGCCGCCGTGGTGGGACGTGACCTTCGTCCCGCTCTTCGCCACTGACGGAACGGTCTCGGCGGTGGTCGGCACGGTGACGGTCGTGGGCGACACCGACCCCACCCCCGCCGCGTTCACCCCGGCCGCCGTCGGCGCGGTGCGCGCCGCGACCGCCGCGCGGTTCACCCTGGAAGCCCTCGCCGGGCCGTCGGCCGTCACCGGCCGGTTGGTGTCGCAGGTGCGCGCGGCCTCTGCATCCGCCGCGCCGGTCTGGATCCGCGGCGAGCCGGGCACCGGCAAGGAAACGGTCGCACGGGTTATCCACCGCATCGGGCCGAAGCGCGAACGGGCGTTCCTCGGCCTGGAGTGCGCCGGGTTGCAGCCGTACATGATCGACGGGCTGCTGGCGGGCAAGGGCGGGCTGATGTCCGGCCCGCACGTCGGCACGCTGGTGCTGAAGAACCCCGCCGCGCTGTCCCGCGACGTGCAGCGGCGGCTGCTCGATTGGACCGCGACGGAGAACGGCCCGCGCCTGATTTGCACCGCATCCGGGTCGGCGTCCGAGGCGGTGCGGGCGGGCAAGTTGCTGGCCAGTTTTGAAACGGACTGTTCCGCTCTGGAAATCACCGTGCCGCCGCTCCGCGACCGACTCGACGACCTGCCCCGGCTTCTGGACCGACTCCTCCTTCCCAAACCGACCGTCGCCGAGGACGTGGTGCCGGCCCTCCGCGCCTACCGCTGGCCGGGCAACGTGCGGGAGCTGGCCGACGTGCTGGCGTCGGCGACCGAGGCGGCCGACGGCGGGAAGCTCGCACGCGACCACCTGCCCCGGTTCGTCCGCGAGGCGTTCCTGATCGCGTCGCACCCGCTGCCGGCAGTGACGGACGTGAAGCTGGATGCGGTGTTGGAAGAAGTCGAACGGCGGTTGATCGCGCAGGCCGTGGCGCGAGCGGGCGGGCACCTGACCGCCGCCGCCGACCGTCTCGGCATTCCCCGCGCCCGGCTGGTCCGCCGGCTCGACGCCTTGGGCCTGACCCCGGCGGAGGCGAAATGAAAGCGCCGCTGCTCCTGATCCGCGCGCCGGACGACTGGCTGGCGACCCAACTCCGCGACTGGGCGGCCGACCGCAAGTGGGTGGTCCGCGCGGCGAACCAGTGGGGCGCGTTCGCGGCGGCCGTCGCCCCGCGCCGGCCGTGCGTGGCCTTCCTCCAAGCGGAACTGACCGCCGACGCCTGGGCCGTCGCGCTCGCCGACCTGCACCGCCGGCACCCGGACGCGGCGGCCGTCGTCGTCAGCGACACCAAGCTGAGCGACGACCTGCGGGCGAGCGTCGCGGCGGCGGCGGTGGACCTCGGCGCGCGGTTCGTCCTGTTCCCGCCGCTCACCCGGCAGGGGTTGGAAGACGTGGCCGGCGGATTGGCCGAGGTGGTGCTGGCCCGCGCGACTGCGACCGGCCCGGCCGACGCCGAGCCGGCGCTGAGTCTGAGCGAAGGGGACTTCGAGACGCCGTGACCCGCCCCCGCCGGCGGCGTAGAATACTTCTTTCGCCGTCCTGGAGCTCCCCGATGTCCGCCCCCGATACCACCGCCGCCACGCCGTTCCTGATGAAGCCGGTCGTCGTCCTGACGGTGGCGATGGCCGGCCTCGGCCTGCTGGCGGCCGGCGTCGTGTCGCTGGTCCTGGCCAAGACCCGCACCCCGGTCGCCGCGACGGACACCTTCACCTCGGCCGAGCCGCCGGCGTACTTCGACGCGCCGTTCTTCACCCTCACCGAGCGGTCCGGGGCGGAGGTGTCCACCGCCGACCTGGACGGCAAGGTGTGGGTGGCCGGGTTCGTGTTCACCCGATGCACCCAGGGCTGCCCGGCCGTCACCGGCACCCTGGCGAAACTGCAAGCCGACCTGAAGCTGGCCGACCGCGACGACGTGCGGCTGGTCTGCTTCACCGTGGACCCGGAGCGGGACGGCCGCGACGAGCTGAAGACGTACGCCAAGATTTACGGCGCGGACGAGACCAAGTGGCTGTTCCTGACGGGCAAGGAGAAGCTCGTCCGCCCGCTGCTGAAGCGGGGGTTCAAGATCGTCGCCGACAAGCGGCCGGAGCCGAAGCCGGGCGACGAGTTCGACCACAGTAGCAAGCTGTACCTGGTGGACAAGAAGGGCCGCGTCCGCAGCACCTTCGACGGCATGCAGGGCGAACACGACACCACCGGCGAGCGGTTCGCCTCCGAGCAGGCGCGGCTGCGGGAGATGATCGCCCAACTGGTGAAGGAGTGACAGGCGCGGTCAATCATCCGCCGCTCACCCGTTCCCGAACCGGCGAGGTGGGTCCGCGACCGCACCGCTCGCATCGGGTATTTGCGGTTGCGGAAGCCGCCGGCGGAGCCTAAACCATCCGCGTACCGCGTGTTCCCCCGCCTCTCCGCCGGGTGAGTCGACATGGACCGACCGATTCAAGCCCTGATCCGCGGCACCGGCAGCTTCGTCCCCGCCCGCGTGGTGCCCAACGACGAGTTCGCCGACACCCTGGACACGTCCGACGAGTGGATCCGCACCCGCACCGGCATCCGCGAGCGGCGGTACGCCGAACCCGGCGACACGGCCGCCACGATGGGCACCGCCGCCGCCCGCCACGCCCTGGCCGCGTCCGGCTTAACCGCCGCCGACATCGACCTGATCATCTGCGCGACCGTCACGCCCGACCTCATGTGCCCCAGCACGGCGTGCCTCATCCAGGCGTCGCTGGGCTGCCGCACGGTGCCGGCGTTCGACGTGGCGGCGGCCTGTTCCGGATTCGTGTACGCCACCGCCGTGGCCGAGCAGTTCCTCCGCAGCGGGACGGTGAAGCACGCGCTGGTGGTCGGGGCCGAGGTGCTCAGCCGGGTGTGCGACTTCACCGACCGCAACACCTGCATCCTGTTCGGCGACGGGGCCGGGGCGGTGGTGTTGGGCGGCACGACCGACGCCCGCCGCGGCATCCACCAGATTCGCCTGTTCGCCGACGGCAGCCGGCAGGAACTGATCCAGGTGCCGAGTCTGGTGACGCCGAACCCGCCGCCGGGACCGGGCACTCTGCCGAACCTGCGGCACCTGCGGATGAACGGCCGCGAGGTGTTCCGCTTCGCGGTGGCGCAGCTGCGGGCGCTGGTGGAGCAGGCGGTCGAGGACTGCGCGCGGTTCGACAAGGAGCTGCGGTTCATCGTCCCGCACCAGGTGAACGTGCGGATCATCGACGCCGCGCTGGAGGGCATGGACTTCCCGGCCGAGCGGGTGATCGTCAACCTGGACAAGTACGGCAACACGTCGGCGGCCAGCGTGCCCATCGCGCTCGACGAAGCGGTGCGGGCCGGCCGGTGCAAGGCCGGCGACACGGTGCTGCTGGTCGCCTTCGGCGGCGGCCTGACGTGGAGCAGCGCGCTGCTCACGCTGTGAGGGGTGGCAGAGCGCCGCAATGACGGGGCCGGCCCTCCGCGCCGACCCCCGCGAAACGCCACGCGCTCCGGAGGGCGTACACGATGTCCACGACACCGGCCCAAATCGACCTGTGGCGGCAGTCCCGCTCCGAAACGCAGCGACTCGAATTCAAGGAAGCCAAGACCCAGTACGACTTCACGAAGCTCTGCCGGTACTGCGTCGCGCTGGCCAACGAGGGCGGCGGCACCCTCCTGTTCGGCATCGCCGACAAGCCGCCGCGCCAGGTGGTCGGCTCGCTGGCGGTCAACGACCCCATCGGGATGGCGGAGAAACTCTTCCAGGCGGTCGATTTCCGGGTGGACATTGAGGCCGTCCAACACCCGGATGGCCGCGTCGTCGTCTTCCACATCCCCTCCCGCCCGCGCGGAACGGCCTACCACCTGGACGGCCAGTACCTCATGCGGGCCGGTGAGGAACTGGTGCCTACGAGCGAGGACCGCCTGCGGGCCATCTTCGACGAAGGCAAACCGGAATGGCTGGAGGAGCCGTCCCGGAGCGGGTTGACGGCTCAGCAAGTCATCGACCTGCTCGATACGCAGGCGATGTTCGAGCGGTTCGAGTCGCCGTACCCGACGACCCAGGCGGGCGTGCTGGACAAGTTGACTGCCGAGCGGCTCATCGACCGACAACCGGACGGGTACTCGATCCGCCGGATGGCGGCGGTTCTGCTCGCGCGGCAGCTCGCGGATTTCCCCGACGTGTCGCGCAAGGCTGCCAGAATCGTGCTGTACCAGGGCGACTCGAAACTGAGAACCCAGCAGGACCGGACCTGGGAGTCCGGCTACGCGAGCGGGTTTCCAACCTGGTCGGCTTCGTGATGGGGTGGCTTCCGCAGAATGAAGTCGTCGAGAAGGCGATCCGCCGGCGGGTGAAGCTGGTGCCGGAGATCGCGATCCGCGAACTGGTGGCGAACGCGCTCATCCACCAGGACTTCACGGTTCCCGGCACGTCGGTGATGATCGAGGTGTACGCCAGCCGCGTCGAGATCTCGAACCCCGGCGAGCCGATCGTTCCCGTCGAACGGTTCATCGACGGCTACCAGTCGCGGAACGAGCGGCTGGCCGACCTGATGCGGCGGATGCACATCTGCGAGGAGAAGAGCAGCGGCATCGACCAAGTGGTCGATGCCGCCGAGAAGTTCCAACTCCCCGCGCCGCTGTTCGAGACGGACCACCGCCGCACCGCGGCTATCCTCTTCGGGCACAAGCCGTTCTCCCGGATGGACCGCGAGGAGCGGGTCCGGGCGTGCTACCAGCACTGCGTCCTCCGCTGGGTGACGCGGCAGACAATGACGAACCAGAGTCTCCGGGAGCGGTTCCAACTTCCGAACGCGAAAAGCGCGACAGTCACCCAGGTCATCAAGGCGACGATTGAATCGGGGTTGATCAAACCGGATGTCAAAGCCGGCGAGTCGCTACGCTACGCCCGATATCTCCCGCACTGGACGTAATCTTGTTTTATTGGAGGAATCGTAGATCGGGGTATTCCGACGCAAACCGCGTCCAGTACAAGACTTGCTATTTTACTTCACACACGAAACACGATGTCAGTCGTCTTACTAATCGATTGCGCGTTCAATTGACTTTATCCGCCCACCCACCACAATATCATGTCAACACCGGCGAGAAAAATCCCCGCGACGGGCCAGCCGGTGCAAGGCCGGCGACACGGTGCTGCTGGTCGCCTTCGGCGGCGGCCTGACGTGGAGTAGCGCCCTCCTGACGCTGTGACAACTACCGCAACAGCAGGTAAAGCCAGAGCAGCGCCACCCCGACGGCGAGCGCCGCCGCGAAACCGATGACGGCCATCCGCAGTAGGACGCGGCTCGCCCGACGGCGGAACGCGACGAGCCGACTCGGCGGCGGGGCCGGTGGCATCGGCCACGTTCCGAAGTCCCGTAGGAGTTCGGAGAGCAACTCTTCCTTCTGCGCGGGCGTGAGCGGCGGAATGCGGCGGAGGATCGCCTCCAGCACCCAGCAGCCGTCCTCGTGGGCGATGGGTTCGCGGCAGTGCAACAGCACCGACAGCAAATCGCACCCGGCTTCCTCCAGCGCGTCGGCCAGGATCGGCATCCGCTCGAAGGCGCGGTCGCCCGCGATTCCGTTCGCCAGCCCGACGACGGTTTCCGTCCG
>JAYTTN010000579.1:0-4495 GCA_043745295.1 Fimbriiglobus sp. | reverse complement strand
ACGGGACGCCGTTCCACACCCGCGAGGCGATTCTCGCGCTCGTCCGCTGGCACGGCCTGCCGGTGCAATTCCTGGGCAAACCCGACCCCGTGCGGGCCGTCCTCCGGCCGTCGTTCACGACCCGGTACGACCTGCTCACCATCCTCGCCGACGCCGACCATCGCGGGCGAATCGTCTCGGAGCCGACCGACTCCGCCGACAAGATCGCCCTGTTCCCCGACTTCTGCCGCGAGCAACAGGTGTGGGACGGGCCGTACCCGTTCGCCAACGACCACAGCCGGTTCACCTACTTCCGCACCGAGACTGCCCACCCGACGCTGCACCTGTACGACGACACCCAGTGCGAGGTGACGATGATGGCCGGGTTGCCCGGCGGCGGCAAAAGCACCTGGATCGCGGCGAACGCGAACGGCCGCGCGGCGGTGTCGCTGGACGACATCCGGGACGAGTTGGGCGTGACGCCGACCGACGACCAAGCGCCGGTCATCGCGCTGGCCTACGAACGCGCGAAGGAGCTGCTTCGCGCGCGAGAAGACTTCATCTGGAACGCGACCAGCATCACCCGCATATTGCGCGACAAGCTCATCCACATCGCCTCGGACTACCACGCCCGCATCCGGATCGTGTACGTCGAGCCGAGCATCCCGGAAGTCCGCCGGCGGAACCGGGGCCGCGCGAAGGCGGTGCCGGAGTCCGCCTGGAACCGCATGTTCGACCGCCTGGATATACCGACTTTAACCGAGGCCCACGCCGTCGAGTACGTGTTGGGGTGAGCCGAGTGAGTCACCCGCGACGGTGGTAGCGGGCGACGGTGACGACGACAATGCGCTCGTCCGCGAACACCTCGAACTCGACCACGACGGGCGGCAGGATGAGGACGCGATCCGTACCCTGGCGCGATTCGCCCACGTCCGACGGGTTCGCGGCGAGCAGTCGATCCGCCTCGGCCATGGCGGCGGTCACGGCGGAAGCGTTGCCGCCAGCGTCCGCGGAAAGGTAGGCGCGGGCCAGCGATTCGATGGCCTGCCGCATCCACAGGACGGTCCACGTCATGACGGGTTCGCCCCCGCCACGAGGCGCTGGAATTCGCGGATCGCTTCGGCGGTCGGCACGCCCTTTCCGGCCCGGTGGTCGGCGAGCGCGGCGGCACGCAAGGCGGACGCCTCGGGGGTCGCGGCTTCGGCCTTCGCCGCCTCGTAAGCCTCGGACAGCGAGAATTCCGGAACGACCGTGACGAGGACACGGGTCGGCTTGCTCACCGCCAGCGGCTCGAGCAGGCGAATCGCGCCGGACGGCTCGATAACGGCTTCGACGGATCGCGTCATGTCGGTCTCCCACTTCGGGTATCGGAGTGGAAGTAGTCTAACAGTTTCCTCCCTGCCCACCAAGCCATTCGAGTGGCCCGCGAGGGGACCAACGGTGCTAAACTGAGGCTGCCGCCCCGCCGCACTTCTGAGGCCGCCGATGCCGTCCCGCGTGCTTCTCGCCCTCGCGCTGCTTGCCACTCCCGCCGTCGCCGCCGATCCGGCCGCCGTCGAACCCGCCAAGCCGAAAGCCGGCCCGCTGTTCACCGACGAGCAGAAGAAGTTCTGGGCCTTCCAACCCGTCACCCGACCCACACCGCCGGTCGACCGCGAGGCAACGCCGAGCGCGTCGCCGGTCGATGCGTTCATCCACATGAGTCTTCAGAAGGCCGGCCTCAAGCCGTCGCCACCCGCCGACAAGCGGACGCCGCTCCGCCGGGTGACGTTCGACCTCACCGGCCTGCCGCCCGCGCCGGAAGACCTGACCGCGTCCGCCGTCGCCGCCGAATCGAGACGGTCGTGGACCGGCTGCTCGCGTTGCCCCACTACGGCGAGCGGTGGGGCCGGCACTGGCTGGACGTGGCACGGTACGCCGACAGCAACGGCATGGACGAGAACACCGCCTTCGGCAACGCCCACAAGTACCGCGACTACGTCGTCCGCGCGTTCGACGAGGACAAGCCGTTCGACCGGTTCGTCAAGGAGCAACTGGCCGGCGACCTGCTGACCGACGGGTACGAGGGCGACCGCCTCGCGGCACTCGGCTTCCTCGCGCTCGGCCCGAAAGTGCTCGCCGAACCCGACAAGCAGAAGATGCTGCTGGACATCGCCGACGAGCAACTCGACACCACCGGCAAGGCGTTCCTCGGCCTCTCCCTCGGCTGCGCCCGCTGCCACGACCACAAGTTCGACCCGCTGCCCACCCGCGACTACAACAGCCTGCTGGGGGTGTTCACCAGCACCCGCACCATGCAGAACCTGAACACCGTGGCGAAGACGTTCGAGCGCACGGGGGCCGGTGGCCCCGTTGGGTTCTACCTCGGCGTGGAGGACGGGTCCGCCGCAGCTTACGGCACGCAGCCGCGGAACCTGTTCGTGCAGGTTCGGGGCAACTACCTGACCGCCGGCGAGGAAGCGCCGCCGGTGTTCCCGCGCATCCTGGCCGGGGAGACGCAGACGCCGTTCGTCGGGAAGTCTGTGTCTGGTGGCACCGGCTTCCAAGCCGGTGGTGAACGCGAGGCCATCCGCGATTCGATGCTGGCGGTGGCCGGCACCCTCGACCGCACCGTCGGCGGCACGCTGTACGCCGGGGCGAACTTGGATTACGTCGGCGACGTGCGGTACGACACCCGCCGCCGCAGCTTGTACTTGCCCGTGATTCGCGGCAAGCTGTTCGACTTCTTCCAGACGTTCGACTTCCCCGACCCGTGCGTCACCGTCGGCCACCGGGTCGCCACCACCGTCGCCCCGCAGGCGCTGTTCCTGATGAACAACCCGTTCGCGACGGCCCGCGCCGCCGAGTTCGCCCGGCGGATCGCCGCCGGCGGGAAAGGCGACGCCGAGCGGGTGGCGTTCGCCTACCGGCAGGCGTACTGCCGCGCTCCGACGGCGGACGAGGCGAAGCGCACGACCGCGTTTGTGACCGCTTACGTGAAGCAGTCGGAAGCGACCGAGAAGGACGAAGCCAAGCGCACCGCCGTCGCGTGGACCGCGTTCGCGCAGGCGCTTTTCGCCAGCAGCGAGTTCGCCTTCACGCAGTGAGGAGATACCCCGTGGAACGTCGCTCGATCACTCTCGACGGCCTCACTCCCGACGATGTCCTCGCGCTTCCCGACGATCACATCGACGCGCTCATCCTGTGCGGTGTACCGCTAGTCTTCCGCGCGGGGACTGCGGAGATTCTCGGCCGATTCTGGGTCGAAAGCGACTCGTTGGTTCTGGAACTCGGGCACATTGACGGCGGCGGGGAAGGCGTATTGCCGGGCATAGCGGTTCTTGCGGAACGCTATGCCCGGCGGCGCGGCTTGACGGCGCTCGACTGGCGCGTCCACGCCTTGAACTGCGCTAAGCCGAACCCCAAGCTCCGCCGGGTGCTCGAACGGCGGGGATTCACTGTCGCCGAGGTGCCCGGTTCGGGAGAGTGTTACCGCCGCGTTCAGGCCGTTGTGCCGTGAATCCAACCATCCGCACCGCAACCAATTTCCGACCACCGGCGCGGGACTTGCTGATCCTGGAACGGGAACCCGCTGCGCGGCGGCGGTACTCCCGGACGGCAACCTCTTCACTTCGGAGATCGGTCATGAACAGGCGTATGGTGGCGTTCGGCGCGTGCGTGGCGCTGGCGGCAATCGGGGCGGGGGTGGCGTTCGCGGCGGACGACAAGGCCGACGACGAGAAGGTGATGAAGGCGATGCAAGGGACGTGGACGTTCGAGTCGCACCTGACCGGCGGCGAGCCGCTGCCGCCGGAGATGCGGAAGACGATGACGATCACGTTCGAGGGCGACAAGTTCACCGTCAAGGACGGGGACAAGGTGGTGCAGGCGGGCACGCACAAGATCGACACGTCGAAGAAGCCGAACACCGTCGATGCGACGGTCGCCGAGGGCGAAGGAAAAGGCACGGCCATGCCCGGCATCTTCGGGCTGGACGGCGACGCGATGCGGGTGTGCTTCGACACGGCCGGGAAGGACCGCCCCGACAAGTTCGCGTCCCCCGCCAAATCGACGATGGCGCTGCTCGTCCTGAAGCGGGTGAAGAACTGACCTCCTGACGCCGTCGTGCCCGTCGGGGGCGGTGCGGTCGGTCGGGGAAATGTCCCCGGACGACTGCACCGCCCCCGAACTGCTTTTCCCCCGCCGGCGTGTTCACCGCCCCTTTGAACGCCGAGGATTCGAGCATGGTCAACCCCCTTCGGAAGATGGCGCGGAGGAACGTCTCCTCTTGATGCAAGCCGGCCAGCAGGAAACTCCCTACTGAATCGCCGCCGGGGCTTCGTCGCGCAGGGGGATCAGCTCGAAGTTCTTGACCCTGGGGAGAGGCGGCGGCGGGGGCAAACTCCGCCGAACCGCCTCCAGGTCGATCTCCGGTTCTTCCGCGCCGGCGTCGCGGTTGCGACGGCCGCGACCGCGCTCCAGCATCCAGTCGTCGTCGTGGTCGTGGAAGTGACCGATGACCCCCTTGTGAAGGGCC